>JALYGT010000066.1 GCA_030776965.1 Actinomycetota bacterium
TCGAACCTCGTCGGGATGCTCTCCTCCTCTTTATAGCCACCTCAATACGAATTCTAGCGCTTTTATGCTAGCGATAGAAGAGGGGCACTCGCTGCCCGAGGACGCTAGGCGAGTGGGGAAGAGCTAGGAGGCGGCGAGGACCTCTTTATCGGCACGGCCGTCGAGGGTGAGCTTCTGGCCACATTCACATTGGAAGACGGCACGTCTGGAGCGCCAGTCCTCTTCGGGGCCGAGAAGAACCAACTTCTTATGGCACTCTTCACACGTGAGGACGATCTGCTCGGATGAACGCTGCACGTGTACACCTCCTTCGCCCCTTTGGAGCATCGCATTCGTCGTGGGTTAGGTGAGCAGCTGGGCTGCACGGGGGCAACTTCACACATTCGCGCGAGGGGCACAAGATCAACGATGCTCTAGTTCAGTCTACTTATGCTCGACGCCAAGCTGCTTAACCGCTTTAATAGAACCTGAAGTAGAGGGTTAGCCTCCCATTGGCGCCGCTGATCGCTGTAGAGGCAGGGCTTCGGCCCGCCACCAAGATATTGCGTTTGGCCAAACTGGCCGTAGCATCTCTACGTACGTCATGGCAAAGTATCCATAGATACAGATAGGCAATCGTGCTCGCCGAGCGAGGGGTACATGAACAGATACAAGGGGAGGACGGACAGGGTCACGGTGGCGGAGGCGGCGGTCAGGCTGGGAGTCAAAGAGCAGGCAATCCGCAAGAGGATACAGCGGGGTACCCTCGTACACGACAAGGGTGACGACGGACGTGTATTCGTGTACCTGGACACGCAAGACCGGGCAACCGGTACGGGTACGGATGCTGGTATGAGTACGCTGGTCCAAAGTCTACAGGACCAGATTGCGTACCTAAGGCAAGAGGCCGAGGACTGGAAGGAGGAGGCCAGCCGCAAGGACACCATCATCATGTCCCTGACCCAACGTATCCCCGAACTAGAAGCGCCCACAGAGCCCCGAGAAACCTCCGACGCGGCTCAGGAGCCTTCAGAGCGCCGCTCGTGGTGGCGGAAGTTCTTCGGGTTCTGAGCCGGAGATGACGAAGAACTTCTACACCCCCTCGGAGATCGCCCAGATCCTAGGTGTTCCTCATCGCTGCATCCTGGAGCAGTTGGCCGCCGGGGAGATCGAGGCCGAGCTGGACCCTCGCACCGGCCGGTGGAAGATCCCCAAGAGCATCCTGAACGGCACCGAGACTACTGGACTGACCGAAGCAGAGGCGGCTTGGCAGCACGAGAAGGCGCTCCTTCTAGCTGAGCTACACAGGGAACGGGCTAGGGCTGACAGGGAGCGCGAGCGAGCCAACAGGGAGCAGGAAAAGGCCGCTCGGGAGCTCAAACGGGCGGAGGGGTTGCGCAGCAGGCTTAGGGAGCTTAAGGCCGAGCGTTCCAAGGGGGTACGCCGGAGGCTATTCGGAGGGTAAGAAATCCAAGGACATGACTAACAGTAATTACGTTCGTTCCTCTACCGGCTTCACCCAAGATGATACAAAGTTACAACGCACTAAAGGTTGCTTCTCCGCCACGCTGGGCCAGGAGCCGGGGATCGAGTTGTTCCTCAGCTGACATGATCTTCTAAGTACCCCTAACGAAACCCTCCAGCGGAGTCTTGTGGGGTTACGTCCGAATCACCCACAACGGGCGTTACGGGGGCAGTCTTGGACCTTTCAACGCGGAGGTGGGTATTATTGAGGGCGTCCTGCTCGCTCGTTCGAGCGTCTCGATCAGACCGAGAGTCGCCGGACAAAGAGGTCAGTTCTCAGAGAAACTTTAGCCCCCTTTAAGCCTTCTCTAAGGTCCGGGGGTTAGCATGTTTGGCAGCGAAAGAGTGCTGATCGACAAGAGAGTGAGTGTTTCGTGACGACTGGCAGCGGCGACGTATCGTCTTTCAGGTACGCCGGCAACCCGGTGAGGATAGGGAGATCCTTGAAGAGGCTACCGATTGTGATCATGATGGCGTTTATAACGCTGCTAGGGGCTGCAATGCCGGTGTTCGCCGACGAGCCCGGGGACGGTAAGGGCAAGGTGGGCAGAATGCCGTTTCAATGGAAGGCGACATCGCCCGCGATCCAGGAAGGGGACCGGTACGACCTCGTCGTAACCAATACCGGAGACGAGGCCCAGGAGGCCTGGATCCGCACGATTATTATGGACCATCGCAACCACACCAGCACCGACGTGGTGGACGAGCGGGTGGAGCTCGCCCCCGGCGAGGAGCGCGAGTTCACGGCGGTCAACGACTACGGCACCGCCAACCACTTCAACACGAAAATTGGGAGTGAGACTAAGGACCTCGACCTGACAGTGACTATCACCGACGACGCCGGGGCCACAACGGCGTGGTACAACGATGCGGCGTTCATGGTCCAGGAACGGGCGGGCGCCAAGGGCAAAGCCAAAGGCGAAAAGGCAGACGGGCATGCTCACGACGACGGATTCGCGGCTCTAGGAGACACTGCGCGCTTGGCGCCGCTGTCCCTCGGGGTCCTCGCGACGACCGGGCTCGGTCTGTACGCGGTCCGCCGCCGACGTACGCGGGCCTTGCCCGCGGGAAAGCGCGCCGAACCCGTCGCCTCGTCATCTGCCTGGAGAGGGGCGGCGATCGTCGGGCTCGCTCTTAGCGCCGCCCTCCACCTCGGTCTTACTCCCGCGCACTTCGAGGTGGCGGTCGTCCAAGGGATCTTCTTCTGCGCTGCAGGCGTGATCTCGGCGGCTGTCGCTGCCGCGATCCTGGTGTGGCCCTCGCGCCTGGCCTATCTGGCCGGAGCGGGCGTCTCGCTCGCCCTGATCGTGCTCTGGGCGGTCTTCCTGCTCGTACTCCCACCCGGAGCGGAGGTGGCGGAGGCCGTGGACCCGGTCGGGTTGTTGACCAAGGCGACGGAGCTCGTGGCGGCGATCGCGTGTACCGCACTGTGGGCCCGGACCAGCCGGAGCAACGAGCCAAACCGGGAGGAGCGCCAGAATGAGGTTGGGCAAGCTTTCTGGTAGAGCGGGCGCCAGGCGAACGAGTAGCGGTAGCGGGTCTTTAGCGAGGAGGATGCCCGTCGTGATCCTGGCCTGCTCGGTGGCCCTACTCGTCGCAGGTTGCTCGGGGTCCGAGACCTCGGCATCCGGATCGCCCCGAGAAGAAGAGGCAGAGCCTCCTGACGACCGGCCTAACATAATCTTCATCTTCACCGACGACCTGGACTACGCCTCCGCCTTTAAGATGCCCCAGATAACCTACTTGTTGGCTGAACAGGGCACCTACTTTGAGAAGGCCTTCGTGAGCTTCCCGGTCTGTTGTACTTCGCGAGCCACCATCTTCACCGGCCTCTATACCCACAACAATGGCGTAAAGGCCAACGCTCCCCCGGAAGGGGGATTCCAAACGTTCGTCTCTGAGGGGCACGAGGAGAACTCAATTGCCGTTAGCCTGCAAGAAGGCGGCTACCAGACAGCCTTCTTCGGCAAGTACCTCAACGGTTACCCCGCCGGCGACCCGACCCACATCCCTCCGGGCTGGGACGAGTGGTACGGCAAGCTCGACGGGCAGAGGCACTACGACTACAGGATCAACGAGAACGGCGAGGAGGTCTCCTACGGCAGCGAGGAAGAAGACTTCTTCACCGACGTCCTCTCCGGGCAGGCAACGGACTTCGTTAGGCGGGCGGCGCCCGTAGAGAGGCCCTTCTTTGCATATGTGGCTCCGACGGCGCCCCACAGTCCCGCCACCCCTGCCGAGCGCCATAAGGGTGCTTTCTCCGAGGAGGAGGCTCCTAGACCCCCGTCTTTCGATGAGGAGGACGCCTCGGATAAGCCTTCCTGGGTTAGGGATATGGATCGCATCTCTGGCAAACAGTCCTCCAACACCGATGCTCGTCACCGAAAGCGCCTGAATAGCATGATGGCTGTCGATGAGATGGTAGCTTCGCTCGTAGAAGAGCTAGAAGCCGCCGGAGAGTTAGACAACACCTACATCTTCTTCACCTCGGACAACGGTCTCCATGAGGGCGAGCACCGCATAAAAGGGGGAAAAAGGACCCCGTACGAGGAGAGTGCGCGTGTGCCCCTCTTTGTGAGGGGACCGAGGGTAAGCGCTGGCACGAAGACAGAGAAGCTTGCCCTAAACACCGATCTTGCTCCTACCTTTGCCGACCTGGCGAGCGTAGAGTTCCCGGGCGACGGACGCTCCCTTGCGCCGTTGCTGCACGGCGAAGATCCTGCGTGGCGTACGTCGGTATTGCTGGAAGCCTTCACCAATGAGGAAGCCCGAGGTGAGCAGGCCAACCTGCCCAACTACGGGACCGTAAGGACCGAGACGCACAAGTACGTCGAATACGACAATGGGGAGAGGGAGCTTTACGACCTCGAAGCCGACCCCTACGAGCTTGAGAGCCTCCACGAGAGTACCGACCCCGCCCTCGTCGAGGACCTGAAGGCGAGGCTTGAGGCCCTGAAGAGCTGCTCCGAGGAAGGGTGCCAGGAGGCCGAGGACGCCCCGTAGCGGCGCCTTGTACGAGCTGCCTTGAGCGCTTGCGCCCTCCCGATCGCCCCCTTGGGCGCCGCAGCCCGGCCCTGCGGCTTATAAGGAGTTCTAGGCGGCGCGGGTCTTGGATCCATCAGGAGACTGAGCGCTCGTGGGTACCGTAATAGTGACGCTTCTGCTAGCAGCTGCATACGCGCTGCGTTTGTGGTGACACCGGGAGCTACGCTGCCTCTCGCCGGGCTCGTCTACCTCGGCTGTGTTGCCGCGCCATCCCCGAGGCCACGATGCCGGAGGAGCGGTGACGACTCAGAGTCGCGGGCTTGCTCGTGCTGTGGGCGGCGCTCTGGGTCGTGCTCGTCTCCGTGCTTTAGGGCTAGAATAGGGGCATGGCAGTCTACCTCCTCTTGGGCGACGACGAGGAGCGCAAGGCCCACAGCGTCGAGAAGCTACGCGAGGGCCGGATCACCGAAACCTACGAGGCCTCGGAGACCGCTCCCGAGACCGTCGTCTCGGCCTGCAATTCCTACTCGCTCTTCGGCGACGGCCCCTTCGTCCTCGTCAAGAACCTCGATGACTGGAACGCTTCCCAGAAGGCGGTAGTGGTAGACTACCTGAAGGACCCCTCGCCCGAGGCCGACCTCGTCATGCTCGGCGCGAAGCTCGGCGCCCGCGAGAAGCTTCTTACCACGGTCAAGAAGGTCGGCGAAGTCCACCACTTCAAACAACCGACTGGCAAAGCCCTCGCCCGTTGGGCCGTAGGCTACGCGAAGAAGCAAGGGCTGGAACTACCCGAGGAGGTCGCCGAGGAGCTTACGGCGCGCTGCTCCGACGACAAGGTCCGGGTCTCGAAAGAGGTGGAGAAGCTCGCGCTCTACGCCGGTGAAACGGCGACCCTGGGCGAGGTCGAGGCGTTGTGCCCGCCAGACCTGCAGTCCAACATCTTCGCGTTCGTGGACGCTTTGGGCAGCGGCGACCGGGGCGAGGCGCTGGGTCTCCTCGAAGCGTTGCTCGCGACCAGCGAGCCGCCGCTCAGGGTAACGTATATGGTCCGCCGCCAGTTCAGGCTCCTCGCTCGCGCCCACGCCCTCTTCGAGAGCGACGCTTCCCGCTCCGAGGTTGCGAGCACGCTCAAGGTCCCGCCCTTCGTCGCCCGCAAGCTCGAAGAGCAGAGCCAGAAGCTCGACAAAGAAGACCTCGAACACGCGCTCGCGCTCGCGCTCGACCTGGAACGCGGCCTCAAGGGCGGGAAGGACCTCGGAGACGAGCTTCAGGTGGAGCTTGCCGTGCTAAAGCTCTCAGATTAGCGGCATTCGACCTTGTGGCAGACGATCGAGAAGGTGTAGTCGCGTGGGAAGAGGAAGTAATTGTCGAGAAGACGACAGACTCGCGAGAGGGTTACAGTAGAGGTTAGCCTTCGTTACCGGCGCCGGCGAGCGCCTTATCGAAGCGGCTGGTCTTGCGGGCGGCTTTGTTGGCGTGGATAACGCCCTTGGAAGCTGCCTTGTCATAGGCTTTCTGGGCTTCATCCCTGAAGTGTGTAGCCCTCTCGGTGTCGCCGGCGTCGAGGGCCTTGTAGAAGTTCTTGGAGATGTTCCTCAGGCGGGTACGGACGGCCCTGTTCTTTTCGAACTTGCGGCGGCTCTGCTTGTCGCGTTTGGATGGTGCGGGCACGGTAACGGCTCCTCTTATCTAATTCCTCTCTAACCGGGAGAATGTAACACATGCGGAACAAGAGGACAATCATGGTAAAATCTATCGGTGCAAAGCATCGAGCGGACGCGCAATTTCTGCATCATTGCGCATATAGATCACGGCAAGAGTACCTTAGCCGACCGGCTCCTGGGCATCACCGACGCCGTCCCCGAGAGGGAGCGGGTGAACCAGATCCTGGACACGATGGACATCGAGCGTGAGCGCGGCATCACCATCAAGGCCCAGGCCGTGCGCGTCGTCTACCGTCGTGGCGACGGCGACTGGACGCTGAACCTCATCGATACGCCGGGGCACGTAGACTTCACCTACGAGGTCTCGCGGGCGATAGCGGCGTGCGAGGGGGCGCTCCTCGTCGTGGACGCGAGCCAGGGCATCCAGGCTCAGACGCTAGCCAACCTGTACCTGGCGATGGAACACGACCTCGAGATCATTCCGATCCTGAACAAGATAGACTTGCCCGTCGCCGACGTGCCGGGGGTGACCGAGGAGCTCGTCGAGCTGTTGGGTGTAGATGAGGACGATATCCTAAAGATCTCCGCCAAGACCGGGGAGGGGATCGTAGACGTGCTCGACGCCGTGGTGGATCGTATCCCGGCTCCCAAAACCACGCGCGAGGAGACACGCGCCCTGATCTTCGACTCGCACTACGATCCCTATCGGGGCGTCATCTCTCTGGCCCGTATGGTCGACGGCGAGCTCGAGAAGGGCGACGAGGTCAGGGCGATGGGCTCCGAAGAGCGTTTCGAGCTCCTTGAGGTCGGTTGCTACTCGCCCAAACCCACGGCGCTGCCCGCCTTGCGCGCCGGCGAGGTCGGGTACGTTATCGCCGGCCTCAAGGACATAGAGGCACTACGCGTGGGCGACACGGTGACACGGGTTGGGAACTCGGCCGCAGATCCCCTGCCCGGCTACGCTCAGGCGTTGCCTACGGTCTTCTCGGGACTGTATCCGACGGTGGGGGACGACTTCGAACGCCTCAGGGAGGCCCTGGCGAAGCTACAGCTCAACGATGCCTCGCTCTTCTTCGAACCGGAGAACTCGAAGATGGGGTTCGGCTTCAGGTGCGGGTTCCTCGGGCTGCTACATATGGAGATCGTGCAGGAGAGGTTGGAGAGGGAGTTCGACCTCGACCTCATCGCCTCCTCGCCGAGCGTGAAGTACGAGGTCGTGGTGGACGGGGAGGTGCGCGAGATCACCAACCCCAGCGACCTGCCGGAGTTTTTCGACGAGATCCGGGAACCCGTGGTCAGGGCGACGCTCATTGCCCCTAAGGAGTACGTCGGCGCGGTGATGGGTCTCTGCCACGAGCGACGCGGCGTCTCAGTGGGGATGGAGTACATCTCGGCTCGTCGGGTGCAGTTGACGTACGACCTGCCGCTCGCCGAGATTATCACGGACTTCTTTGATGCTCTGAAGAGCCGTACCCGGGGCTACGCCTCGTTCGACTACGAGTTCAAGGGCTACGAGGTCGCCGATCTGGTGAAGGTCGAGGTCCTGGTCTCCGGTGAGCCTGTGGATGCGCTCTCGATCATTGTCCACCGCGACAGGGCATACTCCAGGGGACACGCCCTCACCGAGAGGCTTAAAGAGCTCATCCCACGCCAGCAGTTCGAGGTGCCGGTACAGGCGGCGGTTGGGAAGCGCGTGATCGCACGCGAGACGGTTCGCGCCTACCGCAAGGACGTGACGTCGAAGTGCTACGGTGGAGACATCACCCGCAAGCGCAAGCTCCTGGAGCGCCAGAAGGCCGGCAAACGCCGGATGAAGCAGGTCGGGAGCGTGGAGATACCGCAGGAAGCGTTCCTCGCGGCCCTGAAGGGCTGAGCAGGAGACCGAAACGAACGACCATCGTGGTAAAATTTCCGGCGTGACGATCTCCGTCAGACAGCGCGAGATACTCATCAAGACCCTTGAGCTGTACATCCAAACGGGCACGCCTGTGGCCAGCAACGCCCTTACGGGCGTGGTGGACGCGAGCAGTTCGACGATCAGGGCGGAGCTCGCCGTCCTGGAGTCCGAGGGCCTCCTCACCCACCCGCACACCTCGGCCGGGCGCGTCCCCACCGACGAGGGCTACCGTTTCTACGTGGACGCCTTGATGGCTGGGGAGACCCCTGTGGACTCGCAGGAGGAGGCAAACCTCTTTCGGGAGGCGGAGGGCTACGGAAACGTGGACGAGTTGCTACAAGGGATCTCAGAAGGGATGAGCGAGGTGACGCGCCTTTTGGCGGTGGTCGCCGGACCGAGCGTTTTGGGAGACTCAGTGACCCGGGTAGACCACTTGCCCTTGAGGGAGGGTGCACACCTCATCGTGGTCTCCACGGGTAGCGGACAGGCGTCTAGCACGACGATAACCCTTCCCCTTGACGTCGAGGATGAGGAATTGCGCGAGATCTTGGCCTCCCTCAACGCCTTCCTCGGTGGACACCAGATCGGCGCTCAGGTCGCTACTGCTCGCCGCTTCCTCGCTGACTACAACCCGCTCGCCGTGGACGCGGTGCTAGAAGCCGTCGAGGTCCTGGGCCGAGCCACGGAGCGCGGCCTCTTTATCCGGGGCGCCTCGGCCCTCTTCGCCCGCCTGGACCCCGCGAGCCTGACGGCGGTCGTGGAGATCTTTGAGCGGCGCCGCTGGCTCCTCAAGCTCCTCGGTGACGCCTTAAAGCGCTCGGTCTCGAACCCCTCCGGGGTGGTCGTCTCCATCGGTGCCGAGTCGGGCATTTACGGCCTTGCGGCAACGAGCCTCGTCGCTGCGGCGTACACGCGCCGTGAGCAGCCCTATGGTGTCGTGACCCTCATAGGGCCGAAGCGCATGGAGTACGACGCCGCCATCTTGACGGTCCGCTCTGCGGCCGAGACCCTGACCCACTGTTTCGACTCGAGGTTCTAGAGTTGGCGAGCAAGCGCGATTACTACGAAGTCTTGGGCCTGTCCCGGGAATCTTCGGACGCTGAGGTAAAGAAGGCCTACCGCAGGCTGGCCCGCGAGCACCACCCGGACGCCAACCCCGACGATCCCACTGCCGAAGAACGCTTCAAAGAGCTCACGGAAGCCTACGAAGTCCTCTCGAACCCCGAGGCGCGCAGGGCCTACGATACTTACGGTCACCAGATACCCCACGCGGGAGCCGGGAGACCAGGCGGCGACCCGTTCGGCGGCTTCCAGGACATCTTCGAAGCCTTTTTCGGCGATCGCTTCGGTGACCCGTTCGGAAGCTCCTTCTTCGGAGGCGCCGGTGCCCGAACCCCGAGCCGCGGGAGTGATGTTGAAGTTGAAGTACAGGTTACGCTCAAGGAGGCGGCGTCCGATATTGAGCGTGAAGTAAAGGTACAGACGATCGAGAGGTGCCCGGTTTGTGACGGCGAGGGGGGGACGGAGACGCGGCAGTGTAGCACGTGCGGTGGTGCTGGTGCCGTAAGGACTGTGCGGGAGAGTCTGCTAGGGCAGATGGTCAGCACGCAGGCGTGTCCGACGTGCGGCGGTAGCGGCAGTGTCATCGTGATCGAGTGCGAGAATTGCCGGGGGAGCGGCCGGGTTTCGGAGGTGGTGGCGCGACGTATCCGGGTGCCAGCTGGCATCGAGGACGGGATGAGGCTCCGGATTCCAGGCGCCGGTCATGCCGGGGAGAGAGGTGCTCCTTCGGGAGATCTGTACGTAAAGGTGAGGGTAAAAGAAGACCCAGAGCTCATGCGAGACGGGGAGGATTTGATCCACCGGATGAGGATCAACTTCGTCGAGGCGGCTCTGGGAACGAAGGCTGAGGTGCCGACGCTAGAGGGAAGCACGGAGGTTCGCATAGAGCCCGGGACGCAACCGGGTGCGACGCTCACCTTGAGGGGAGAAGGGATGCCACGCTTGAGGCGTCGGGGACGTGGCGACCTCAAGGTGGTCGTGGACGCGATGGTGCCCACCAGCCTCACCTCCGAGCAGCGTGAGCTGCTGGAGCGCTTCGAGGCGGCCAGCGGCGAGGGGACGTACAACGGCGGCGGCGATTCCTTCTTCGACCGTCTCAGGAGCGCCTTCCGGTAAGGTACTCTTCTTTGGTGGGGATCACGCGCATCTTTTACGGTTCCCCCCTGGAAGTCGGCGGTGCTCTGCACCTCTCCGAAGAAGAGGAGCATTACGTCTACAAGGTCCTGCGGGGGCGTTCGGGGGACAGGATCGAGGTCGTCGATGGGGTAGGAAGGCTCTTCGTCGCCGAGCTCGCCGGGAAGGGGGAGGCCACTTTGCTCGCGGAGCGGCCCACCCCCGAAGGCGGGGAAGGCGAGGTAACCCTGTACCAGGCGGTGCCCAAGGGTCGGCATATGGACCTCGTAGTAGAGAAGACGACCGAGATTGGGGTAGCGCGCATCGTGCCTCTCGTTACGGAGCGGGGCGTGGTCAGGCTCTCGGAAGGAGACGGGAAGGTACGGCGCTGGTGCCGGGTGGCTGAGGCCGCGGCCCGTCAGTCCTTACGGCTGCGCATATCCGAGGTAACGGAGCCGGTCCATTTCTCGGAGGTGGTACGCGAGGTGGGGGAGACCGGGGTGCTCTTGCACAACGGGCCGGACCTGCCGCCTTTGGAGGACGTCATGTTGGGGCCTACGGTTGAGTTGTTCGTGGGGCCGGAGGGAGGCTGGAGCGAGGGAGAGCTGGTGGAGGCCAAGGAGGCTGGCCTCTCTTCGGCGTCGCTCGGATCGCATCGGCTGCGGAGCGAGACGGCGGGGGTGGTGGCGGTGGCACGGGCCTGCGCCGTTCTGGAGCGCGCAAGAAGCGAATCTGGGAGCGTCGAGAGGAGAAGATGAGCGAGAACGACTGCATATTCTGTAAGATAGTGCTCGGGGAGATCGAGTCGGAGGTGGTGCACGACGAAGAGGGGGTGCTGGCCTTCAAGGACATAAGCCAGAAGGCGCCGGTGCACGTGCTCGTCGTCCCGAAGGAGCATGTCTCTTCCCTGGCGGAGGTGGGAGGGCTCTCCGACGCCGTGGCGAAGCGCCTCTTCGAGGTGGCGCAAAGGGTAGCGGAGAAGACAGGCGTCGCCGAGTCGGGGTACGCGTTCAGGATCAACGACGGCCCCGACGCCGGGCAGGAGGTCTTCCACCTGCACGCGCACGTGATGGGCGGTAAGAGGCTGGGGATGCCGTGAGCGTGCGGGACGACATAGCCCGCGACACGAAGGGGGCCATGAAGGGCCGCGACAGGCCACGCGTCGAGGCCTTGAGGATGCTCTCCGCTGCGCTTAAGAACACCGAGATCGAGGAGGGTAGGCCCCTCACCGAGGACGAAGAGGTGACGATCCTGAGGCGCCAGCTCAAGCAGCGCGAGGAGTCAGCCGAGGCGTTCCGCAAGGCGGGCCGCGAAGAGCAAGCACAGGCCGAAGACGCCGAGGCCGAGATCGTGCGTCGCTACCTCCCAGCTCCGCTCTCCAACGAGGAGATGACCAGGATCGTCGAAGAGGCGATAAACGAAGTGGGCGCCACGAGCATGAAGGATATGGGGGCTGTGATGGGCCGGACGACCGCTCGCGCTGGGAACCGGGCTGATGGGAAGAGGCTCGCCCAGCTCGTGCGCGAGCGGCTGCAGGGTTAGAATTGAGCGTGTAGTAGGAGTTTAAGGAGGGAAGACGAACATTACGACTGGGAGCCAAGTAGAGGCCAAGCTGGTGGTGCCGCCGGGGCTCATGCTGGAGGTCTTCGGGGACCGGGATGCGGTCTTGAGGCGCGTCGAGGACTTGGTCGGGTGCGAGGTCATCGTGCGCGGGAACGAGATCGTCTTGCGCGGGGACGGGCCGCAGGTCGAGAGGGCCGGGGCGGTCTTCGACGGCCTCGTCGAGCTCGCGGAGGAGGGCAACCACCTTAGTCCCGAGACGGCCGAGCGCCTGTACAGGATGGGCGCCGGAGGGGACGGAAAGGAGGTCTTGGGGGACGTGATCCTCACGCATCGGGGCCGCCGCGTCTCGCCCAAGACCCGCAACCAGAAGGCCTACACGGACGGCATCCGGAACAATCAAGTCGTCTTCGGTATTGGACCGGCGGGAACCGGGAAGACCTACCTCGCCGTGGCTTTAGCGGTCGATGCCCTGAATCGCGGTGAGGTTACCAGGATAATCCTGACCAGGCCGGCGGTAGAGGCGGGGGAGTCATTGGGGTTCCTTCCGGGGGACGTGATGGCGAAGGTCGACCCGTACTTCAGGCCGCTCTACGACGCTCTGTACGAGATGATCGACCCGGCTAAGTTCCAGGCACACCTGGAGCGAGGTATAATCGAGATCGCACCTTTGGCGTTCATGAGAGGCCGGACCTTGAACGACGCGTTCGTCATCCTCGACGAGGCGCAGAACACGACCCCACAGCAGATGAAGATGTTCCTCACGCGCCTCGGTTTCGGCTCCAAGATGGTAGTTACGGGGGACGCCACCCAGGCGGACCTGCCCAGGGGAAAGACGAGCGGCCTTGAGGACGCCCGGAAGAAGCTCACTGGCGTCGAAGGAGTCTCCTTCGTGCGCCTGAGGCGCGACGACATCGTCCGCAGCGACCTCGTGATGCGCATCGTGGACGCTTACGAGCACGCTAACGATCCCACGGAAGCCGAGGCGTAAGGCGAAACCAACGGACAAATGAGCGAAGAAAACGGACTCCCGAACCAGCCTACGACCGTACCCTCCACCGCCGTTTCGCCCGGCAGGAGGACAGAGGAATTCCACCGGCCGCGGACGCGGATGGAGAGGTTCAGGGTCTGGCTCGAGGGGCTGCCCCGGATGCGTTTGTACGCGACGATGCTCCTCACCGTCTGGCTCTCGCTGACGCTCTTGATTGGTGTGGACGTCGTCCGCCCCTTCATCTCGAACAACCCGAACCCTTGGACGGGGCTTTTGGGGGTGGGGATCGTGGTCGCGACCGAGATGTGGATCGCCTGGTACTTCCTCGAACGGTTCGGGAGCAAGATCCTGCGCAGGAACGCCCTCATCCGCATCCTGCTCGCCGCCTCCCTCTTGATACTCTTCACCGCGCTGGCGAGGGCCTTCGTACTTCTCAATCTACCCCCGTACCTCATCCCGCTCGCGGGCTTGAGCATCCTGGGCACCATCCTCCTGGGCCCGCGCCTGATGTTCGTCATGGTCGTTATCGCCGGCGTGAACGTCGGCATCATCGCCGACAGTGACTTCTTCCTGACCGCGGCGTTGCTGATCACCTCGGGGTTCGCGATCTACACGGTCTTACGCGCGGGGCCCCGCACGGCGCTCTTGCGCGCCGGACTGCTCATAGCCCTCGTCTCGGCGATAGTGACCTTCGCGTTTGCCCTAATCGGGGGCAGCAACCTCCAGACGGCCGCAGAACGGGGCGGGCTCGGGCTCGTGAACGGCCTGCTCAGCCTGATGCTTGCGATGGTGCTCCTCCCGCTCTTGGAGAACGCCTTCAACATCCTGACGCCGATGAAGCTCCTCGAGCTCTCCGACCCCGGCAATCCCCTCTTGCAGAAGCTCCTTCGCGGGGCACCGGGAACCTTCTCCCACTCGATGCAGGTCGGCAACCTCGCCGAGAACGCCGCCGAGCGAATCGGGGCAAACCCTCTGCTCGCCCGCGTCGGGGCCTACTACCACGACGTCGGCAAGCTCTATCACCCCGGCTATTTCATAGAGAACCAGATCTCGCAGATGAACCCGCACGCAACCCTCACCCCCGCCCTCTCCGTTCGCATCATCAAGCGTCACGTCAAGGATGGCATCGAGCTCGGGCGTGAGTGGAACCTGCCTACGGAGGTCCTCGACATGATCGCCGAACACCACGGAACGACCCGCATCGAGTACTTCTACCGCAAGGCCCTCGCGGAAGCCGTCGAGAGCGGCACGAACGTCAACGAGTCGGACTTCCGCTACTCCGGCCCCTGCCCGAAGAGCAAGGAGGTCGGGATCTTGATGCTCGCCGACTCCGTCGAGGCGACCGTGAAGTCGCTCGAAAAGCCGACCCCGAAACGCATCGAAGACATCGTCGCTGGCACTATCCGGACCAAGCTCGAGGACGGCCAGTTCGACCAGTGCGAGCTGACGATGCGCGAGATCCACGAGACCGGCGAGGCCATTCGTGAGGCCCTCATAGGCTTCATCGGTCCCCGTATCGAGTACCCTGAAGCCCCCGCCGCGCAGGCCATACGCTCTAGAAACCCGACGACCCCCTAGAGGAGCCCATGCCCTTCTCCGTCGCCGTCTTGGATGAAGCTGAGTACGGCGGGCTTACCCCCGAGCGGGCGACCGAGCTCTGCACAGCGGCCTTCTACGCCAGGGGGCTCGACGCCGACCGCATGGGCGAGGTTTCGATGGCCCTCGTGCCTCTGCTCGTCATGCAGGAGCTGAACCTCAAGTACAGGGACGTAGACTCCCCGACCGACGTGTTGAGCTTCGAGATAGATGGCCCTTACGGGGAGATGGTCGGCGAGATCGTGGTGGCGCCCGAGTACGTGGCTTTGGAGCGAGCCAGGGTAGAGGAGTTGGTGGTGCACGGGGCGCTGCACCTGTCGGGGATGGACCACGGGGAAGATTTCGAGGCGAGCGAGATGGCGGTGGTGCAGGAGGATGTGTTGAGGGGGGTTGGTGCTCGGGAGGGGTAAAGGGCGGGTGGCGAAGCCTGCGAAGGGGCAGCAGGGGGTGGCACGCTCCTTCAACCACGCTTACCGCGGTTTAATCTACGCGGTGCGCACCCAGCGTAACATGCGCTTTCACGTCGTGGCGGCGGTGACCGTTCTGGTGTTGAGTCTGCTCGTGAGCGTGAGCAAGCTCGAGCTGGCGATACTCGTGCTTGTGATCATGGCCGTATTCGTTACTGAGATGCTCAACACGGCTTTGGAGTTCGCCGTAGACCTCATGACCCGCGAGTACCACCCCTTGGCCAAGCTCGCTAAAGATGTCTCAGCGGGGGCCGTGCTCATAACAAGCGTCGCGGCCCTAGCTGTGGGGTACCTGATTCTGGACGACAACCTTGGTCCCTTCTCGATGGAGACACTGGAGAGCCTCCGGCGCTGGCCCGGACACCTGACGCTCGTCGCGCTCATGCTCGTAGCCATTGCCGTGCTCCTCGTAAAGGCGCTCGCCCGTGCGCCGAACTCGTTCCTGGGTGGTATGCCCTCCGGGCACGCGGCGGTCGCGTTCGCGGGGTGGGTGGCGGCGAGCTTCATCGCGGCGGAGGGGCGATTCGCGGGGCTGGTCTCCCTGATCACTCTGCTCATGGCCTTGCTCGTCTGCCAGAGCCGCGTCGAGTCCGGCATCCACAACGTCTATCAGATCGTAGCCGGCGCGGTCATAGGCACTCTCCTCTCCATCGCCGTCTTCCAACTCCTCTAGAGCACCAAGTCTTATAGAATCAACCGGTATGGATCTTTCACAAGTCATCGAAGCCGCCCGCACGGCTTCGGAGAAGGCCTACGCGCCATACAGCGGCTTCCGGGTAGGAGCTGCGGTTTTGACGGAAGGCGGTGTCGTGCACGCCGGCTGCAACGTCGAGAACGCTTCCTATGGGCTTGCGATCTGCGCCGAGCGCAATGCTGTCTTCGGAATGGTCGCCGACTCCGTACCCGAGAACCGCAAGATACAGCTCGCCGCCATCGTGAGTCCCGACGCTGCGCCCTGCTTCCCGTGCGGTGCGTGCCGACAGGTCTTGCGCGAGTTCAGCTGCGAAGAGGTCGTCATGCTCGACTCCTCCGGTGCCCCCGTGCGCTACCCGTTCGGCGCGTTGCTCCCGCATGCCTTTGGTCCGGAGAGCCTGTGACGGAAGAACCCGTATATGGCTTTAAGAGTGGCTTCGTCGCGGTCCTCGGACGTCCGAACGTGGGCAAGTCTACGCTGGTCAACCGGCTCGTAGGAGCGAAGGTGTCCATCACTTCGTCCAGGCCCCAGACGACGCGTGGCCCCATCCGCGGGGTCCGCAATGGCCCGGGCTACCAGGCGGTCTTCGTGGACACGCCGGGCTCACAGAAACCCCGCGACACTTTGCGCGATCGCATGCAAACGCAGGTCCTCGATAGCCTCTCCGAGTCGGATGTGGTCCTCCTCCTCTTCGACGCGTCGCAGGCACGAGGGGACTTGGGGACGGGAGACCGCTACGTGGCCCGGCTCGTCGCCGAGTCCGGCACCCCGGCCATCGCTTGCGTGAACAAGGTGGATTTGCTGCGGCACCGTTCGGAGGTCCTTCCGTTGATGGAAGAGGTCTCCGGACTTGGCAGCTACGAGGAGATATTCCCCTTGAGCGCTACGGAGGGGATAAACGTCGAGCCCCTGACGGAGGCGGTGTTTGGGCTGTTGCCATCCGGCCCCCGCTACTTTCCGGAAGAAGCGGTGACCGACTACCCGGAGTCACTGATCCTAGCCGAGTACATAAGGGAGAAGGCGCTCGTGGCGTTGCGAGAGGAGGTGCCGCACGCGATCGCCGTAGAGATAGACGAGGTCGAGCGCAAGGACAACGTTACCGTCGTCTACGCTATTATCCACGTTGAAAGGGCGTCGCAGCGCATGATCATGCTAGGCAAAGGCGGCAGGACCATCAAGCAGATAGGCACCGAGGCCCGCCGCGACGTGGAACGCCTCCTCGGCACCCGAATCTACCTCGACCTGAAAGTAAAGGTTACGCCCGGCTGGCGTAACGACCTACGGTTTCTGGAGCGGTTGGGGTTATAATTCTTTCGTTGTTTGTGGAGCGTTAGTCGAGGAGGATGCCCGTGGCTATGAGGGTGCGGGAGTTTGCTAAGACGCTGGATCACACCCTCCTCAAGCCAGACGCCACGGAAGGGGACGTCCGCAATCTTTGTCGGGAGGCGGCTCATTATCACTTCGCCGCCGTTTGCGTGCTCCCGTGCCACGTCAGGCTCGCGGCCCGCGAGCTGCGGGGGACGGACGTCAAGGTCGCTACGGTTATCTCGTTCCCGTTCGGAGCCGACGAGACGCCGGCGAAAGCGGTGGCTGTTCACGAGGCCATCCAGGGCGGGGCCTCCGAGCTCGACGCGGTCATGAACATCTCCAAGTTCCTCTCGGGCGAATTCGCCTACGTAGCCGAGGAGCTGGCGAGTCTCAACGGCGAGATCGGCGCCGCCGCGATGAACAACGGCATGAACGATGCCGTCTTCAAGGTCATCGTCGAGACGGGGTACCTCTCGGACAAGATGAAGCGGCTGGCGGTGCGGATCGTGGCCGCGAGCGGAGCGGACTTCGTGAAGAGCTCGACGGGGTTCGGACCCGCTGGCGCCACCATCGAGGACGTCGCCCTCCTGAGAGAGGAGGCGCCCAAGGGGCTTGCTGTGAAAGCCTCGGGCGGGATACGGACCCTGGAGGAGGCTTTGGGCCTCCTCAACGCCGGGGCATCTAGGCTCGGCGCGAGCAGCAGCGTAGGGATCATAAGGGAGGCCGAGGGTGGCGGTCTACAAGAGTAAGGGTATAGTCTTACGTTCCATCCGCTACGGTGAGGCCGACCGCATCATGGATCTCTATACGCAGGACGCCGGCCTCGTCTCGGCTATCGCCAAAGGCATCCGGCGCACCAAGTCGCGCTTCGGTGGCCGCCTCGAACCGCTCACGTGCGTGGACTTCATGGCCTACGAGGGACGGACCCTGGACACCGTAACCCAGGTCGAGGTCTTGCGATCTTTTCGCGGCGTCCGCGAGGATCTTATGCGCCTGGAGGCCGCGGGCAACATAGTAGCCGCCATCCGAGCCCTGCTTGGAGGCGACGAGGCTGACCGCAGGGTCTTCAACCTCCTCTACCACGCCCTCGAAGCCCTGGAGGTCCGAGAAGAGGGGTTTGAGAGCGTCGAGGCGGCTTTTGTCTTGAAGCTCTCGATCCTCGCCGGATATACTCCCCGGCTCGACGCCTGCGTGAGTTGCGAGAGAGACCCCGACGAAACCACATACTTCGCCCCCAACCTTGGCGGCGTGTGCTGCACCGACTGTCGCTCGGCTACTGCGGACTCCTTCCCACTGCCGCCCGGCGCTTTAACCGCCCTACGAACCCTCGTCGCGCGCCCGATAAAGGAGGCCGGCGTGAAGGAGAGGCTCGAAGAGAGCACGCGCCGGGTCATCTCCGCCCACGTCCTCGCCCACGCCCCAGGCAACGTCCCCGACCGTCGCACCCTCCGCCCGGCATGAAGACCGGAGAGCAAAGAAACGAAGATGTGATCGTGGCCTTCATCCCCACCCCGGAGTGGGCGTGCGAGATCAGCATCGGGCGCCCCAAGCCCGAGCCCCCCGACAGCGTACGCAACTCCTTTCAGCGCGACCGTGACCGCATAATACACGCGAAGGCGTTCCGCCGCCTGATGCACAAGACCCAGGTCTTCATCGCCCCCGACGGCGACCACTTCCGCACTCGCTTGACACACACGCTGGAGATGATGCAGATCTCGCGTACCATTGCCCGCTCTTTGGGCCTCAACGAAGACCTCGTGGAAGCTATAGCTCTGGGCCACGACCTTGGCCACACCCCCTTCGGCCACACCGGCGAAGAAGCACTCTCCAGAAGGCTCGCCAGCCTCCCAAACAGGCGCGGTTTCAGGCACAACGAGCACTCCCTGCGCGTGGTTGACGTCCTGGAGAAAGGAGGAGAAGGCCTAAACCTGACCCACGAGGTTAGGGATGGGATCTTGAACCATACCGGCACGGGTTATTCTGCCACGAGGGAGGGCGAGATCGTGCGTGTCGCCGATCGCATAGCCTACGTGAACCACGATGTAGACGACGCCCTGCGGGCGGGGGTTATCTCCTGGGACGACCTGCCCAAAGGGCCTATCAAGGTGCTTGGCGACCAGATGAGCGCGCGGATAGACACCATGGTACGAGACATGATCCTCACGTCGAGGGAGAGGGATGGGATAACGCTCTCCGAAGAGGTTTACGAAGCGTTGATGGAGCTAAGGACGTGGCTCTTCAAGAACGTCTATCACAATCCGCGCTCGCGGGAGAACCGTAAGGCTGGGGACGTAGTGTCTGCGCTCTTCGACTACTACCTGGAGCGACCGGAGGAGCGGGCAAAGAGCGATCCCGATCCCGTAACAGAGACTGTGGACTTCATCGCCGGCATGACCGACCGCTACGCCTTGGCGACTTACAAACGGCTGTTCTTGCCCCGGAGCGACACCATCTTCAGCCGTTAGCGACCAGCCATTAGTTATCAGCAAGTAGCGAAGAGGAGCTTGGCCACGCGCGGCCCGCAAGAAGCTGACCGCCAAAAGCCAATGGCTGACGCCTAACCAGTATTCATCATGCCGCTGGAGATGCCGGCGATGGTGAGGAGTAGGGGATGGGCCATCGCCTCGCGCTCCGGCGAGTCCTCGGGGAGGGAACGGAAGCGCCTGAGTAGGCTCACCTGTATGTACGAGAGCGGGTCCACATAGGGATTTCGGAGGCGTATGGAGCGCTGTAAGACCGGGGAGTTGTCCAGGAGGTGCTCCTGTTCGGTAATGCGGAGTAGCGCTCGCACGCTCATCGCGTGCTCTTCGGAGGTGCGCTCCCAGAGCCGCTCCCTGACCTCGTCGTCTTCGACCAGCGTGGAGTATGCTTCGGCGATGCGCGGGTCGCTCTTCGCCAGCGTCATCTGCATAAAGTCCACCAACGTCCGGAAGAAGGGCCACTCGTGGTACATCTCTCGCAGCAAGTCAGGCCCTCCGTCCTCGATGAACCTGACGAGCCCGGTGCCGGCGCCGTACCAGGAGGGGAGCAGGAAACGGTTCTGGGTCCAGGCGAAGACCCAAGGGATCGCGCGCAGGCTCTCCACACTGGTGTTGCTTTCGATCACCCCGCGGACCGCCGGGCGGCTCCCGATGTTCAGCAGGGAGAGCTCCTCTATAGGTGACGCCTCGTAGAAGAAGGAGAGAAAGTCCTTGTCTTCGTAGACCAGATCTCGGTAGGTCTCGTAAGACGACGCGGAGAGCTGCTCTAGCGCCTCGACCCACTCATCTTTAGGTTCCCGGGCTTCCTCTTCGGCGCTCGCTTCGAGGACCGCGGCGAGCACGGTGTCCAGGTTGCGCCGGGCGAGCCCCGGCATGCTGTACTTGAACGAGATAACCTCGCCCTGTTCGGTAATCCTGATGCGTCCACCTACCGTGCCGGGCGGCTGGGCCCTTATGGCATCGTAGCTCGGGCCACCGCCCCGGCCCACCGTCCCGCCCCGGCCGTGGAAGAGCCTGAGCTTCACGCCGTGTTCTTGGGCCACGGCGTGGAGTGCTCTCTGGGCCTTGTACAGGGCCCAGTTGCTCGTGATGTACCCGGCGTCCTTGCCCGAGTCGCTGTAGCCGAGCATGATCTCCTGCAGGTCTCCTCGCGCTTCGAGCGACGAGCGGTAGAACGGATCCTCTAGCAGCTTACGCAACACCTCGGGCGCCTTCTTGAGATCTTCTATGGTCTCGAAGAGGGGGGTTACGCTCAACCGGTTCGCCGCGCACCGGCCCTCCCCATTGACCTCGAGCAAGCCGCTCCTACGCGCCAGAAACTGCACCGCGAGGACGTCGCTCGCCCCGCGGGCCATGCTCAAGATAAACGCTTCCACCGGCGGCTCCGAGAATTCCTCCTCCGCCCGCCGGATGTTCTCGAAGGTCTCGAGTACTTTCCTACTTTCATCGGAGAGATCCTCGGGCGTTCCCTCCGTCGCGGGTTCTTTGAGGAGCCGTTGCAGGAGCTCGACCTTCCCGGACTCGTCCAGGTTTCCATAGTCCTCCCCGGTGGGAGCCAGTAGCTCGATGACGGTCTGTCCCACCTTCTGGCTTTCCTGGCGCACGTCGAGCCGGGCTAGGCGGAATCCGAAGACGTCCACCTGCCGGACAAAGTCTTTCAAGCCACCTTCGATGACCCGCTCCCCGCCGTGCCGGAGCAGGCTTCTTCGCACCACCAGCAGGTCCTCCTTGAGCTCCGCCGCGCTCTCGTATGCTTCGCGGGACTTGGCGTCCGCGAGCGTACGCTTTAGGCGAGCGGCCACGAGGAGCATCTTGCGCCGGTAGGGTTCGCTGTGCTCTTCGCTCGTGAACTCGCGGGCCACGTCGGGCAAGAGCCGTTCGTCCCGTTCGATAGAGCGTCCCAGCTCTTCTGAGATCGCCGTGAGCTTTACGGACTGGGTCAGATGATCCGCCAAGGAATCGGCGAAGTCCAGATGCTTATTCAGGATCAAATCCCGGTGCAACCCGAGGGCCGTGTTCAGCGTCCCTGGTCTGACGAACGGGTTGCCATCCTGGTCTCCGCCGACCCAGGAGCCAAACTCGAGGACACGCCCCACAGGGAAGGGGCTTTTTTCGGGGAATTGGCGGGCGAGCTCGTTTTCGAGGTCCCGGTACGCTTCAAGGGTCGAGGAGACGAGCGGCTTCTCGAAGAAGAGTAGGGTCCGGCCTATCTCCTCTTCGACCTCGGGTCGCTTGACGCGCAGTTCGTTAGTCTGCCACAAAACGGTTGTCTCCTCGGCAAGACGCTCCTCCGCGGTTCGTCGCTCCCTGGGGGTTAGGTTGCCAACCTCTAAGGAGTTTAGGATCTCGCTTATCCTCGTGTGTTTCTGGCGGATGCTGCGCCTCTGGGACTCGGTCGGATGCGCCGTCAACACCAGGCTCAGGTTCAGCCCGTCTAGCACGCGTTCCAGGTCCTCGCCGCCGAAGCCCTCCCTCTTGAGCCGCGTCAACGCGCCCCGCAATGAGCCCCTCTGCGGGGGGTTGTCGGG
Source organism: Actinomycetota bacterium (assembly GCA_030776965.1). GTDB lineage: Bacteria > Actinomycetota > Rubrobacteria > Rubrobacterales > Rubrobacteraceae > Rubrobacter_F. Next base: position 21,849 of record JALYGT010000066.1, read on the forward strand.
GGAGGACTCGTACTGCCGGCGGCGGCGGATGCGGTGGTAGCGTTCGGCGATGTTGACCAGCTGGAAATACACCGAGAACGCCCGTACGATCCGCCCGAGTTCCCCGATGCTCATCTGCTCTATGCGCTTCTTTAGCCTCTCGTCGAGGTCGGGGTCGTAGTCGAAGCGGAGCCGCTTGCACAGAAGACGGATCTCCTCCTCCGCCCCAAACAAGCCCTTGCCCTCCTGCTCGGTGATGACCTGCCCCAAAATGCGCCCAAGCAGGTTTATGTCACGCCTTAGCGGCTCGTCCTTGGGCTCAAAACCCACCCCGGGCGGCAGATCCGCGAAGTCCAGCCGCGAGTCCTTTATCGGTTGTCCGGACACGCTCACAACTTTCAGGATAACATCGGCCCTGTTCCGAGTTACAGACCGCCGGTAATATTTGTATAGCAGGACAACACTTGGGCAGGAAGGAGGGCCGGCAACGCTTGAGGGTCTCGCCACACAGCATTGAAGCGGTACGACAGAACGCGGACATCGTCGAGGTGGCCTCTGAGTTCACCGCGCTAAAACGCCAGGGGGCGAACCTTATCGGCCTCTGTCCGTACCACTCCGAGAAGACCCCCTCGTTCAGCGTCTCCCCCGAAAAGAACTTCTATTACTGTTTCGGATGCCAAAGAGGAGGGGACGCCATAAAACTCGTTATGGATCTCAAGTCCTTCTCCTTCATCGAGGCGATCTCCTCTTTAGCCGAACGCTCCGGCATCGAGCTGGAGTTCGAGGGACGCTCGCCCGAAGAGCAAAGAACCGCAGAACGCCACGCCGCCCGCCGTCGTTTGGCCTACAAAGCCTTGGCCGCCGCAACCGCCTACTACCACAAGTACCTCTTTAAATCTCCTGTGGCGGAGGAGGCGCGCCGCTACCTCAAAAAACGCGGCTTCGATGATTCTACTATAGTAGAATTCCGCCTCGGATACGCACCGCCCCGCGGAGGACCGGGCTTTATGCACGCGGCTCGCAAGGTCGGTCTCGACCGCGAGGCGTTGGAGGCGGCGGGCCTGCTTTCGACGCGCGGCGGCGAGCGTTTCGTTGACCGGGTAATGTTCCCCATCTCTGATAGGCGTGGCAGGATCGTCGGCTTCGGCGGTCGTTCTTTGGGCGATGCCAAGCCGAAGTATCTCAACTCCCCGGAGACCGAGATCTTCAACAAACGCACCCTCCTCTACGGCTTTCCGCAGGTCGCGGAAGCGATGCGCAAAGAGAAGGCGGCCCTCGTCGTCGAGGGCTATACGGACGTCCTCATGCTCTACCAGTCGGGGGTAAAGAACTCCGTCGCGACCTTGGGCACGGCGATGACCGAGCAGCACCTAAAGATTCTGAGCGGCCATGCGGACGTCGTCTATGTGCTCTTCGATCCCGACGAGGCCGGCGAGAAGGCCGTCGAAAGGGCTACAATCGCCGCCGCCGAGTTGAGGTTGGATCTCCGTGTCCTGCGCCTCCCCGAAGACCCGGCCGACTGGCTCCTCAAGCACGCCCCCGAGGAGTTTAGCAAGGTGCTCGAGGGCGCAGTACCCATCCTAGAATACAGCATTCGGCGCATCACGGACCGTGCCCGGGGCGCAGGCGCTGCGAGCCGCGCCCGCGTTCTCCAAGAGATAAAAACCTTCGTAGGGCGGATCGAGGATCCTGTCCTCTATAGGGACGGCGTCCGTCTTGCGGCTGAGTCTTTAGGGGTAACTCCTGAGATGCTCCTTGAGGAGCTTCGCGCAAAAGCTAACCCGCAGGACGGAACGCACCGCTCCACTAACCGTAAGAGCGAATTAGCCCTTCGGTTTGCTGAAGTAGAAGCTGGGGAGTTGCGCCTGCAAAAGGCAGGCCGCGAACTCCTCACCATCATGCTCGCACGCCCGGATCTGGCAGCACGTCCTCTGCGCGAGGGGGTGAAGGCACAAGGGATAGATGAGCCCGTTGCGATCGAGGAGGGGGACTTCGGGGACGAGGCACACGCGCGGATTTTCGCCCTGCTGGCCGAGCATGCAGGTGAAGACCTCGAGGCTGTCCTCTCCGACGAGCGCGCCCGCCCCTTGCTGGACGAGATCTCCGCCCTCAGAGCCTCGGAGGAGAAGCTCTACCCCTCGGAGGCCTCCTTGCGCGCCGCGTGGTTTAGGCTCGCGGCCTTGAGCCGCGAGAGGGAGAAGCTCCTGACCGACGACTTCGACGAGAAATACCGGCTGCACGCGGAGTTCAGACGCCTCAACAAGGCCGCCGTCGAGGCGAGCAACCTCATGCTCGAATCTTGAAGCCCAGGGCCCTAAATCGTATACTCATGCGGTAACCTTTCCCCTGTAGCTCAATAGGCAGAGCATTCGGCTGTTAACCGAAGGGTTGTTGGTTCGAGTCCAACCAGGGGAGCTCGGCACGACCGCGGAGGCACCTCGTGGCTTCCTGCTTTGGCCACCGCGGGCCGTCCGCCGGGCCCATAGCTCAGTTGGTTAGAGCATCCGACTCATAATCGGACGGTCCCAGGTTCGAGTCCTGGTGGGCCCACCCCTCTCTTAACCCCCTACCCGGGTAGGGAACCCTAACTAGCATCTGCGACTCCCCGCAAAAATTCCCTGCCATTTCTCTGCGGCACAACATGTAGACTCCCTAACGCGGTCAGCACCACTATATATTCCGTATGTTTGCCCGACCTACCGCCCTACCCCTTGTCCCGAGCACGGAGCTACGAATACTCTTTTGTGATATCTTACGAGGGAGACCATATCCCTGGGGAGGAGGGATTAGAGGCCAAAAAAGCGCCGATATGGCGCCAAATAGGGCGATGCGGCCCGGCTCATTGCGCATTTTTCGAGCATATGCAAGAATTTCTCGCGTTGTGGGTCAAAGTGGGACGTAGTGGGAGGACAAAGTCCTGGCCCTTCTGGGAGAGTACGAGCACACCCTGGACGAGAAAGGGCGGTTGACTCTCCCTTCCCGGCTCCGGTCCTACTTCGAGGGAGGTATCGTCATCACCAAGGGGGTTGACCGGTGTCTGTTCGCGTTCCCGCCCGAGGAGTGGGCGACGTTCAAGGCGAACGTCAAGGCGAACGCGGACCTTTCGGCTAGGGGGCGTCAACTCAGCCGCATGTTCTTCTCGATGGCGTTCGAGGCGACGCTCGATCGTCAGGGTCGGGTTTTGATCCCGACGAAGCTCGCCCAGTACGCGGGTCTTAGCCGCGACATCACGGTGACCGGGGTGGATGATCGGTTGGAGATCTGGGACACCGAAGAGTGGAACCGTTACGTTAGCGGTGCCGACGAGTCCTTCTCTGACATCATCGAGGAGTTTGCCGGGGGGGACTTCGGCGTTTGATGGCTACCGAGCACTACCCGGTGATGCCAGAAGAGACCGTAGAGGCGCTCGCCCTCGATGGCGCTGAAACGGTAGTGGACGCCACGTTCGGCGGAGGGGGACACGCCGGGCGGATCTTAAGTGAGCTTGGCTCCGAGGGGAGGGTCATCGGAATAGACCGCGACCCCGAAGCAGCGGGGAGGGCGGCGAAGCTCGCCGAGGAGGATCGACGCTTCGCCTTTTGGCCCGGGGCCTACGACGAGGTTCTGGCGAAGTTGGTAGGGGAGGGCATGGTGGCGGACGCCGTCCTCTTCGACCTCGGCCTCTCCAGCTACCAGGTAGAAGACGCCGCGCGGGGATTCAGCTACGTCCGAGAGGGACCGCTCGACATGCGGATGGACCCGGGACGTGGCGAGTCGGCGGCGGACTATCTGAACGCCGCCCCTGAGGCGGAGATCTCCGATGTGCTCGTCCGGTACGGGGATGTTCCTCGCGGCGAGGCAAGGCGGGTGGCGCGGGAGATCGTCCGCAGGCGTCCGCTCGAAACGACTCTAGAGCTCTCGGAGGCTGTGCGGACGGCGGTCGGTTGGAAGGAGAGGGGTGGCAACCCGGCGAAGAGGATATTTCAGGCCGTGCGCGTGCGCGTGAACGACGAGTTGGGTAGCCTCGAGCGGGCTTTGGGCGCAGCGGAGAGGCTCCTCGTGCCCGGGGGGCGGCTCGTGGCGATCACGTTCCACTCCGGAGAGGATCGCGTGGTCAAGCGTTTTATCGACGAGCGCGCCGGGCGTTGTGTCTGCCCGCCGGAGCTTCCTGTCTGCGTGTGCGGGGCACGCCCTGTCTTCCGCAAGGGCGTCGTCCGGAAGCCCACGAAGGAGGAGATTGAAGAAAACCCGCGCAGCGCCTCGGCGCGCCTGCGCTCCGCCGTGCGCACTTCGGAACACTTCGAAGCAGGCTTGTCGTCGCCAGGAGGCTTTTCCTAGTGGCCGTGCCGCAGAGGAGGACGCGTTACGGGACATCCGTGGGGAGGCCCGTTCAGAAGCGACCGGTGGGGCGGGGCGTTTCCAAGGAAATGACGGGACGGGTCGGACGACGCGGGGCGTGGAAGGGGCGTCGGGTGTTCGTGGTGCTGGTCGTGGTGCCGGTGCTCTTGATGCTGGGGAGTGTCTACGTGCACAACGTCGCGGCCGGGCTCAAAGGGGAGACTGCCCGTCTCGAAGAAGAGAAGGCCAGGGCCGAGAGCGAGGGAGAGCGGCTCGACGTGCGCATCACGGAGCTTTCGGAGCCACAAAGGATCCGGGCGATGGCCCGGAAGCAACTCCAGATGCGAGACCCTGGTGGCAAAGAGCTCGAAACCTACGGGAGAGATGGGGAGGACGTAGCAAATGGCGGGGGAGAGAAGAAAAAAGAGACCGGTCAATAACACACCGGCTCGTAGAAAGACTAGAAGTGTGGCTCGTTCCTCCTCCGGTGGCACCGGGGGACGCGGGAGGCGGAAGAAGGAGGCTAAGGTCGTACCGCTGCCTCGGGGACGGGGATCGAGACCTTCCAGGCCCCCGAAACGGGGCAAGATGAAGAGGGCGGCGGGCCGCGGGAGGCTCCGGCTGGTCGTGGGAGCGGTCGTGGTTGTTTGTCTCTCTTTGGGGGCGCGGGCGGGGCAACTGAGCGTTGTTGACGATGAGCGCTACCGGACGTTCGATACCGAAGCATTCGCTGCCGAGAAGGATGCGCTAGAGAGCGGCATAGGACGGGGCGCCATAGTGTCCGCCGACGGGCAGCGCTTGGCGACGAGCCTGGACGCCGTCAAGGTGGTCGCCACCCCTTACCAGGTCGAAGATCCGGAGGCAGCCGCCGAGGCTTTGGCCGAAGCTTTAGGCTCTGAGGCGGGAGATGCCGAAGAGATCGGGGAGAAGCTCACGGAGGAGAACGACGAGGGCGAGCTTGGCGGCTACAGCGTCGTGGTTACGGGTCTCGAACCAGAGAAGGCGCGAGAGGTGCAGGATCTTGGCCTGCCGGGCGTGTCGGTGGTGCCGGACGAGTTCCGCGTCTACCCGAGCGAGGCCCTAGCCAGCCAGCTCACCGGGTATCTCGGGACCGACGAGGCCTTCGGCGGGGTCGAGGCCCGTTACGATGAGGTCTTGGGGAGCGGGCAAGATGTGCGCCTCACCCTGGATACCGCGGTTCAACAGGAGCTCGAAGGGGCTCTGCACAGAGCCAGCAATAAGTACAACGGCAAGAACGCCCTGGGGCTCGTCATGAGAGTCGAGGACGGGGCGATCCTGGCTTTGGCCAACTCTCCCGGCTACGATAACAACGATTTCGAGGAAGCCTCCGAGGAGGCCAAGCGCGATCGGGTCCTGACCGACCCCTACGAGCCGGGTTCGACGTTCAAGCCCTTCACGATGGCGGCGGCCCTGGAAGAAGGAGCCGTCTCAGAGGGGGATAAGTTCGTGGTAGCAGATTCGATCCCGATCGCCGACACCGTGATCCGCGACTCGGAGCCGCACGAGACAAAGGTCTTGAACCCCAAGGGCATACTGGCGCAATCGAGCAACGTGGGCACGATCAAGGTCGCCCAGCGCTTGGGTGGCGAGCGCCTCGTCGAGCACATAAAGCGTTTCGGTTTCGGAGAAGGGACCGGGGTGGACCTTTACGGCGAGGATGCAGGCATCGTGCCGCCCTTCGAGCAGTGGAGCGGCACCTCCATCGGCAACATCCCCATGGGCCAGGGCTTCACCGTTACCCCCTTGCAACTCGCCGCGGGCTACGCGTCTCTGGCCAACGGGGGGCTAAAGGTGACCCCTTACGTGAACGAGGCTGCCCAAGCTGAGCCAGGACCCCAGATGATAAGCCAGGAAACCTCGTCTATAGTACGCGGGATGCTCCAGAGCGTGGTCGACGAAGGGACGGGCCATCTCGCCCAGATCCCCGGGTACACCGTAGCCGGCAAGACCGGTACCGCGCAGAAGGTAGACCCTAAGACCGGCTCCTACGGGAACGAGTACGTCACCTCGTTTATCGGCTTCGCTCCCGCCAAAGACCCCGAGTACCTCGTCATGATAGTGGTGGACGAGCCGCAGAAGGATCTCTTCGGCGAGGTCGTCGCAGCCCCAGCTTTCCAGGACGTTATGGGCTTCACTTTGGGCTACTTCAACGTCCCTCCGGATCGCGAGAGCACGAAGGATGATCCCCCGCCGCCCGATCCAACCCCCGCTCCAGGCGCGAGAAAAGAAGACAGGATAAAACATTGAAGCCCGTCTCCTTGGAAATGGTGGCCCGGACCGTCGTCGGCTCCTTGTCGGGCGGCGACGCGGCGACCCTCGCGACGGGCGTGTCTGTCGACTCGCGCGCCGTGCGCGGCGGGGAGCTGTTCTTCGCGCTCAAAGGAAGGGTAGATGGCGCGGACTTCGCGCCAGAGGCGTACCTCCGGGGGGCGGTCGCGGCGGTAGCTGACCGTCCGCTCTCGGTGCCGACGGTCGTGGTCGAGAACCCTCTCCGCGCGCTGCAGGAGCTGGCCCGGTGGAGCTTACTCGAGATGGACTCGCCAACGGTCGTGGGTATCACGGGCACCGTGGGCAAGACCACGGCCAAAGACGCTTTAACGGCCGCCCTGAGATCGGCCGGACGCAAGGTGTCTGCGACGGCGGGCAATTTCAACAACGAGATAGGGCTGCCCCTAACGGTGCTCGCCGCCGACGAGAAGACGGAGGTCCTGGTTCTGGAGATGGGCGCGACTCATAAAGGCGATATCGCCCACCTGTGCCACATCGCCCCACCCGAAGTGGGCGTCCTTACCGCCGTCTCTCCGGTCCATCTAGACTCGTTCGGAAGCCTCGAAGGTTTGGCCGCTGCGAAGGGCGAGCTGGCCCTCGCGCTACCCGAGACCGGAGGTCTCGTCTCCCCCGTGGGTGCGCCGGAGGCCGCCACGGGGCCGGGGCGAAACCTCGCGCGGCGTATCACCTTCGGAGATGGACCCGAAGCTAACCTTTATGCTACGGGTATCTCGGAGTTGGAGAGTGGGTTATCCTTCGACCTGCACATGAGAGACGGGCCAGAAAAGCATTCGGTCGAGGTCAAGACTCCTGTCTTCGGGACACACCTGATCGAGCCGCTGCTCGCGGCGATCGGGGGTGCGTGGGCTTTGGGTCTGGGCCCGGAGGAGTGTGCCTGGGGCTTGCGAAGGTTGCGGCGGACAGGCCTCAGGGGCGAGGTGTACCGGCTGCGGAACGACATAGTCGTCTACGACGACTCTTACAACGCCTCTCCGGCGGCGGTCGCGGCAGTGTTGAGATACGGGGCGGAGGAGGCTTGCAGGCAAGGTAGGCGGTTCGTCGCGGTTTTGGGTGGGATGTTCGAGCTCGGGGTTGCGGCGAGAGAGTACCATCGGGAGGCCGGCGCCCTGGCGGGGGAGGCTGGCGTTGCCCTGCTCGTTTGCGTGGGAGACGAGGCCCGCTGGTATGCCGAGGCCTTTCCCGGCGAGGTCCTCTTCTACGAAAGCGCCGAAGCGGCGGCAGAGGGGATCGAGGACGATCTGCGGGAGGGAGACTACGTGGTCGTCAAGGGGTCGAGGGGCGTAAGATTAGATTACTTGACTCGGATGTTGAAGGAGAAGCTAGCTATTGTTTAGCGTTATCCTGGCGGCGGCGATTGCCTTCGTGGTGACCGTAACCCTTGGGGCAAAGTTCATAGGGTTTTTGAAGACCAAGCAGTTCGGGCAGTTCGTGCGGGAGGAGGGGCCACAGACGCACCTGATCAAGCAAGGCACGCCGACGATGGGCGGCATGGTGATACTTATGGGCCTCGGATCGGCGCTCCTGGTCGTTGCTCGTCCTAACGTTGCCACCTTGACGACGCTCCTTTTGGTCTCGGCGGCGGCGGGGATCGGGCTCTACGACGACTGGCAGAAGATCTCCAAGAAGCGGAGCGATGGTTTGAGCGTCCGCTACAAATTCGTTTTGCTGACCCTGACGGTCGTCTTGGCGGACATCATGGCTCTGCGCTACGTGGGCGTGACGCAGAACGTAATCGTCCCCGGCTTCGAGAAGAACCTCGTGCTCGGGCCCGGGGTCATCGGGGTCGTCCTTTTTAGCTTCCTGATGCTCCTGGTCATTGTCGGCACGACTAACACGGTCAACCTTACCGACGGCCTGGACGGACTCGCGGCGGGGGCGGGGGGGATAGCGCTCCTGGCCTATACGGCCATCGCGTTCCTCGAACGTCAGTACGACGTGGCGATCGTCTGCGGGGCGATGGTGGGGGCCATCATCGGCTTTCTCTGGTACAACGCCCACCCGGCGCAGGTCTTCATGGGGGACACGGGGGCTTTGGCCATCGGTGGGGTCTTGGCCGCGGCCGCGATCTTGACGAAGACGGAGATGCTGTTGCCGGTGATCGGGGGACTCTTCGTTGTAGAGGGACTCTCGGTGATCGTCCAATACGCCGTCTTCAGGATAACGGGACGGCGGAAGCGGGTCTTCAAGATGGCCCCGATCCACCACCACTTCGAGCTTACGGGCTGGCAGGAGAACAAGGTGGTGGTGCGGTTCTGGATCGTCCAGGCTGCCTTCACCGCGTTCGGCTTCGTCCTCTACTACTTCATGCTCTACAACGACGCCATATGAAGACGCTCGTCTACGGCCTCGGCGAATCCGGCATCGCTGCCGCCCGTGCTCTCCTCGAAAGAGGCGAAGAGGTGGTCGTTGCCGACACACACGACTCGGAACGCCTGAGGGATCTCGTCTCCGAGCTCTGCGTGGAGGGGCGGCTCGGGGCGGGACCGGAAACCTTGGCGGAGCGCTTCGACCGCGTCGTGGCGAGCCCGGGCATCCGGCCGAGGGACGTGGTGCTCGCTGCGGCCGAAAAGGAAGGCGTACCGGTCGTCTCCGAAGTCGCCCTGGGGCTCAAGCTGTTGGGGCCCGAGGTAAAGGTCGCGGCCGTGACCGGGACTAACGGCAAGACGACGGTCGTGGACATGCTGCACGGCATCCTCGACGCATCGGGCATTCCGCACGCCGTCGCCGGCAACTCCTGGCGAGCCCTGACCGGCTGCCTGGAGGAGGTCCTAAAGAGCGGCTTGCTCATCCTGGAGGTCTCCTCTTTCCAGCTGCACTACCTTCGGGAGCCCAGCTTCGAGGTCGCAGCACTCTTGAACACGCGACCCGACCATCTCAACTGGCACGTCTCATTCGAGGAGTACATCGACGACAAGCTGCGCATCTTCGACGGACAGGGGCCTAAAGATCTCGCACTGGTCAGCGCCGCCGACCCTGTGGGCCGCGGCAACGCTGAAGGGCTCGTCGCGGAGACGATCGTCGTCGGGGAGGGCGAAACGCTGGTCGAAGATGGACTTCTCTTGCTGAAGGGCCGTGTCTTGGGGGAGGTAGGAGAGCTGGCATTCGCGGGACCGCACAACCACGAGAACGCGCTCTTCGCGGCGGCGGCCGCAGAAAACCTCGGCGCGTCTGTGAAGGGCATCCAGGAGGGGTTGCTCGACTATCGGGTAAAGCCGCACAGGATGCAGGTAGTCACCGTGCGGGACGGCGTGACCTACGTGGACGACTCGAAGGCGACCAATCCAGCAGCGGTCGCAGCGGCGCTTTCGAGCTTCGAGAAGCCGGTGGTCCTGATCCTCGGCGGCTCGGAGAAAGAGACGGACTTCGCCGAGGTGTTGCCGCTCCTTTCGCGCTGCCGATACGTAGTGTGCCAGGGCGAGGCGGGGCCCAGGATCTCGAGGTTTTTGAAGGATAGAGGGACAGAGGTTCGTCTGGTCCCGGATCTCGCCTCGGCCACCGCCGAGGCGCGCGAGATCTCCCGCCCCGGGGACGTGGTGCTCCTCTCGCCGGGTTGCGCGAGCTTCGACCAGTTCGCCGGGTATGCAGAGAGGGGTGCGGCCTTCGCCGAGCTTGCTATAACAGAGGACGCTACCGACCGGCTGACCCGGAGGGCCGTTGGCCGGTGACGGCGCTCCGGACGAACCTCTTCGCGGTGGCTTTGGCGCTATCCTTGCTCGGGAACGTCATGATCTACTCGGCGACCTCCAAAGAGTACGGGATGCACTACCTGCTCGTGCGCTTCGCGCACCTGGGGCTCGGGGTAGTGGCGTTCCTCGTGGCGAAGCAGGTGCGCTATACCGCGTGGCGGAAGATCGCGGCGAGTTTATACCTCGTCGTGCTCGTGAGCCTCGTCCTGGTACTGATCCCGAGCGTGGGGATCGAGGTGGGCGGGGCGCGCAGGTGGTTCGACCTAGGCCCTGTGAGCCTGCAGCCGGCGGAGTTCGCGAAGCTGGCGGCGATCCTCTTGCTCTCCTGCGCGGTGGCCAGGCTGCGTCCGGGGTCGTCCATACCCTTGTGGCCGACCTTGGCCGTGGGGCTGCTTTTCGGGCTCGTGCTCGTCGAGCCAGACTTCGGCACCTCGGTCGTGATCGCTGCGGGCGCGGCCGGGGTCTTGTGGGCCTCGGAACTCAGGACCAGAGATCTCCTTCTCTACGGCGGGGCTGCTCTCGGAGTGCTGTGTGGGGCGATGATCCTCGAGCCTTACCGGCGCGATCGCTTCTTGACCTTTTTGGACCCCTGGAGCGTCTCGGAGGGGCCCGGGTACCAGATCGTGCAGTCCATGGTTGCCATCAGGGCGGGCAGCTTCTTCGGCGCCGGGGCCGGGGCAGGCGAAGGTGGCGTCTCCATCCCCGAGGTACAGACCGACATGATCTTCGCCCTCATCGGCGAAGAGCTGGGGTTTTTAGGGATGGTACTCGTGATCGGGGCCTTCGGTTTTCTCGCGCTCGCGGGGTACAAGATCGCCTTGAGCGCCCCTTCGGTGATGGCCCGATGCCTCGCGGCGGGGCTCGCTACGATGTTCGCCGTCCAGACAACCTTCAACATCGGGGCGGCCATGAGCCTCGTGCCCCTGGCCGGGATGACGCTCCCATTCGTCAGCTACGGCGGCTCAAGCGTGCTGGTCTGCTTCGCCGCCATAGGGATCCTCTACCGCATATCGGAGGACGGTGAGAAGGTAAGTGAGGCCAGACCTCGCAAAAAGACCTCGACTAAGGGCGAAAGGTCGCCCGCGCGTCTTGATCGCCGGCGGCGGGACGGGGGGACACACGGTCCCCGCGCTCTGCGTGGCGGATAGCCTGCACGATAAGGGAGCCACCGTCGAGTTCGTAGGCTCGACCGCAGGCATAGAGGCCGACCTCGTCCCCCGTGCTGGCTACGAGTTGCACGCCCTGCCTCTGGCGGGGCTCTCGGGCAGGCCCGTCGCTCACGCCCGCGCCGGCCTCCTCTTCCTCAAGGCCTTGTCACGCTGCCGCGCCGTGCTCAAGGAGTACCGCCCCGGCGCGGTCTTAGGGGTAGGCGGTTACGCGAGCGCTCCGGCCGTTCTCGCGGCGAACTCCCTCAAGATCCCAACTTTCCTCCACGAACAGAACTCCGTGCCCGGCAGGGCCAACCGCCTGGCGAGCCGGTTCACGCGGGAGATCTTCGTGTCTTTTCCCGCGGCCGCCGGACACTTGCACGATGCCGTCCCCGTCGGGATGCCCACGCGCGAAGGGTTCTTTAGGGTGTCGAGGGGGGAGGCCCTGGAGAAGCTCGGGCTAGAGCCGCCGGTTGTCTTGATCTTCGGCGGGAGCGGCGGCGCCTTGAAGCTCAACCTCGCGGCTGCCGAGGCTTTTAGGGGCGCAACCCCTTACACAGTCTTCCACGTCTCGGGCAGGAGGGACTTCGACCGCCTCTCGACCGACAACCCCCGACACAGGATCGTCCCCTACGAGGACGAGCTCTGGCATCCTTTGGCGGCGTCCGACGTCGGGGTGATGCGGGCGGGCGCCGGCTCTCTGTTCGACACAGCGGCGACGGGGAGGGCGGCAATCGTCATCCCCTACCCCTACGCCACCAGTGACCACCAGCTCCACAACGCCCGCTACTTCACCGAAAGGGGCGCGGCCGAGCTTATGCGCGACGAAGAAGTAACCGCCGATGCTCTGCGCGCCCGCGTCGAAGCCTTGCTCGAAGACGAGGCGCGTCGGGAGAAGCTCGCGGAGAACATGCGGGCCTTAGCCACACCCGAGGCTGCCGGCGAGGTGGCCGGGCGACTCCTCACGGCGGCCAACGAGAAAAGGAGAAATACGTGAAGGTGCACATGATCGGCATCGGCGGGGCCGGGATGAGCGGCATCGCCGAGGTGCTGCACAGGAGCGGACACAGGGTCACCGGTTCGGATCTCAAGGAGTCGCCGTACACCCGGAGGCTCGAAGGCATGGGCATAGTGGTGCACGTCGGGCATGCCGCGCACCAGGTCGGCGATGCCCAAGAAGTGGTAATCTCCACCGCTATCCCCTCGACGAACCCTGAGCTCCTCGAGGCCCGGCGGCGTTCGATCCCCATCCTCCCCCGGGCCGCAATCCTCGCCCGCATCCTTGAGGACGGCCGCAGTATCGCCGTCGCCGGCACCCACGGCAAGACCACAACTACGAGCATGACGACCCACGTCCTGAGGTCTTTGGGTGAGGATCCCACAGCTCTCATCGGCGGCGAGCTAAACGACATCGGAAGCAACGTCGTCTCCGGACGCTCTGACCTCTTCGTCACCGAGGCCGACGAGTCGGACCGCTCTCTCCTCTACCTTAAGCCCCAGGGCGCCGTTGTCACCAACGTCGAGTTCGACCACCCGGACTTCTACGACTCTTTGGGCGACGTCCTCTCGACCTTCGAGAAATTCGTCGGAGCCCTGCCCGCCGACGGTCACCTCGTCGTCTGTGCTGACGATCCGAACTGCCTGCGTCTCGCAGCCCTGGTCCCCTGCCCGGTCACGACCTACGGCTTGTCGGCCGGTGACTTGCGCGCGGAGATACTCTCCCCCAACTCCTACACCCTCGTCGAGGGCGGTGAAGAGCGGGGCACGGTCGAGCTCGGGGTCTACGGATGGCACAACGCTCTGAACTCCTTGGCCGCGGCGGGCATTGCTCGCTGGCTTGGCCACGACGCCTATGAGGCTGCCACGAGCCTCGAAAACTTCTCCGGGGTCCGACGGCGGTTCCAGCTGAAGGGGGAGCGCCTTGGAGTACGGATAGTGGACGACTACGCTCACCACCCAACGGAACTCTCGGCGACCCTGGAGGTGGCGCGGGCAACCCGCCCGGAGGAAGGCCGAGTGGTAGCGGTCTTCCAACCGCACCGCTACTCGCGCACCCGCACCCTCTACCGCGAGTTCGGCGAGGCCCTTACCCTGGCGGACACCGTCCTCGTCACCGACGTCTACGGCGCGGGTGAGATGCCCCAGCCCGGGGTGAGCGGCAAGCTCGTAGTGGACGCCGTCTGCGAGAGCCTGCGGCGCCCCCCCGACGTCTACTACGTCCCCGATCAGTACGACATCCCGGGCGTGCTCCGCGCCATCACCGAGCCTAGGGATACTGTCTTGACTCTGGGCGCTGGCGACATCTCGCGTGTGGGCGACGAGCTGCTGAGCTGATGTGGCGGCTTCAGGTTTGACGGTACTCGTCACGCAAAAACTCCTCCGGCCCGTCGCGATCTCGACCGTCGTGGCCGTCCTCACTGCCTTCGTTGTCCTAATCGTCTCCTACCTCCTCTTCCCCGTGACCGGTGTAGAGGTCCAAAACGCCCGCATGTTCCCCGAGTCGGAGGCTTGGGAGGCCTTCCCGAGCTACGCCAGCCTCCTCACCCTCAACGAGGAGGTGCTCGAGAGACGGATAGAGACTAATCCTTGGGTTAAGGGTGCAGAGATGAGCAAAGATTGGGATTCAGGTATAGTTACGGTTGAGGTTGAAGAGCGGAGCGCCGCGCTTAATGGAGAGCTGGGCGAGCGTCGGGTGGTGTTGGCGGCGGACGGGACGGAGCTTCCGTCTTTGGGAGGAGCCGAACTCGAGCACATCGGGCTCGACGAGGCGCGGCTGAAAGAGATCTTGGGGGTCGTTGAGGTGTTGGAGGATAACGGGGTCGGGCTAGATTCGGTCGACGGGGTCGGCGCTGGCGGCATCATGACCACCGTCGAGGGGCGCCGCGTTCTCTTTGCTGGAGAGGCGGGGAGCCCTCAGGTACGGACCCTCAAAGGCCTCATGGAAGAGTATCCTGAGGCGCTCTACTTCGACCTCCGCTCGCCGGAGCGGGTGGTGGTAGGCACGGGGGCCGAGGAGCGAGCCCAGGGCTCGGGCGGGTAGCGAGGAGTACCCTTTGGCCTCCAAGCTGGTCTACGGGATAGACGTCGGCACGACGAAGATAGTGGCGATCGCCGGCCGGGTAGACGACCGGCGCGGGTGGTCGGAGGTCGAGAGCGTGGGGGAGATGCCGAGCCACGGCTTGAGGCGCGGCATGATCGTGGACCGGGAAGCAGCGACGGAGTCGGTGGTCGCGGCGATCGAGGACTGTGGGGTGCCCTTGCGCGGCGGACCGGTGGCCGTCGGCATCGCCGGTGGCCACATCAGGTCGCTCAACACCGAGGTCACGCTCCTGAACCGGAGCCGCAACCGTACGGTCACCGAGCGGTTCATGAAGAGGCTCGAGGCCGAGACCCGGCAGGAGGTCGGGCTTGAGGAAGGCGAGAAGGTGATCCAGGTCGTACCCCGATCTTTCGTCCTCGACGGGACCGAGGGGGTCAAGCAGCCACTCGGCCTGGCAGCCAGGAGCGTGACGATGCGGGCGCATGTCGTGGCCGGCGCTATCTCAAGCATCCAAAATCTCCTCGGGGCGGTCGAGGACTGCGGCGTCAAGGTCTCGCGCGTGGTCCTGGAGCCTTTAGCCTCGAGCGAGGCGTGCCTCCTCGACGAGGACCGGAGCCTGGGGGTAGCCCTCCTGGACATGGGCGGCGGCACGACGGACATCGCGACCTTCATGCGCGGCTCTTTAACCCACACCACCGTGATCCCCATCGGCGGCGAAAGCTTCTCCTCCGACGTCGCCTACGGCCTCAAGGTCCCTTTTGAGACTGCCGAGGAGCTCAAGAAGAGGTACGGGACCGTTGTCAGCGGCGCGGTGGACGACGTGGCCGCCGTCAAGCTGGGCGACAAGCACTACAACGCCCGCTTTATAAGCCAGATCCTTGAGTACCGTGCCTACGAGGTGCTCGAGTACGCCCGTGACTCTTTGGAGAACGCCCGGGTCCGTAACCTCCTGCCCGGGGGTGTCGTCTTGACCGGCGGCGGTTCGCTTCTAGAGGGTATCGAGCAGCTCGCCGAGAAGATACTCGACGCCCGCGTTCGCGTGGTAGCCCCCCGTTGTATTAAGGGCGATTCTGAACCTGTACGAAAGCCTCAGTATTCAACCGCTGTAGGTCTGCTATACTTCGCCGCGAAAAACGATGACCTTAGACCGAAGAGTAAAGGTGCAAGGATGAGCAGTTTTGATAGCATACTGACTGCGGTCAAGGAATGGTTTGGTTTCGGGCTCTTGGAGGGTGGTCCGGGAGGAACCTCGACGGGCAAACCGGGAGCGGGTGAGAGAAGCTAGGCGACGAAGGGTTAAAGGTTATTTATGTTGGACTCGGGCACAAGCTATCTGGCAGTAATCAAGGTTGTCGGCATCGGCGGCGGGGGAACCAATGCCGTGAACCGTATGATCAACTCCGGGTTGTCGGGGGTCGAGTTCATCGCGGTCAACACGGACGCCCAGGCCCTCCAGATGACCGACGCGGACATGAAGATCCACATCGGCGAGAAGATCACCCGCGGCTTGGGGGCCGGGGCGGACCCGAAGCTCGGCATGGAGGCCGCCGAGGAGAGCAAGGCGGAGATCGAGGAGGCCTTGAGGGGCGCGGATATGGTCTTCATAACCGCCGGCAAGGGCGGCGGCACGGGTACGGGGGCGGCCCCGGTGGTGGCAAAGATCGCCCGAGAGGCCGGTGCACTTACGGTCGGGGTCGTGACCAGGCCGTTCGCGTTCGAGGGGCGGCGGCGCTCGTCGTACGCCGAAGAAGGGATCAAGCGCATCAAGGAGAACGTCGACTCTCTAATCATCATCCCGAACGACAGGCTCCTGCAGGTGGCGGACAAGCGCACCAGCATGATGGAGGCCTTCAAGATGGCCGACGACGTGCTGCGCGCGGGCGTGCAGGGCATCACGGACCTCATCACGGTGCCTGGGCTCATAAATTTGGACTTTGCGGACGTACGCACGATCATGCAGGGCTCAGGCTCGGCCTTGATGGGCATCGGAGAGTCGAGCAGCGAGAATCGGGCGTCGGAGGCGGCGAGGCAGGCGATCTCGAGCCCGCTGCTGGAGGCGAGCATCGAGGGGGCGACCGGGATCATCTTGAACATAACTGGCGGCGACGACTTGGGGCTCTTTGAGGTCAACGAGGCAGCCGAGATCGTGCACAACGCCGCCCACCAGGACGCGAACCTGATCTTCGGGGCCGTCGTGGACGAGACGTACGGCGAGCGCGTGGCCGTGACCGTGATAGCTACCGGCTTTGACCAGCGTCTTGCCACGAGGCGCCGCGAGGAGCAGACGATCCCCGAGCCGCGCGAGGAGCCGGCGGAGGCGGAGGGCGACGTCCTGGATATCCCGGCCTTCCTCCGGCGCCGTTAGGGCAGGGGCCAGCCCAGCTTCTCTTTGCAGACCGTACCCTGGAAGGAGCATGCTCTCCCCGAGACCGGGGGCGCCGTCTATGTGGCGCCGGACCCGGACGCCGGGTCCGCCCGGGTGTGGTTCTTCACCCGCAATGGCGGCGTCTCCGAGCCGCCGTACGAAAGCCTCAACGTCTCTACGCTCGTCGGCGACGATCCGGATGCCGTCGCCGAGAACCTATCACGCATAAGGAGCGTGATGGATGGACGGCCCTCGGCCTGGGTGCGGCAGGTTGCGGGTGACGGTATCGTGACGGTCGAGGGACCCGGCTTCGCGGGCGAGGCCGATGCCCTCGTCACCAGAAGGGAAGGGTTCGCGCTCGTCGTCGCGGTCGCCGACTGCGTGCCGGTGGCGCTCGTTGGTGAGGGGGCGGTGGGCATGGTGCATTCGGGCTGGCGCGGCACCCTGGCGGGGATCGTCGGCAAGGCCGCGCGCGTGGTGAGCCCGCGGGCGCGCGCTTACGTAGGGCCGTGCATCCGCGGGTGTTGCTACGAGGTCTCGGAGGAGCTGGCCGGGAGGTTCGCCGAGAGGTACGGGCCGAGGGTTGTGTCGGGTAGGTACCTGTCTCTGCCGGACGCCATCCGCGTGGACCTTGAGGAGGCCGGGGATTACGAGGTGCACGATCTGGGCCTATGCACGGGGTGTCGGCCGGACCTTTTCTATTCGCACCGCAAACGGGGCCCGAAGACCGGACGCGCTTTGGCGGCGGTGGCGTTGTGATGAGCGGCGGCGTGAGGACGGAGGAGCTCGTTCGGGACCGGCTGCGGGTCGTGCGGGAGCGCGTCGCCGAGGCCTTGAGCAAGAGCGGGCGGAACTTGGACGAGGCGAGGATTCTCGTCGCCAGCAAGTACTATACGGTGGAGCAGGTGGCCGCGCTCGCCGACGCCGGCGTCGGGCTTTTAGGAGAAAACAGGGCCGATGACCTGCTTAAGAAACAGGGGATCTTCGGGGATAAGTTTGAGTGGCACTTTATCGGGCACCTTCAACGCCGCAAGGTCAGAGAGGTTGCCGACCGGGTGACGCTCGTTCACTCCGTGGACTCGGCGAGGCTCGTCGAGGAGCTCGCGAAGAGGGCGCCCGAGAGGGGGATCGAGATCCTCATCCAGGTCAACGTTAGTGGAGAGGAATCCAAGTACGGGGTCGGGGAGGGCGAGGTCAGGCCCTTGCTCGAGGCGGCGGCGCTAACCGAGGGGAAGGTGCGCGCCCGCGGGCTCATGACGCTCGCACCGTTGGTTGCGGAGCCGGAAGATGTACGCTATGTTTTCGCGAAGTTGCGGACAATCCGTGATAGGCTACAAAGTAATTGGAGACCCTACTTCGACCTTTCGGAGCTCTCGATGGGCATGAGCAACGATTATTGGGTGGCAGTCGAGGAAGGGTCCACTATCGTCAGGATCGGACGGGCCTTTTTGAGGGAGGAGGCCCGTTCGTGAGGAGGATGGATGGGCGTTAGAGATCGTCTAGAGCGTATGGCGGCCTGGTTCGGCTTCGGCGTCGAAGAGGATGAGTACTACGAAGAGGAAGACGAGAGGCGCGCTTACGCGAAGGACCGTTACGCGGGCGAGGACGCCGAGCCGGGCCCAACGGTCAGGCGCCTCAACAGATCGGAGCGCTCCTCGGCCTTCGGCACCTCATTGGGTGACCTCTTCGGCAGCGAGGATGCCGGTGGACGGGACCGCTCTTATGCTGCCCAAGAGGGATCTGCGCGCCTTCGGGCCGTCCCCGACCAGCAGGTGCCCCCGGCGAGGGTTAGCGTGATCAACCCGGCAAGCTTCAACGACGCCCAGGCTCTCGCCGACCGCTTCAAGCGCCAACAGCCCGTGATCCTGAACCTCCAACAAGCCGACGCGGAGCTTAGCCGCAGGATGGTTGACTTCTGCTCTGGTCTGACCTACGCCTTGGACGGCAACATACAGACGGTGGCGAACAGGGTCTTTCTCTTGACGCCACGCAACGTCGAGGTCTCCGCCGAGGAACGCAAGCGGCTCGCCGAACGTGCGTTCTTCAACCAACTCTAGGCCCTTGGAGCGGGTCGGCATAATCGGGGCGGGTATGATCGGGGGCTCACTTGCCTCCAGGCTCTCCGCCTCCGAAAACTTCGACCTCATAGTCAGCGATGTACACGAAGAGCAGCTAATGCGTCTGGCCGAGAACAACGGTGTGCGCACGACCCCGTCGAACAAGGAGGCCGCCGAAGGGAGCGACCTCCTCATAGTCGCGGTCAAGCCCTGGGACGTGGGGACCGTACTAGAAGAGGTCGCTCCAGCCGTGAACGGCGCGGACAAGGCCCTCGTCAGCGTGGCGGCGGGCGTCCCGATCTCGGCGATCTCCAGCCGACTGGGCGAGGGCGCCGCCGTACTGCGGGTGATGCCGAATGTGTGCGCGGCGGTGGGCCTAGGTTCCGCGGTCGTCGCGACCAACGAACCGGGCAAAGCCTACCTGCCGACGGTCGTGGATATCTTTCGGCACGTCGGTGACGTGATGGAGCTCCCGGAGCGGCTCTTCGACGCCGCGACAGCGCTCCATGGGTCGGGGCCGGCCTACGTGGCGCTCTTCGCGGACACCCTGATACAGGCCGGGGTTCGGGAGGGTATTCCGCGCGACGTGGCGAGGAGGCTCGTCAACGGGACCATAGGGGGGACGGCTGTCCTGCTCAAAGAGAGGGCGGCGCACCAGATCCGGGACGAGGTCATGACGCCCGGGGGTACTACGGCGGCAGCGTTCGTGGCGATGGAGAAGGCGGGCTTCGTAGGGGCCATCTACGACGGGGTGGAGGCCGCGACCGAGCAGGCCCGGAGGTTGACCAAGTGATCTCGTATGCCCTTCTTCTGCAGGCGTTCGGGTTTAGCGTGGCCTTGCTGCTCGTAACCGCGGTGAACTACGCATTCTACATACTGCTCGGGTTCATCATTGCCTGGATCCTGTTCAGCTGGTTCCCCGGCTACCCTTCGAGCCGGTTTTTTCAGGTCATCTACGACGCCGTGGGTGCCGTGGTCAACCCGATCATGCTGCCCATAAGGAGCCGCGTCCCACCTTTGAGGCTTGGAGGATTCGCGTTGGACCTCTCGCCCATCATCGTCATCTTCGGCCTCTACATAGGGCGCAGCCTACTGACGATAATCATTCAGCAATTCATACGACCTGTTACGGGGTGATTCGATGGCTATACGACCGGTAGACGTCAGGCGCAAGGAGTTCAAGAACACGCTCCGGGGCTACGACGCGAACCAGGTGGACGACTTTTTGGACGAGTTGGCGGACGAGTTCGAGCGCACCTTCGCCGAGAACCAGCGACTGTCAGATGAGGTAAAGAATCTCAAGGAGCGCCTCGAGCAGTTCGAGGAGCTGGAGACCTCGATCCGGGAGGCCCTCGTGCACGCCCAGCAGGTCTCGCGAGATCTCAGGCGCAACGCCACCAAGGAGGCGGAGCTGATCGTACGCGAAGCGAACGAGCAGTCGCACAGGATCCTGGCCGACTCCTCGGCCCGGGTCGAGCGGGTGCAGGAGTCATACGAGGTTTTGCGCAAGGCGAAGCAGGACTTCGCCAACGACTTCCGCTACCTCCTGAAGAGTTATATGGATGTGATGGACAACGCCGACGTCGCTACTGCCAAGGAGATAGAGGCTTCTCTGCGTGATCGCCTCGACCTCGAGTCTGTCGCCACCGCCCGTGAAGCCGCCGGGACCCGGAGCCGGGAAGGCGAGCGGGAAGGGCCCACGACGCGGAGCGACGAGGACACTCGAGCCAGCGATACACAGACTGGCGACACGGAGGGTGGTGGAGCCGCCGAACAGGTAGAGGTCGCCACTACCCCGGCCGGTGGGGCGACCGGTCCGGATGCGGCCGAGCACGACCCGGAGCCCGAGCTCGAGGAGCCGGAGGAGGATCCCTCAACCATCCAGAGCCCGGCCGCCCAGGAGAGCGCCTCCGAAGAGGAGACCGTTACGCAGGGTCCCGATGTCGCTGACGAGGTGGATCGGGAGGAGTCCACGCCGACCGGAGAGGGCCGCGCCTACGACGAGTTCTTCGAAGGTGATAGGGAGCGTGCCGGGGAGGACGCCGAAGAGGGCAAACGCTTCCGGGCTAGCCGGTTCTTGCGCCGGCGTGGCTGAGGACTTCGTCGGTCCCACCGCGGGCGGCGTCTATCTGAAGCTCCGGGTCTCCCCCGGGGCGAAGAGCACCCCGCTCAAGGGATTGTACGGAGAGGGCGCCCTAAAAATCTCCGTCGCGGCACCACCGACCGGGGGCAAGGCCAATGCGGAGGTCGAACATTACCTGGCGCGGCTCCTCGGGGTATCACGCTCGGAAGTCGCCGTGGTCAAGGGAGCGTCGAGCCGGGACAAGCAAGTCTTCGTGCGCGGGGCCGAAGCTGAGGCTGTCCGGGAAGGTCTGGTGGGCCTCGTCCGTTAACGAGGCCGACGACCGCGCCTCGGGCTTCAGGAGCTTCGAGGTCATCTCCGAGGAGTCCGGGGAACGCCTGGACCGGCTCGTCGCCCGGCGTCTGAATATTAGCCGGAGCGCGGCAAGGCGCATGATCGAGGAAGGACTCGTGCGAGTCGGCGGCGTCGAAATCGCCCCAGCCCGCAAGGCACGTGAGGGGGATCGGGTCGAGGCTCAACTTCTCGAGGAGGAGCAAAAACCCGAGGACATCCCCGTCCCGGTGATCTTCGAGGACGAGCACCTCCTGGTGGTGGATAAGCCTGCGGGGCTCGTGGTGCACCCGGGGGCGGGGAACCGTTCGGGAACTCTAGTTAACGCCCTACTTTCGAGGGGCATCGCGGGCGGGGAGGACCCGGAGCGGCCGGGCGTCGTGCACCGTCTGGACCGGGACACGTCGGGTCTGATGGTCGTCGCTAAGGGCGAGCCGGCCTACTCTGGGCTCGTGGCGGCGCTGGCCGACAGGCGCGCGAGGCGCATCTACCGAGCCTTGGTGGTCGCAGAGGGGCTGCCCGCCGCAGGGACGGTGGACTCGCCTGTGGGAAGGAACCCGACGAACCCCACCCTCATGGCGGCCGGTGTTGGGAGGCCGGCGATGACGCACTTCGACGTGCTCCACGAGGCGGCGGGGCACGCGATGCTGCGGGTGCGCCTGGAAACAGGGCGGACGCACCAGATCAGGGTCCACCTGTCAGCGATCGGACACCCCGTCTACGCCGACCCGCTCTACGGCGAACCTGTTCCCGGACGGCGCCTCTGGCTCCACGCCGAGTCATTGGCCTTCGCGCACCCGGTAATGAGCGAGGCTTTGGAATTTGAGAGCCAGATTCCCGAGGACCTGCGCCGGTCCGCCGTCGAGCTAGACGGCTCTTTCGCGCTTTGGTAACTCGTTTCGCCCGGTGGTTTATCTCCTCCGAGAGGAGATAAAGTTCGCAAGGCCTTGCCGTTGGGGATGCATGTCCGATTCACGCCACGATCCCCTGGAGGGGCCGACCGGGCTCTCCGATCCTCAGCTCATTCTCCGCTTCTCGCTGAAGCTGCCGGACTCGTTCCCTGGAGATGCTGAGCTCCGCGGCGAGTCCTGACCCGACTCGTCCGGGGCGTTGCCAGCGTGCCTTGCGTGCGCCGGGCATCGAGCTTGACGAGGCCTTCTTCCTCTGGTAGCTTGCTCGGGACCGATCCTTTAACGGCGTCCCGTGAGGCGCAAAGGAGGCAACAGGTTGCGACGATTGAGCGCCGACGTCCGTCGGCACGGTCACCCCGAAGGCCGAACCTTCTCCGAAGTCCTTTCCAAAGACGGCGTAGATCGCTCCCTGAGGCGCATCTCGCACGAGATCCTCGAACGCAACGCCCCGGCGCTCGGCGATCTCGCGTTGGTCGGTGTGCTCACCCGCGGGGTGCCGCTAGCGCAGAGGGTTGCGGAGAACATCGAGCACTTTGAGGGCCTGGAGATCCCGGTCGGTTCGCTGGACATCACGCTGCACCGGGACGACCGCGAGACGCGAGGCGAAGGACCTAAGGTGCGAGGAAGCCGCATCCCGTTCGACGTCACCGGGAAGACGGTCGTTCTCGTGGACGACGTGCTCTACACCGGGCGGACGGCGCGGGCGGCGATGGACGCACTCCTCGAGCTTGGCCGGCCGGCGGCGATACGCCTCGCCATCCTCGTCGATCGCGGGCACAGGGAGCTGCCCATAAGGGCAGACTACGTCGGGAAGAACGTCCCGACCTCGCGAAGCGAGACCGTGCGCGTGAGGCTGGCTGAGACCGACGGGGAAGACGGGGTGGTCCGCGTTGCGTAATCCTAGGAACTTCCTTACCCTGGAAGGCGCGAGCGGGAAGGAACTGAAGGAGATCCTGGACCTCGCCCGGGCCTACGACAGCGCCGGGCGCGTGGGGCGGCCTCTGGCCGGCAGGACCGTCTGCCTGGCCTTCTTCGAGGCCTCCACTCGCACGGCGGTCTCGTTCGAGCTCGCCGCGCGAAGGGCGGGCGCAGACGTCGTCTCTATCTCTGAGAATGGCAGCGCGATCCAGAAGGGCGAGTCCCTCCTGGACACTGTCGTCACCCTCGACACTTTGGGGGCGGATGCGATCGTGATCCGCCACCCCTCGGCGGGAGCCGCCGCTCTGGCCGCCCAACACGCGAACGCTGCCGTCATCAACGCCGGCGACGGCTGCGGCCAGCACCCGACCCAGGCCCTCCTCGACCTCTACGCCCTCTCTAGCGCTACAGGCAGTTTCGACGAGCTGGCGGACAGGAAGGTCGCCGTCGTGGGTGACATCCTGCACAGTCGGGTGGCGCGCAGCGTGATCCCCGCCTTCCGCGCGGCGGACATGGAGGTTGCACTGGTCGCACCCGAAACCCTCCTGCCCCTCGAGGCCGGTGCTTGGGAACTCCCGATCCTGCTCTCTGTGGACGACGCGCTCGATTGGGGTGCCGACACCCTTTACGCGCTCCGTCTCCAAAAAGAGCGGATGACCGGGGCCCGCATCCCCTCGGTCGCCGAGTACGCCCGGTACTACGGCGTCGCGGGGCGACACCTGAAGAGAGGCGTCCTCGTTATGCACCCAGGTCCCGTCAACCGGGGCGTGGAGATCTCCGGCGACGCGGTGCTTTCGGGCTCTTCTCTGATCCCCAACCAGGTCGCCTCCGGCGTCGCCGTCCGCTCAGCGGTCCTCGCCCTCGCCACCGGCGCCGTCGAGGAAGCAGCCGCGTGACGGGTGTTCCGGCGGGCGCCTCAGAAGACCTCGTTGTCCGGGGCGCCCACGTGCTGGACCCCTCCTCTAGTCTCGACGGCACTATGGACGTGCGCCTCTCGGATGGGCGCGTCGCCGAGGTGGGGGAGGACTTGCGGGGCACGCGGTACCTCGACGCCGACGGCCTGCACCTCTTCCCTGGCTTCGTAGACGTGCACGCCCACTGGCGAACGCCGGGCCGGGAAGATGAGGAGACGATAGAGTCGGGTTCAGCGGCCGCTGCCGCCGGTGGTTTCACGAGCGTCGTGATGATGCCGAACACCGACCCCGTCGTGGACAAGCCGGTCGTCGTCTCCGGCTTGATGAGACGCGTCGAGAGGGAGTCGCGGGTGCGAGCTTACGTCTCCGCTGCCTTGCACGAGGAGCTCAAGGGCGAGCGGCTCACGGAGATGCGCCTCCTCAGGGAGGCCGGAGCATCTTTCGTCTCGGACGATGGGCTAGGGACCCAAAGCGCCGGGGTTTTGAGGAACGGTATGCTCTACGCGAAGTCCGCGGGGCTGCCGGTGATCCTGCACTGTGAGAACCACTCTCTGGCCACCGGCGTGGCACACGACGGGGTAGCGACGGCGCTCGCGGGGATACCAGGCTCACCGGGAAGCGCCGAGGACGTGGCGACCGCGAGCACGCTCGCCCTGGTGGCTGAGACGGGCGCGAAGGTCCACATAACCCACGTCTCGACGGCGCTTTCGGCGGCGCTCGTCGGTTTTTTCAAGGGGCGGGCTGACGTGACCGCCGACACTACGCCGCACCACCTGACGCTCACCGACGAGTGCATAGGCACGCTGGATGGCCTCTACCGGGTGAACCCGCCTTTGAGGCCGGACGCGGACAGGCTTGGGGTTGGAGAAGCCTTGAGGAGTGGTATCCTGGATTTCGTGGCGACGGACCACGCGCCGCACGCCTCCGAGGAGAAGGAGCTTCCTCTGGAGGAGGCTGCGCCCGGGTACTTGGGACACGAGACAGCCTTCTCGGCGCTCTATACGGAGCTGGTGCAGGGCGGGGAGCTTCCTCTTCGTAGGCTGGTCGCGGCGATGGCCTCGGCGCCTGGGCGTTGGGTCGGCGGCGCTTACGGGATCTCTCCGGGGGCGAGCGCGGATCTTACGCTCGTAGGCCTCTCCGAGGAGTGGACGGTTCGGGAGGACGCTCTCTTGAGCAGGTCCTCAAACAGCCCGTATCTCGGGCGGAGGCTCAAAGGGCGCGTCGTGGGAACGTTCGTCGGCGGCGAGTTGGTGTACGATGGGATAGGAGCAAAGTTTGGAGCTAGAGTCTAGGGTACAGGGTCGGAGCCGGGCGCTGGTGGTCCTCGAGGACGGAACTTCTTTCTCCGGCTGGACCTTCGCGGGCGAAGGCGAGGTCTCGGGGGAGGTGGTCTTCACGACCAGCATGGTCGGCTACCAGGAGACCCTGACGGACCCCTCGTACCGCGGCCAGATCGTGCTCTTCACCTACCCTCTCATCGGCAACTACGGCGTCATCCCCGGCGACGAGGAGTCCAAGAAGATACAGGCCGCCGCCGTCCTGGTCCGCGAGTACACCCCGCACCCGAGCAACTGGGCGAGCGAACGCTCCCTTGCAGCCCTCATCGAAGAGAGTGGTACTTTGGGCGTCGAGGGGATAGATACTCGCGCCCTCACCCGCCATCTGAGGGACAAGGGCGCGCTGCGCGGTGTGATCTCCACCATGGAGTCGAACATTAACGTCTTGCGAGAGAAGGCCAACGCTCACCCGGAGATGGTGGGCCTGGACCTGGCGTCCTCCATCACGGAGCTTAGCGAGCCCGTTATGCTCCCGGCCTTCGGCGAGGAGCGTTGCCGCGTCGTAGCCCTGGATTACGGGGTGAAGAGCTCCATCTACGAGGAGCTCAGAAGCCGCGGCGCCTCGGTGCTCGCGATGCCCGGCTCCACGCCCGCTTCGGAGGTCCTCGCCCAGAACCCCGACGGCGTCTTCCTCTCGAATGGGCCTGGGGATCCGGCGGCCCTCAAAGCGGGGGTCGAGAACCTGCGCGGCGTCCTCGGGGAGGCGCCTACTTTTGGCATCTGCCTCGGGCACCAGTTACTAGGCCTCGCCTTGGGCTGCGAGACTTACAAGCTGCCGTTCGGGCACCACGGCGCGAACCACCCGGTCCGAAACCTGGCCACGGGACGCATCGAAATCACGAGCCAGAACCACGGCTTCGCCGTCAGCGAGGAGACCATGCCCCGAGGTGTCCAGCTGACCCACCGCAACCTCTACGACGGCACGGTCGAGGGCCTCGCAAGCTCGGAGCATCACGCCTGGAGCGTCCAATATCATCCCGAATCCAGCCCGGGGCCACGCGACTCCGGCTACCTCTTCGACGAGTTCGTGGGCGAGATCTCGGAAGAGAAGGCCAGGTCGTAGAGGGTTGCCGCGCCGGGACGACATAGAGAGCGTCTTGATTATCGGCTCAGGGCCGATAGTCATCGGGCAGGCCGCCGAGTTCGACTACTCGGGGACGCAGGCGTGCCGCGCCATCTGGGACGAGGGGTACCGCGTGATACTGGCGAACTCCAACCCCGCCACCATCATGACCGACCCCGAACTCGCTGACGCGACCTATGTCGAGCCCCTAACCACCGAAGCCCTCACCGAGATCGTTCGCCGCGAACGCCCCGACGCCCTGCTCCCCACCCTAGGCGGCCAGACCGCCTTGAACCTGGCGGTGGAGCTGCACGAGAAGGGCACCCTCGACGAGTACGGCGTCGAGCTCCTCGGCGCCTCCGTCTCCTCGATCCGCAAAGCGGAAGACAGGCAGCTCTTCCGAGAGGCGATGGAGCGCATAGGCCTCAAGGTCCCGGAGAGCCGTGTCGTCCACCGCGTCGAAGAAGCCTTAGAGCTCGCCCAAGAGATAGGTTTCCCCCTGATCATACGCCCCAGCTTCACCCTGGGCGGCAAGGGCGGCGCCACGGCGCACGGCTTCGAAGAGCTCCGCCACGCCGTCACCGACGGCCTCGACGCGAGCCCCGTCCGCAGCGTACTCGTCGAACGCAGCGTTATCGGCTGGAAAGAGTTCGAGCTCGAGGTCATGCGCGACACCGCCGACAACGTCGTCGTCATCTGCTCCATCGAGAATGTCGACCCCATGGGCGTCCACACCGGCGACTCCATAACTGTCGCCCCCGCCCAAACCCTCTCGGATCGCCAGTACCAAACTTTACGCAACGCTTCTCTACGCATAATACGCGAGATCGGGGTACAGACTGGGGGCTCGAACATCCAGTTCGCGGTGGACCCGGTGGGGGACGACTTCTACGTGATAGAGATGAACCCGCGCGTCAGCAGGTCGAGCGCGCTTGCGAGCAAGGCGACGGGGTTCCCGATAGCCAAGATCGCGGCGAAGCTCGCGGTGGGTTACTCGCTCGATGAGATCCCCAACGACATAACGCGCGCGACACCGGCTTCCTTCGAGCCCGCCCTGGACTACGTGGTGACGAAGGTGCCGCGCTTCACCTTCGAGAAGTTCCCGGGCTCCCTCCCCCGCCTCACCACGAAGATGCACTCCGTGGGCGAGGTCATGGCCATAGGTCGGACGTTCACGGAGAGCCTCCTGAAGGCCCTGGCTTCGCTGGAGGTAGAGTCGCACGACATAAGCGCGGATCTTCTGGACGAGCCGAACCCGTACAGGATCTTCGCGGTCTTCGATGCTTTGAGGGCGCGAACGGACATACCGGAGATCGTCGCCCGCACCGGGATAGACCCCTTCTTCGTCGCCTCGATCGCGAGGATCGTGGCCGCCGAGGGCGCGGTCTCCGAGACCTTGAGCGCGGAGGAGCTGCTGGAGCTGAAAAGGACCGGGTTACCCGACGAGACCTTGTCCGCGGCCGCCGGGACCTCGACGGAGGTGACCCGAGGCGTACGCGGGGCTTTGGGGATTCACCCGACGTACAAGTCGGTGGATACCTGCGCCGGGGAGTTCCCCGCCCGTACGCCCTACTACTACTCGACCTACGAGACCGAAGACGAGGTTGAGCGTGGCGAGAACCCCTCCGTCGTGGTCTTGGGAAGCGGCCCGAACCGCATTGGGCAAGGGATCGAGTTCGACTACGCCTGCGTACATGCGAGCTACGCCCTAAGAGAAGCCGGCCTGGACTCGGTGATGGTTAACTCCAACCCCGAGACCGTCTCGACCGACTACGATACCTCGACGAGGCTTTACTTCGAGCCCTTGACCGCCGAGCACGTCCTCGAGGTCGTCAGGCGCGAGCATCCCGCCGGCGTGATACTCCAGTTCGGCGGCCAGAGCCCCCTGAAGCTGGCGCGTGAGCTCGAGGAGGCCGGCGTCAAGATCCTCGGCACCTCCCCGGACGCGATAGACCTCGCCGAGGACCGTTCCCGGTTCGGACGCCTCCTCACCGAGCTCGGCATCCCGCACCCCCGCTTCGGGACCGCCAGGAGCGCCGAAGAAGCCAAACAGGTAGCCCGCGAGCTCGGCTACCCCGTCGTCGTGCGGCCCTCGTACGTCTTGGGCGGACGGCGGATGGAGATCGTCTACGATAACGAAGATTTGGACCTGTACCTCAGATCCAGCGTCACCGCGGATCCCGAGCACCCGATCCTGATCGACAAGTTCATGGAGGACTACGTCGAGGTCGACGTGGACGCGGTCTCGGACGGGGAAGACGTGTACGTGGGCGGAATCATGGAGCACGTCGAAGAAGCGGGGGTCCATTCGGGGGACTCCTCGTGCGTCGTGCCCCCGATAACGATCCACCGGGCGCTCGTGGAGAAGATAGAGCACTACACGAGGCGCCTCGCCCTCTCCGTCGGGGTTGTGGGGTTGATGAACGTGCAGTTCATCGTGCGCGGCGAGGACATCTTGGTCATAGAGTGCAACCCACGGGCCTCACGCACGGTGCCGTTCGTCTCGAAGGCGACGGGGGTACCGCTCGCCAAGGTGGCGACCCGCGTGCTCCTCGGGGAGAAGCTCCGGGAGATAGGGATGGTCGGTAGCCCGGACACGAACGCTTCCTTCAGCGTCAAGGCGCCGGTCTTCCCGTTCGACCGTTTCGCGGGGGTGGACCCGCTCTTGGGCCCGGAGATGCGCTCGACGGGGGAGGCGATGGGGATAGACAAGTCCTTCGGTGGAGCCTTTGCCAAGGCGCTCACCGCGGCGGGGCAGACCCTGCCGACCTCGGGGAGGGTGTACATCTCCGTGGCCAACCGGGACAAGCGGGCGGTGATCCTGATCGCGCGCGCGTTCGCGGACCTCGGGTTCGAGCTCGCCGCGAGCGAGGGTACAGCAGAGGTCCTGAAGAATAACGGGCTCTCGGTCGCGGTGGTGCCGAAGATCGGGGAGAACGGAGAGGACGTCCTGGGCCTCATCGAGCGCGGCGGGGTGGACCTCATCGTGAACACGCCCTGGGGGAGGGGGGCGAGGACGGATGGGTACCTGATCCGTCGCAAAGCCCTCATGCACGGCGTCCCCTGCATCACAACCCTCGCCGCAGCCGCAGCAGCCGTCCAGGGGATAGAGTCCAGGATCCGGGGCGGGGGCATAGAAAGGGTCAACTCCCTGCAAGGCCTCTACGCCACGAGGGCGTGAAGTTCTACGGCGTACCGGTCGAGGAGCGCAGGGAGTTGGGCAACTACACCCTGCTCCACTACCGCTGGGATGGTCCTATCGAGCCGGGGCAGTTCGCGATGGCGCGTGCGGCCGGCTACCCGGCCACCCTCGACCCGTTTTTGGCCCGACCGTTCTCCTTCTACGACTACGACGGGGAGGTGGTGAGCCTCCTCTTCGAGGTCCGCGGGCGTGGCACCGTGCTCCTCGATGGAGCACATGAGATCGAGGTCAGCGCGCCTCTGGGACGCGGTTTCCGGGTAGATCCCTCCGTGGGTAAGGTCGCCTTGCTTGGCGGCGGCATAGGGATCGTGCCGCTCAAGATTCTCGGCAGACGACTCGGCAAGCTGGGCGTTACTCACGACGTGTTCCTCGGCTTCGCTGATAGCACCACGGCTGGAGCCGCGGAGGACTTTCCAGGCGCAAAGGTGGCGACGATGGACGGGTCGGTGGGAACTCTCGGGACGGTCCTCGACGCGATTCCCGACCTCGGAGAATACGGGGTGGTGTATGCCTGCGGGCCCAACCCGATGCTCGCTGCGGTCAAGCGCGCGGCCGGAGAGGAGAGTAATTGCCAGCTCTCGGTAGAAGAGAGGATGGGGTGCGGCAACGGCTCGTGCAACGGGTGCGTGGTCCCGGTGAGGGGAGGAGGGTACGTCAGATCGTGCATCGAGGGGCCGGTCTTTCGCGCAGAGGTCCTGGCGTGGTAGTGCGCGAGCGGGTGAAGGAGGAAAACCTCGCGGTAGAGCTGTGCGGGATACCTTTGAGGACACCCCTGATCCCGGCTTCCGGGACGCTGGCGAAGGAGGCGCTGGGCGAGGTCGAAGGGGTATACGGGGCTATACTGCCGAAGACCACGACCCCGACGGCGAGGGCGGGCAACCCACCACCCCGCGTCGCGGAGACTCCGGCGGGGATGGTCAACTCCATCGGGCTCCAGAACCCAGGGATAGAGCGATTCCTGGAGGACCTGGACTCCTTCGACCTCGGCGTACCCGTCTTCGTCTCGGTAGCCGGTGATACGGTGGACGAGTTCAGCGCCCTCTGCGAGCGGCTCGCCGGAGACGGGCGGATCGCCGCCGTCGAGCTGAACCTCTCGTGTCCGAACGTAGAGTGTGGCGGGCTGACCTTCTGCGCGGGGCCAGCCTCCGTCGAGGAGGTGGTAGCCGCCTGTCGTGCCGCGGTGCCCGGCAAGCCGATCTTCGCCAAGCTCGCCAACGAGGGGGTGGTCGAGAATGCCCAAGCCGCAGAGGTGGCGGGGGCCGACGCGCTGACCGTCATGAACACCATCCCCGCGCTTACGATCGACGCCCATCGCAAAGAAATGTTGGTGCGGGGCGGCCTCTCCGGCCCGGCCATAAAGCCCGTGGCCTTGCGAGCGGTGTACGAAGTCTCTCGCGCGGTAGGCGTGCCCGTCGTGGGGAGCGGGGGGGTCGTGAGCGGGGTGGACGTGGCGGAGTTCATGCTCGCGGGTGCGACCGTGGTGCAGATCGGCACGGCGAGCTTCGTCCGGGATCCCAAAGAGATACTCGATGAGTTCGCGAGCTACCTGGACGAGGTAGGGCTCAATGCAGCGGAGTTAACGGGAGCCCTGCCAGATTAGCAATTCCCAAGGACGGCCACGGAGGCCGCTACCATCGCTACAGGTGCGCCTGTTGCCACGGGCGGGTCAGCGGTGCCCCAGATACACTTCAACCTTCAAATACACCTCCCGGAGAACGGGTCGCCGGAAGACTACGACGCCATCTTCAAGAGCATCGGCACTTACCTGCTCGGACGGAAGGACGAGCAGTAGCACTTGAACGGATTTGTTCGCTACCTGCGCGATGCGCAAGCGAGAGCAGCAGACAAGAGGAAGGCCCTAGAGGCTGTAGGTGCTCGCCCTGTGCCCGCTGCCAATTCGAAGGTCGCAGAGGGATCGGCGACGCGGCACATTAGGGGCGACATCTACGACGCTCTACTGTCCGTGTCTGAGCCGCTCGCGAGCAAGTACGCACAGGTAAAGCTTGATGTGGAAACCACTGATGTGCGAACGATGCTGCCCACCGAACCAAGGACCGCAGAGAAGTAAGGCGCATAGTCAGGTACTTCGAGGCTTTCGCCCACGACCTGCTCGATTTAGACTAGTGAACCGCCACTGACGACGCCTCCCCCGTTGCTTCGTGACGAGCAAAGAAAGCTGATGGTATACTGCGGGGCCGATGTTAAGGCGGGCGCCAGAGAGAACTCAAGAAGAGCGGCGGAGCGCCCTAGAGGAGGCGAACCGGGTGCGGTTCGCCCGGGCCGACGCCAAGCGCGACCTCAAGAACGGTTCCTTGCACATCTACGACCTGCTCATGGACCCATCCGAGGAGCTCAAGGGCGCCAAAGTCGAGGAGATGCTCCTCGCGATGAGGGGCATGGGGCGGGTAAAGGTGACGAGAACTATGCGCGAGGCGGGGGTGAGCCGGTCGAAGACGCTCGTCGGCCTCACGCACGGCCAGCGGGACCGACTGCTCAGGGCCTTAGGTTGCGACGAGGTAGGTTGATCGTCGTCTCCGGTCCCTCGGGGGCCGGCAAGTCCACCCTCATCCGGGCCGCCCTCGACGCGGTGCCGAAGCTCGCCTACTCGGTCTCGGCGACCACGAGGAAGCCCCGCAAGGGCGAGGTCGACGGGCGCGACTACGTCTTCCTGAGCCGGGAGGAGTTCGAGAGCTGGATCGAGGAAGGACGCTTTCTCGAGTGGGCCGAGTATTCGGACAACCTCTACGGCACCCCCGAAGGGAAGGTCGAGGAGTTTTTGGAGGAAGGGCTCTCCGTCATCCTCGAGATAGAGCTGCAGGGCGCGAGGATCGTGCGCGAAAAGCGGCCGGACGCGGTCATGGTCTTCGTTCGGGCACCCTCCCTGGAGGAGACACGCAAGCGGCTCAAAGGCCGGGCCACAGAGGACTTAGAGGCCATGGAGGCACGCATGACTACCGCCCTCTCGGAGGTCGCGGCGAGAGACGAGTTCGATTACGAGGTCGTCAACGAAGACCGCGAGAGGGCCCGAGAGGATATCATCGAAGTTATGTGGAACATCGTAGGAGAAGGAGAAGACGAAGATGCTGAACGAGCTTAAGATCGACGATCTGTTGGACAAGGTGGACTCTCGCTACGGGCTCGTCCTGGTGGCCGCCCGGCGGGCGCGCGAGATCAACGAGTATGCAGTCACCCTGGGGCTGAACGAGTCCCTGGGCATCCCGGGCCCGCAGGTCCACACGCGCTCCCAGCACCCCCTTAGCATAGCCTTCGAGGAGCTCAGGGCGGACAAGCTGGAGGTCGGCTTCAGGCAGCCGCCGGAGGAGGCCGACGCGGAAGGAACCGGGGCCGCCGCCGCCGGCGACGATTACCTGGATTCCATGCAGGGTTTGGGCACCCCCTCCGGAAGCGTTGTCGCGGACGGAGCCGCTGGCGAGACCGACGAGGACGGCGAGGGCGCGGCCTAAGTCGCTCCGGGGGGTCGGGCCTTGATCCTCCTCGCGGTCGGCCCCGGGCCAGGTGCTTTGAGGGCGCCGCAGATCGCCCGAGAGCTCTCCGAAGCCGGGCAAGAGGTAAGAGTCCTCTTGGGGTCCAAGGCGACGAGCTTCGTCGGCCCCGCCGCGTTTGGGGGACGGATCGTCGAAGAGGCCGCTGACACCCCGGAGGCCCTGATCTTCGCTCCCGCCTCGACCGGCACCCTTGCCCGTCTCGCACACGGTCTGGCCGACGGACCCGCCGAGCGAGCCTACGCCGCCGGTGTCCGGCCGGCGATCGTGGCCCCCGAGCTGGACGAGGCCACCCGTGAGCACCCGGCCGTGCGCGAGAACTTAAGGCTCCTGCGGGAGGACGGGTGCCGCGTGCTGGAGGGTTCCGGGGAAGACATGGCCTCGCCGGAGGGGATCGCGAACGAGGTTCTCAACGCTCTTGGCGGACCGCTCTCGGGGTTGCGCGTGCTGGTCACGGCCGGAGGGACGCGGGAGCCGTTAGACAAGGTGCGCGTCGTCAGCAACCGCTCGTCGGGGAAGATGGGGTGGGCTATAGCCCGCGAGGCGTACCGGCGCGGGGCTAAAGTTACGGTCGTCGCCGCGAACATGGAGGGGAAGGAGCCGGGCGCCCGGTGGGTGGACGTCGAGACCTACGCGGAGGTCGAGGAGGCTACCACGGCTTTGGCAAGAGAGGCCGACGCTCTGATCATGGCGGCGGCCGTCTCGGACTTCACGCCTGCCAGGGTCGAGGAGGGCAAGATTCGTCGCGGCGGCACGAAGGAGCTCCACCTCAAGCTCGTAGCGACCGGGGACATCCTCAAGGCCGTAAGGGAGTCAAACCCGAAGCTCTTTATGGTAGGATTCGCTGCAACGCACGGGGACCCTGTGGCTGACGCTCGCGAGAAGCTAGCGACGAAGGACGTAAACCTCGTGGTCGGCAACGACATCTCTTCAGAGGGATCGGGCTTCGGCTCCGACGAGAACGAGGTCCACGTGGTGGGCCGCAAAGGGGAGCGTTTCGTGCCGCGAGCCCCGAAAGCGGAGGTAGCTCGCGTCATACTCGACGCTCTGGGCCAGGAGTTCGGCGAGCAATGATAGTGGTAGGGGAGGATAGTGGTAGGGGAGGAGACCCTGACATGACGGAGAGCGGCACGGTTGCGAGCAGGAGAGAGGGTACGGCCGGGATAGGTGACGCGAAGACGCCGCACCTGTTTACCTCGGAGTCGGTGACCGAGGGGCACCCGGACAAGATAGCCGACCAGATGTCCGACGCTATCCTCGCCCGACCGGTTGACGTCATGGTCGAGACCCTCGGCACCGAGCCGTGGACATGACCACGCTGCACGTCCTGGTCGAGAAGCACTTCGACCTGAGGCCGGGCGCGATCATCCGCGACCTGCGCTTGAGGCGCCCGACCTACGCGGCGACGGCCGCCTACGGGCACGTCGGACGTCACGAGGCGGGCTTCACCTGGGAGCGGATCGACCGCGCCGACGCCCTGCGTCGCGCCGCCGGCTTGTAGCAGTAGTTGGCCAACCGTACGGCGCCTTCGGGCAGGGGCTCGCCACGCAGGAGAACCGCTCCCGTCGCGCGGGTGAGCCTCCTCATCCCCTCGCATGCCTTGCCGCCCTTTAGCTACCTCGTGCCGGAAAACCTCGCGCGAGAGATCCGGATCGGAACGGCGGTCGTGGCTCCCCTCTCCGGTTACTCCCGGCTCGGCATCGTCGTCGGGTTCGAGGAAGCAGCCGGCGACCGTTCGCTCAAGGAGATACGGGCCACGCTAAAGGAGTTCTCCCTCCCAGAGGGCCTGGTGAAGCTCTGCGGCTGGGCCGCCGGGGCCGCGGCCCTCCCGCTGCACGCTACGCTGCGGATGGCGCTCCCGCCGGGGCTCGCAGCCAATTCCTACGAGGTCCGTCATCCCGCCCCCGATTGGCCCTGGAAGCCGGGCAGCGTCGTTAGCCGGTCGCGATTGCGCCGCGCTTTGGGCAGCGAGGGCTTGAAGATCGCCGAAAGAGTAGGAAGGGTTGCGTTCTCCCCGACGCCACCGGCGCGACGGAGCGTCGAGTGGGCGGTGGCCGAGAGGGACGCTCCCGAACCACTGCGCCGGGCACCCCGGCAGCGGGCTTTGTTAGAGGCCCTCGCGGGCCGCGACCGCGGCCGTCCGGTCGTGGATCTTCTGGAAGCGGCAGGCGCCAGGAGGGAAACCCTTCGACGACTGGTCCAGCGCGGAGCCGTCCGGCTGGAGAAGAGACCCGAGCCGGTCCCTGTCTTGTACGCGAGGGGCTCCGGCTCAGGCCTGGCCGCGTACGAGGATAGAGCGAAGGGAGTGTTCGCACGGGGAGGGACCGCCTGGGTGTGGCGGATGCCTACGACGCAGGGTGTCGTAGCGGCGGCGGCCGTCGCGAGGACCGCTGTCAGGCGCGGAGAGCAGGCTCTGGTGCTCGCACCAGAGATCGGGGCTGTCGAACGACTGGTGGAGGCGTTCGAAGGGCTGTTGCCCGCGGGGCTCACCGTCGCGCCGTACCACAGCTCTTTGGGCCGGAGCCGCGCCGCAGTCTACGAGGCGGCGCGCCGGGGGGAGGTGGACGTCGTGGTCGGGACGCGTGCGACGGTGCTCGTGCCTATGGAGCGACTCGGCGCCGTCTGTGTGGTGGACGAGCCGAACGAGGCATACCGGGCGAGCCCGGGCTACGAGGGTGTACCCGTACACGTCCGGGATTTGGCGCGCGTGCGGGGTAGGATAGAGGGTATCCCCGTCCTTTTCTTCTCGCCTTTCCCTTCCTTGAGGGTGTACGCGCAGGAGAGTGGGACGTGGCGCCTGCCGCCCATCGAACCCTGCCGGTGGCCGACGGTCTCGGTGGTGGACATGCGGGGCACGGGAGCCGCACTGAGCTCGGCCCTGCTCGACGCCTGCCGTCGAACGATACGGTTTGGGAGACGCGTCGGCGTCGTGGCAAACAAACTCGGGCGTGCCGCGATCGTCTCCTGCAACCGGTGCGGCTTCACGTGGACGTGCCCCTCATGCGACCTCCCTTTAAAGCCCCGCGGCCCGATAGACACAGATGCGCTCTTCTGCGCTTCCTGCGGGCACGAGGAGGGCGCCGCTAAGAAGTGCCCTGCCTGCGGTTCGGACCGCCTCGGCGTCTCCGGTCTCACCGCAGAGAGGGTTCGGGCAGAGCTCAGGGACGCTCTAGGCGTCGAGGTCGGGTTGCTCACGGCGAGCGTCCGGGAAGGGGAGGGGGCGCCGGTCGTAGCGGGCACGGCCCGGTGCGTGCTCGAGGGGGAGTGGGACTTGGTCGCGGTACCCGATGCGGATTCACTCCTCTTCGGCAGCTCCGTCGAGAAGGGCTTCAGGCTTTTGTATGGGGCGGCAGAAGCGAGCCGGGACTGGCTCCTCGTGCAGACCCGCTCACCAGAGCACCACGCGCTCAGGACAGCTCTTCGGGGCGACTACGAGGCGTTCGCGGCGACGGAGCTCCCCAAACGCCGCGCTTTAGGATATCCGCCTCACGCGCACCTTGCGGAGGTCACCTTCGAAGGGTCCGAGGAGGCGGTGCGGCGTGCGGTAGAATCACGGTTGCGGCCGGCCTTAAGGGACACGGTACAGATGCTCGACCCGGTGCCGTTTCCGGGGGACGGAGGGCGTACCGTCTGGCGAGTGCTATTGAGAAGCCGCAAGCGCGCCGCCGTGGCGGAGGCCGCGTCCCTCGTCGCGAACGAGGCGGCCGGGGCTCGCGGCCGCGACGCGCTCAAGGCGCACATAAATATGGACCCCGAGGAGGTATAAGAGTGGCGGAGGCGGTGCACGAGATCAGGACGTTCGGAGACCCGGTCTTGAAGTCGCGGGCGACGCCGGTGAAAGAGTTCGACGAGTCGCTGGTGCGCTTGGCGGAGAACATGCTAAGGATCATGCGCGAGAACGATGGCGCAGGCCTCGCGGCCAACCAGATAGGCCGCTTAAAACGCATCTTCGTCGCCGCCTACGAGGACGAGGGAGAAGTCTACGAGTTCGCGATCGTCAACCCCGTGATCGAGGAACACTCCGAGGTCCTCGAAAAGGCCGAGGAGGGCTGCCTCTCCATCCCACAGACCCGGGTCGAGGTCGAGCGCCCTACGGCCGTGACGGTCTCGGGCAAAGACCCTTTGGGCGCACCCGTGCGTGTCGAGGCGAAGGGCCTCCTCGCCCGCATCTTTCAGCACGAGATAGACCACCTCGACGGTGTCTTGATGCTGGATCGCACCGACCGCGAATCCCGAAAAGTAGCCATGCGC
This sequence comes from Actinomycetota bacterium, assembly GCA_030776965.1. GTDB lineage: Bacteria > Actinomycetota > Rubrobacteria > Rubrobacterales > Rubrobacteraceae > Rubrobacter_F. The sequence goes on from JALYGT010000066.1 coordinate 59,263, forward strand.
GAGCTGCGGGAGCGCATGCTGGCTCGTCGCTAAGCCCCGTGAGGCTAACGTTCGCCGGTACCCCGGCCTTTGCCGCCACGATCCTGCGCGGCTTGACAAACTCTGAGCACGAGGTCGGGCTCGTGATCTCGCAACCCGACCGCCAACGCGGACGCGGACGCAAACTCCTGACCACCCCCGTCGCCCGGCTAGCTCGCGAGCAAGACCTCACCTTGCGCCAACCGGAGCGCATAGGCGAAGTGGCTGGTGAGATCTCCGCCCAGGACGCCCTCGTAGTCGCCGCCTACGGCCAGATCCTGCGCCCTGACACCCTGTACGCGGCACCTCTGGGCGCTTGGAACGTCCACGCCTCGCTCTTGCCCCGCTACCGCGGCGCCGCCCCGATAGAGCGCGCGATTATGGCCGGAGAAACAGAGACGGGCGTCTCTATCATGCGCATGGACGAAGGGCTAGATACCGGTCCCGTGGCCCTCCAGCGCCGCACACCCATCCTCCCCGACACGACCGGCGGCGAGCTCACGCAAACCCTCGCCGATCTCGGAGCTAAAGCTATGGTAGAGGTTATGTCTTCGCTCGAAAAAAATTCTCTAACCCTAAGCAAGCAAAACAACCTTTATGCTAGCTATGCTGCTAAACTAGAGGATGAGGAGAGGGTGATCCGGTGGGGTGAAAGAGTCGAAAAGGTGCATGATTTGGTCCGCGCCCTAACACCTCATATAGGTGCCCGTACTTTCCATCCCGACGTCGGTGGTTCTATAAAGGTGCTCCGCTCGAATGTTTTTGAAAGAGAGACCCACGATTTGAAGCCAGGTACGATTTTGCCTGCAAAAGAGCGTATTTTAGTAGCTTGTGAGGAAGGGATTTTGGAAGTCACGGAGCTGCAGATGCCGGGGGGGCGGGCACTTCCGGCGGGCGACTTTCTGAGGGGAAGGTCCCTCTCGGGTGCGTTTACGTACTGAGCGACACTACAGGTAGTAGTGCCGATTCGGGCGTCCGCAGAATATAGAGATAAGCGCAAGGTGCCAACAGTGGTGCTAGAATTGCTAACACTGGCGCCGAGGAGACCGTGGAGAGGAGCACGCGATAAACGAGCCGGAGAGCACCACTGGCATACCTCAACCTCAAGTAGAAGTTCAAGAAACTGCTCTGGACGAAGGTGTTAGGCTGGCCATTGTGGGTGCTGGCGGTTACGGGCGTCTTACGCTGGACGTCCTGATAGCGGGCGGATTTGAGGCCTGGATCATTGGTTTCTACGACGATGCTCACGCTGTGCTTCCGGATGAGGTTCGCGGGTTTCCGGTGCTTGGGGACGTCGGGGTGTTGAAGAGCATGCTTTCGGTGGAGGTCGTGCACGTCGTTGTGGCGATCACTGACAACGGCGCCCGGTTGCGGGTAGCGAACTCGATTCGGGGGCTCGGGGCGCGGTTCTTCACGGCGCTGCATCCGGCAGCTTACGTGTCGGCGGTGGCAGACGTCGGGGACGGGTCGGTGCTGGCGGCTGGGGCGGTCGTGCATCCGGATGCAGTCGTCGGGAGCCACTGCTACGTAGGACCGCGAGCGGTGGTAGATAGGGACGCCGTGATCGGGGCCGGGACGTGGGTTTCGACGGGGGTGGTCGTGGGTCCGGGGGCTCAAGTCGGGGCTAGAGCATTCTTGGGGCAGAACTCGAGCGTGGGGCGCAGGGCGGTTGTGGAAGAGGGTGGCGAGGTCGCGGCGCTCTCTTCGGTTAGCGGGGGTGGTGGATGACCCCCCCCTGGTCGAGCTTTTCGGCTTCGTGGTGGGGAGTTTCTTGAACTCCCCTGAAGATGGCGATTCGGTCGCGTTCGGAAGCCCTCTCGCTGGGATGATCATTCTTGGCGGGTAGTTTATATTAGCCTCGAGGCGACGGGAGTGGCCGTCCCCTTAGAGGCTGATTAGAGAGGACGTGTTTCTAAACGGTGCGGTTCAGTTTTTCTACTGCGGGAGAGTCCCACGGACCAGCGGAGGTAGTCTTGGTGCATGGGGTTCCGGCAGGCATGGGCCTCGTCGCCGGGGATATCAACAAGGACCTCGCCCGGAGGCAGAAGGGCTACGGGCGGGGCGGTCGCCAGAAGATAGAGAAGGACGAGGTCGAGTTCTTGGGCGGCGTGCGCCACGGGTATACTTTGGCGTCTCCGCTCTCGATGCTCATCCGGAACAAGGACTACGCGAACTGGGAGGACCGGATGAGCCCGGACCCTCCCGAGGAGACACCCAGGAAGGTCACGCTGCCCAGGCCCGGCCACGCGGACCTCGCCGGGATGCAGAAGTACGCCTTCGACGACTTGAGGAACGTCCTTGAACGCTCGAGCGCCCGCGAGACGACCGCCCGGGTCGCCGCCGGCGCCGTTGCTCGTAAGCTCCTGTCGGAGTTTGGCGTAACTATAAACAGCGCGGTGTACAAGATCGGGGCCGCCTCTTTCAGCAAGGAGCGGGCCGCACTTCTTTCGGCGAAAGCCGACGAATCGGAGGTGCGCTGCCCGGACGAGGACGCCACCGACAGGATGAAGGCGGAGATCGACGCCGCCCGGCGCTCCAGGGACGCTTTGGGCGGAGAGTTCGTCGTGGTGGCCGACGGATGTCCTCCGGGCTTGGGCTCCTACGTGGACTGGCGCGACAAGCTCGACGCGAAGCTCGCCCATGCGGTCATGTCCATCAACGCCATAAAGGGCGTCGAGATCGGGATGGGATTCGGGGTGGCGGGCCGCCGCTCAAGCGAGGTTCAGGACGAGATCCTCTTCCAGGACGGCGAGTTGATCCGCTCCAGCAACCGCCTCGGGGGCTTGGAGGGCGGCATGACGAACGGCGAGCCCGTCGTCGTCGCCGCGGCGATGAAGCCAATCTCCACGATCGCCAAGGCCTTGCGAACCGTGGATCTCTCGACCAACGAGCCCGCGCGCGCCTTCCGGGAGCGGGCCGACACGTGTGCCGTGCACGCCGCGGCGGTGATCGGGGAAGCGATGGTCGCTGTCGTCCTCGCGGAGGCCTTCCTGGAGAAGTTCGGCGTCGATAACATGACCGACATTCGGGCCTCTTACGAGAACTACATAGCCCGCCTCCGCGACGCTGCGAAGAGACCGGAGGCGGGCCTCTAGGCCTCCGGGCATGTTGGCCATCGTGGGGTACATGGGCAGCGGCAAGAGCACCGTGGGGCGCATAGTGGCCGAGGATCTAGGCTGGGGGTTCTTGGATCTGGACGAAGCGGTGGCAGAGCGGTCGGGGCTCTCGATCCGGGAGATCTTCGCTTCTCTGGGCGAGCCCCGCTTCCGCGAGCTGGAGCGTCTGGAGCTCCTCGACGCCCTCGACGGGCCACAAGAGCGCGTCGTCGCCTGCGGCGGCGGCGTGGTTGAGGATCCCCGCAACCGCGCCCGGCTCATGGAGGTTCCGACGGTGTTCCTTTGGGAAGACACGGACGTCCTGTACCGGAGAACCCGCGGCCCCGGACGTCCTTTGAGGGGCACGAGCTTCGAGGACTTCTCCCGGCGGTACGCCGAGCGACTCCCCTACTACTTAGAGGTCGCTTCGCTCCACATAGAGCCCGAGGGACGCCCGCCCCGCCGAGTAGCCGACGAGGTGATCGAATGGTTTCGCGGCGCGTGAAGGGGAGCGTAACCGTCGCGGCGACCAGGCCGTACGAGGTCTGCGTTGAACCGGCCCTGGACCTGGGGCAGGCCGTCTCCGGCGCTCTGAAGCCCTCTACCGCCACCGTCCTCACCGACTCGAACGTGGGGCCGTTGTACGCCTCCTCGGTAGTCGAAGCGCTACGGGAGGTGGGGTGGTCTTTAACCGAGGTCGTGACGGTTCCCGCGGGCGAGGGATCGAAGAGCCTCTCAGTCTACGAAGGGGTGGTCCGCAGGCTCGCTGCCGCGGGGCTGTCCCGCGGCGGAACGCTCTTTGCTTTAGGGGGCGGGGTGGTCGGCGATCTGGGCGGCTTCGTGGCGAGCAGCTACATGCGGGGCATAAACTTTGTCCAGCTGCCGACCTCACTCCTGGCGATGGTCGACAGCTCCGTCGGAGGCAAGGTCGGCCTGAATCTGCCGGAGGGCAAGAACCTCATCGGCGCCTTCCTGCAGCCCCACCTCGTCGCGGCGAAGCTCGACTGGCTCGACACCCTGCCGCCACGCGAGGTCTCGCACGGCCTCGCCGAGGTCGTCAAGATGGGACTCCTCACCGGCAGCGAGTTCTCCGACGATCTTAAGTACCTAACCGACGCGCGGACCGGCGACAAAGGGGCGTTACAAACCTTGATACTGCACTCCGTCCGCGCGAAAGCCGCTGTGGTTGCTGAGGACGAGAAGGAGTCCGGCCTCCGCGCTATCCTCAACTACGGCCACACAGTAGCCCACGGCCTCGAAACCGCCGCGGGCTACGACCTACCCCACGGCGAAGCCGTAGCCGCCGGGATGCTCGCCGCCGCCCACCTCTCCAAAGAACTCCTGGGCACTGACCTCCTCGCGACACACGAAGACCTGGTAGTCGCCGCTGGTCTGCCGCTGAGAGTCCCCGCCGTGGACGTCGAGTCGGCCCTAAGAGCGATGGGCCGCGACAAAAAGCGCCGCAGCTCCGACGAGGCACACACGTACCGCTTCGTCCTCTTGAAAGACGTCGGTCGGCCCGAGCGGGATGTACCGGTCGGCGTCGAAGAAGCGCGCAGGGCGATAGGAGCCGTCCTTGGCTCCTAAAGTCTTCGTCCTTAACGGCGTCAACCTCGGAGCTTTGGGCCAGCGCCGACCGGAGGTCTACGGGACCCTCACCCTAAACAACATAGAGAAGCTCCTGAGGAACGAGTTCCCAGAGGTGGGGTTCGAGTTCAGGCAGACGGACCATGAGGGCGAGATGGTCAATTCTATCCGAGAAGCGGCGGACTCCACTGGTCTCGTGATCAACCCAGGCGCCTGGACCCACTACTCCTATGCCCTTCACGACGCTCTGGAGATGATGTCTGTGCCGAAAGTAGAGGTTCATATTTCAAACATCCACGCGAGGGAGGAGTGGCGCCGCTGCTCGGTCGTGTCGCCCGCGGTGGATGCGGTCGTCGCCGGGATGGGAGATCACGGGTATCGAGCGGCGGTCGCTTACGTTCTGTCGCGAGGAGGAGAGCGAATTTGAACGGGCGTGTAGCGGAGAGCGGGTGTCACTCGTCGCCGGGTCAGTATAAGTCCTTCTGCGCCTACTGCGGGACGCCACTCTTCTACGAGGAAGAGCGGTTGCCGGACAGGTCTACGTATCGGTAGGTGCCTTCGACGACCCAGAGCAGGTCGAACCGGAGGCGCACGATTGGACCTCTCAAAAGCTCGGATGGCTCGTCGCCCGCGACGACCTGCCCTGGTGCCAGAAGAGCAATAAATCCCGATAATACTTGAACACGACTCGCGGACGACGCCTCAGGTCCCCGAAAATCTGTGCGATAATATCGCGGCGTTTTTCGGAGCAAGAAGAGGCACATTTCAGGAGTATTGCTTGGCATGATCTCTACCAACCAGTTCAGGAACGGTGCGGCCATAAGGGTCGGTGGCAAGCGTTTCACGATCCTGTACTTCCAGCACGTAAAGCCCGGCAAGGGCGGAGCGTTCGTTCGGACGCGTCTGAGGAATCTCGACACGGGGGCCGTGATCGAGAAGACTTTTAGGGCAGGGGAGAAGGTCGAGAGCGTGAGGACCGAGTCGCGACCGATGACGTTCCTCTACCAAGACGGGGATCTCTACTACTTCATGGACTCTGAGACCTACGAGCAGATCGCCGTCCCCATAGAGGTCGTAGGCGAGGCCGCGGATTACGTTGTCCCGAACGGCGAGGTCAAGCTGCTCTCGGCGGACGGGGAGGTCGTAAGCGTCGAGCCCCCAGCGCACGTGGACCTCGAGGTGACCGAGACCGACCCGGGGCTCAAGGGTGACACGGCGACCGGCGGCTCGAAGCCCGCCACCTTGGAGACTGGGCTCGTGGTGCAGGTGCCGCTGTTCGTGAACGTCGGCGCGAAGGTACGGGTTGACACACGCACCAAAGAGTACCTGACGAGGGTTTAGGGGGGACGTGAGCAGCAGGCGCACGGCCCGCAAGAACGCCTTCTTGGCGCTCTACCAGGGCGACGTCACCGGGCAGACGATGAGCCAGGTCTTGGGCCGCTGGCGCTCGTACCGGGGCGAGCTCGACGACTACACGGAGAGGCTCACGCGGGGCGTCGAGAAAGAGAAGGAGGCCTTAGACGGGCGTCTCAGCGAGGTCGCGGTCGGTTGGCCCGTGCACAGGATGAGCGCCGTCGACCGCGCCATCTTGCGCTTGGCCCTCTACGAGATGCTCTACGTCGAAGACGTGCCCACCGAGGTGGCTGTAGGCGAGGCGATGGAGCTCGCCAAGGGCTTCTCCGGCGACGAGGCTCCCCAGTTCGTCGGCGGCGTCCTGCGGGGCGCCAAGGAGGCCTGGCTCGGGGAAGCCGAGCACCACGACCGGCGGGTGTGGCATGGATAAGCGGTTCGAAGGGGCACAAGACGCTTCGCGCGGAACCGCCGGGCGTTGGGAGAAGCATCGGGCACGGTTCGAGGTGTACCTCGAAGGGCTCGTGTTCTCGGATGAGCCGCGTCTGCGAGGGCTCGTGGAGGCGATGCGCTACTCGATGCTCGGCGGGGGAAAGAGGGTGCGTCCTACCCTGTGTATGGAGGTAGCGGACGTTTTTGGGGCGGAGCCGGAGCTCGTGCTGCCTTCAGCTGCGGCCATAGAGCTCATCCACACGTATTCCCTGGTCCACGACGACCTGCCGGCGATGGACGACGACGATTTCAGGCGGGGGAGGCCGACGGCCCACAAAAAGTACGGTGAGGCGATGGCGATCCTCGCCGGCGACGCCTTCTTCGGGGAGGCGTTGACGCTCATCACCGTCCGCCAAGAGGGCTCTTGCGAGCAGGTCCTGGAGGTCGTGCGGGAGCTCGCCGACTCGACCGGGGTGAACGGGATGGTCGGGGGGCAGGTCATCGACATGGACCAGACCGGCGTGGGGGAGGCCGCGGATCCCGAGACGCTTCATATGATCCACGCTTACAAGACCGGCGCTCTCATAAAGTCGAGCGCGAGGATAGGCGCGATCCTGGCGGGGGCCGGGACGGAGGAGCAGGCGGCGATCTCGGAATACGCGATAAAGGTCGGGCTCTGTTTCCAGATCGTGGACGACCTCCTCAACGCTACCTCAACGCGGGAAGCTCTGGGCAAGAGCGCCGGGAGCGACGCTGAGCAAGGTAAGGCCACGTTCGTCGGGGTCTACGGCTTGAGCGGCGCGAAGAGGGAAGCGGATGAGGCCGTAAAGTGGGCGCTCAAGGCCCTCTCCATGGTGGATGGCGATACCTCGGGCCTCGAAGAGTTGGTGCTCTTTGTCCGGCATCGGGGCCATTAGCGGTTCCGCCGAAAGGGCGAAGAAGGTTGCCGCCAAAGACCTCGCCGCGGCTCGACGCTTTGCTCGTAGAGAGGGGGCTCGTGGAGAGTAGGGCGCGGGCGCAGGCCCTCATCATGAGCGGCGCCGTGCGGGTCGGCGACGAGGTCGTCACCAAGGCAGGCAACCGCGTTCCCCCTAACGCCGACCTCCGCATCGAGGTCCCTCGCGAAGGTTCGTTCGTCTCTCGGGCCGGGGAGAAGCTCGCTTACGCGCTGGACGCCTTTGGACTGGAGGTCAGGAGACGCGTCTGCTTAGATGCGGGAGCGTCCACGGGTGGCTTCACGGACGTTTTGCTAAAGCGCGGGGCGGATAGGATCGTCGCCGTGGATGTTGGCTACGGTCAGCTCGATTGGTCTCTGAGGAAAGACCCGCGCGTCGTGGTAATGGAGCGCACGAACGTCAGGCGCCTCACGGGCGGGGATCTGCCGTTCGCGCCGGAGTTGCTCGTAGCCGACCTCTCCTTCATCTCCCTCGTGGTCGCACTCGAAAGGCTGCTTTCGACGGCGCCCTCCATAGGCGAGGCGGTGGTGCTCGTCAAGCCGCAGTTTGAGGCTGGGCGGGAGCACGTAACGCGCGGCGGGCTCGTGCGCGACCCCGCGGTGCACGCGGCCGTGGTTTCGGACGTCGCGAAAACGTTTGGGGATTTGGGCTTCGGGGCCGTGGACGTGACACGGTCGCCCGTCGCCGGCCGCAGGACGGGGAACGTGGAGTATCCCTTGCGGCTGTTGCGGGGTGTGGAGGCGACGTTGAGCGAGGAGCAGGTCCTCGCGGCGGTGGGGAGCGACCCTTGAGCGAGGGCCCTAAGGAGGTGCGGCGCGTCGGGATCGTCGCGAACCCGACCGTGAGCGCGGGGTACTCGGATCGGCTCGTCGAGATCCTGGACGAGCGGGGGGTCGAGGTCGAACAGCTCAAGGAGCCCTCGGGGACCCGGGAGGAAGACGACCTCGATCTCGTCTTCGTGCTCGGCGGGGACGGTACTATGCTCAGGGCCTCGCGGATGTACCCGGGACGGGTCCTCTTGGGGGTGAACCTCGGCACGGTCGGCTTCATGAGCGGAATACGCCCCGAGGATCTCGAGTCGGGGGTGAACAAGGTCCTGGACGGCACACTCCACGTTCAGGAGTACCGGATGCTGGAGGTCCGCTCCAAGGGCGAAGTTCGCACGGCGGTCAACGATGCGGTCCTCCTCAAGAAGCGGCCGCACCAGGTCGTCTCGGTCGAGGTGACCGTGAACGGGGAGGACCTAATCTCCTACCAGTGCGACGGGCTGGTCACATCCACGCCTCTAGGGTCCACGGCCTACGCCCTCTCGGCAGGGGGGCCTTTGATCTCTGGCGACGTGGCGTGCTTCGTCCTGGTCCCCATCGCCCCGCACTCTTTGGTGAGCCGCCCGTTGATCTTGGGCGCGGATCAGGCCGTGGAGCTCCGGGTGAGGGAACGGGAGGCGCTGCTCTCCCTGGACGGCAGCGACCCCGAGGAGATCCCGGACGGCGAGAGCCTCTCAGTTGGGCTCTCCCGCATGGGCGTTAAAATAGGCAGGACCGACGACTGGACCTGGTGGCGGGCCGTACGAAGGACGTTCCTCTAAAGTGCTCACCGAGATCTCCGTCGAGAACGTGGCCCTGATCGAGGAAGCCACCCTGGAGCTAGATCCCGGCTTGAACGCCGTAACCGGCGAGACGGGCGCCGGCAAGACTCTGCTCGCGACCGCCCTCCAGATGCTCTTGGGAGGCCGCGCCCGCGCCGACGCCGTGCGCGCAGGCGCCGAGAGGGCCACCATCGAAGGCGAGTTCGTCCTCCCCGAAGGCGTCGGCGAAAGGACGCTTCAAGTTGCACTGGGAGACCTCGCCGAGGAGATCGACGCCGAAGAAAGGATCGTGCTCCGGCGGACGCTCACGCAAGAGGGCCGGTCTCGCTGCTACGTCGGCGGCATTACCGTCCCAGTGAAGGCCCTCGCGTCTTTGGGCGAGCGGCTGGTCTCCTACCACGGGCAAAGGGAGCAGGCTCGCCTCACCGACCCCACGGAGCAGCTCCGCATCTTGGACGACTTCCTCGACGGGGAAGCGATGCGGGCCAAGGCCTCCCTTGGCGAGCTGTGGGGCCGGGTGGAGAAGGACCGGCGAGAGCTCGCCGAGCTGAGGTCCAACGCGGAGGCACGCCTGAGGGAGGTCGAGTTCTTGCGCTACCAGGTCTCGGAGCTAGAGGAGGCGGGCTACGGCGCCGAGGAGGTGGAGGAGCTCATGCGCGAGAGAGACCGTTTGAGGAACGTGACGGACCTACTCGCGGCTGCCTCGTCCGCGACGGTGGCGCTCTCGGACGAGGAAGGTGCCGCGGTCGAGGCCGTCGCCCGGGCCACCTCCGAGCTGGACCGGGCGGCCCGCTACGACGCGGCCCTCTCGGAGCTCTTGGAGCGTATCCAGGCGCTCTCGGCGGAGCTTACGGACGTGGTCTACGAGCTTCGAGCCTACCTCGACGAGCTGGAGGCCGACCCGAACCGCCTCGAAGCTGTCGAGGACCGGCTGCAGACCTTGAGGTCTCTGGAGCGCAAGTACGGGCAGGACGTGGAGGGATACCTGGACGAGGCCAGGAAGCGGCTCGGGCGCCTGGAGAACTTCGAGGAGGAGACGGTGGGGCTCGAGGCGCGCATAAGGGAGGGCGAGGCGGAGCTCGAGGCCCTCGGCGAGACCCTTTCGGTGGGGAGGAGGAGGGCGGCGGAGGAGCTCTCGGGGAAGGTGCAGGCGAACCTGGGCGACCTGAACCTCGGGAAGACCACTTTCAGGGCAGAGCTCGTGGAGGTAGCGTTGGGGCCGCAGGGCAGAGAGAGGGTCGAGTTTGTGATCCAACCGAACCCCGGCGAGCCAGAGCTGCCGGTCAGGCGCTACGCTTCCGGCGGGGAACTCAGCCGCATAATGCTCGCTATCAGACTCGCCCAAGAGCGGATCGAACCTGGAGCAACGTACATCTTCGACGAGGTGGACGCTGGCATCGGCGGCGAGACGGCGACGGCGGTCGGGGCGAAGCTCAAGGAGTTGGGGGAGCGCAACCAGGTCCTCACCATCACGCACCTGCCGCAGATAGCCTCTGAGGCTTCCACGCACGTAGTCGTCTCCAAGGCCGCCTCCGACGGGCGCACACTCACGAGGATACGCAAAGTGGAGGGCGAGGAACGCCGCCGGGAACTTGCCCGCATGCTCTCGGGCAGGATCGACGATGCCTCCTTAGCCCACGCCCGGGAGCTCCTGGTGGGCGAACGTTAAGGCTTCGGTGTTTAGGTTTCGAGAGCTAATTATCGCAAACTCAGAAGCTCCGAAGGTAGAAAGGAGATCTGAGATACGTGTAAGGTGGAGCTACGCATGCACTGCAGCGGGTTTCTATGCAATGGTACGCCATAGAGCGGTCGGTAATCTGGCAGCAGTATAGAAAGCGTGATCGGGCGTGGCCTGGCTGACAAACCTATGCAGGATTTTGGATAGGGGCTTTCGAGAACGAAAGCCTTGTCGGCAACCTGGTGAATAGAGGCCAAGAGACACAAAAAGAGCCAGAGTCCCGAGGGACCCCAGCTCACACGTGCTGTTCTAGCAGCCGGTATCTCTAGCCTACAAAGGCTACCTAGATATTTGCTCTACCGGTTGCCCCCTCTATTCGCTCTACTGTTTGCCGCGGCATCACAAGCAACACTACCATTATCCTCGGTTTCGGTCTTGAGCGTTTTTCTGAGAGAAAGGGCTTACTCCCGGCGATTGGCTTCTTGGAAGTTGTGATGTATTCGCCTTTGAGGTGTGGATTTTCCGGTGACTGGCATCGTTCTACGTGACTGCGGTGGAGGGACAGGTGGCACCGAGGATTGCAGCGCGTGCTCGCGGGGAGCGTGAACCTGGCGTGAAGCTTTTCGACATGTGACCGGAGGTCCTTACGTTGCGGTGGTCGGAGCTCTTGGCTATTTTATTTTGGCCTTGAGGAGCGTATCATGCCCTAATAGATGCTGAGGCGGCGTTCTTTGCGGGGACTTCCGTGCAGGCTGGACCCCTGGAGGTGTGGTTAATTTGGCAGAACCGGAAGCGGACACCAAGTACATCTTCGTAACGGGCGGCGTGGTCTCCTCCATCGGGAAAGGGACGAGCGCCGCGGCTTTGGGGATGCTCCTCAAGAGCCGGGGCTACAGGGTGGTGCTGCAGAAGTTCGACCCGTACATAAACGTAGATCCCGGCACCATGAACCCTTACCAGCATGGCGAAGTCTTTGTCACCGAGGACGGTGCCGAGACGGACCTGGATCTCGGGCACTACGAGCGTTTTTTGGACGAGAACTTGGGCAAGCTCTCCAACGTGACCACCGGGAGCGTCTACTGGGAGGTCATAAACCGCGAGCGGCGGGGCGATTACCTCGGGGCCACCGTGCAGGTGATCCCGCACATCACAAACGAGATCAAGAACCGCATCGGCCGTCTGGGACGCGACAAGGACATTGTCATCACCGAGATCGGGGGTACAGTAGGCGATATCGAAAGCCTCCCCTTCCTGGAAGCGATAAGGCAGTTCCGAAACGACGTCGGACGGTCGAAAGTGCTCTACGTGCACGTCTCTTACGTGCCGTACATCGAGGCCGCAGGGGAGCTCAAAAGCAAGCCGACCCAGCACTCGGTGCAGAGGCTTCGTGAGATCGGCATCTCGCCTGATGTCCTCATCTGCCGGGCCGACAGGCCGATAGACGAGGATGTCCGGCAGAAAATCTCGCTCTTCTCCGACACGGAGCTCGATTCGGTGATCCCCGCCGAGAACGCCCCCACCTTGTACTCGATTCCCCTCACCCTCCACGAGGGACACCTGGACGAGCTGGTCCTCGAGAAGCTCGGGCTCCCCACGCCGAGCCCGGACCTCGCCGAGTGGCGGGCGCTTGTGGACAGGATGCTCTCGGCCGAAGAGTACGTGAGAATCGCCATCGTCGGTAAGTACGTGAAGCTCCAGGACGCTTACCTCTCGGTCGTGGAGGCTTTGGGGCACGCGGGCGGGGCACACGGCGTGAAGGTCGAGCTAGACTGGGTGGACGCCGAGGATCTCATCGACCGTACGACCACCGAGGACCGCCTGAAGGGCGCGGACGGGGTTTTGGTCTTGCCTGGGTTCGGCAACCGCGGGATAGAGGGGAAGATAGAGGCCGCCCGCTACGCGAGGGAGACGGGGACCCCATACCTTGGGCTATGCCTGGGGATGCAGACCGCCGTGGTCGAGTTCGCCCGGCACGCCGTGGGCCTGGAGAAGGCCAACTCGACCGAGTTCGACGAAGACACCCCGCACCCGGTTATAGCCATCATGCCGGATCAGGTCGGCGTGCCTTTGGGCGGGACGATGCGCCTCGGGCGCTACCCGTGCAGTATCTCGCCGGATACCCTGGCGGATAACGTCTACGGCGAGGAGCTCGTCTTCGAGCGCCACCGTCACCGCTACGAGGTTAACAATGGCTACCGGGACGCCCTTTCTCAGGCAGGGATGGTCTTCTCCGGCACCTCCCCCGACGGCCGGCTCGTCGAGATGGCCGAGCTCAACGACCACCCATTCTTTATCGGGAGCCAGTTCCACCCGGAGTTCAAGAGCCGGCCGTTGAGGCCACACCCCCTCTTCAGGGGCTTCGTCGAGGCCTGCCGCGACCTGGGGAAGGCCAGCGAGGCGGAGGAGATCACCCGGGAAACCGCACCGACCGGGGAGCAGACCGTCCGCTGAAAACGACGAGCAAAGGGGGCATCCTCGCGCTGCTCCCCGAAGAGCCCGCGGGCAGGATCTCCACGAGGAACGCCGGCGTGATCTTCTTCGAAGCCACCCTCAACTGGCGTCCCGATGACGGGATGCCGACCGTACCCGTGCTACCGGGTGACGGATTACCCGAGGCCAAGCTCTGCTCCCTCGTCCAGACCGACGACGCCACATCGGCCACACGTAGGATCTCCTGCGAGATACGCGCCTTCTACGCTGAGGAGCTGACCGGTGCCTTGAACCGCACCTTGCGCTCCGTCACCAACTATGCTGCCCTCACCGACGCCGTGCTCGAGACCCGTGCCGTCCACCTGGTGCCTCCAGCGGTAACACCCGCCGCCCTCGTGGAAAGGCTGGCCCGGCAGCTGCATAGCACCAAACTCCCCGTAAGCTTCGGCCCCTCCTGGACGCCCATCTCCGGCGCCGACGCCTCGGTGGGGACCTGGGGCTACGAAGAGACCATGGAGAACTTTCTACTGGCGCACCCCGTGTGGCGGCGGTCGTACCCTCGGTAACGGCCGTGCACCCGTCTTCGCCGCGCTCTGGCGGGGCTGGATCGTCGGCTTCCTTCAGGGTAACCTTTCGAGGTATGGGACGAGCTTGTACAGATGACTTCATCGAGCTCTTTGAGGAAACTCCGTGAGGATTGGGGTCGTCAAAGAGCTGACACCCGGGGAGAGCAGGGCCGCCCTCACGCCGCACGCGGTGTACGAGCTCGCGCGTGCCGGGCACCGGGTCTTCGTCGAGACTGGGGCCGGCGAGGGGGCAGCGATCCCGGACGAAGAGTACGCGGCGGCCGGGGCTAGGCTTGCGTCGGAGGCGGCGGACGTCTGGCGCGATTCCGAGCTCGTCGCCAAGGTCTTCGGCCCGGTGGCCGAAGAGTACGACTACCTCAGGGAGGGTTTGATCGTCTTCGCTTTCCTCTCCCTTTCGGTGAACCGCGACCTGCTTTGGGTCCTTCTTACGTCACGGTGCGTGGCTTTCTCGATGGAGACCGTCCGGGGAGCGGAGGGTGCCCTCCCCATACTGACGCCGATGAGCGAGATCGCCGGCAGCCTCGTTCCCCAGATAGGCGCCCACTACCTCCAACGCTCCTCTGGAGGACGCGGCATCCTCTTGGGGGGCGCTGCCGGCGTCCGTCCGGGTCGTGTGGTCATCCTCGGGGCGGGGATCGTCGGCTCGAGAGCCGCCCGCGTCGCGAGTGGTCTGGGGGCGGAGGTCGTCGTTGTGGATCGCGACCTCGACCGCCTGAGGCGCCTTGAGGGCATGCGCTTAGGGGGCGTGACCACCCTGGCGGCGAGCAGCATGAGCATACGCGAGATCTTACCCCAAGCGGACCTCCTGATCGGCGCCATCCAGGTCGTCGGCTCTAAAACCCCGCGGCTCGTAGACCGCGAGACGGTCGAGGCGATGAAGGAGGGAAGCGTCATCGTGGACGTCGACGTGGATCAGGGTGGCTCGGTCGAGACCTCACGCCCCACCACCTTCTCCGACCCCGTCTTCGTCGAATCGGGCGTCGTACACTACTGCGTCAAGAACGTCCCTGCCTCGGTCTCCGTGACCGCCACGCGTGCCCTCTCGAACGCCCTCTTACCTTACGTCCGGAAGGTGGCGGCCCGCGGCCTCGTGGACGCCTTGAACTCCGATGAGGGCCTTTCTCGCGGAGCTGCCGTGGTAGAGGGGCGCACGGTCAGCGACGACCTGGCCCGCGCGTACGCCATGGACTACCATCCCCTTCAATCAGTCCTCCCCCTCCACGCAGAGGCCCGGTGAGGAGCTTGGAAGGGGCGAAGCCCAGAGAAGGCGCCTTGGCGTCGTTCACCGTCGAGCTCGACGCGTATTCTGGGCCTTACGAGGGGCTTCTGGCCCTGATCCTCAAGGACGAGCTGGAGATCTTCGAGGTCCCTTTGCGCGAGCTGGTGGCCCTGTATCGAAACACCTATTCCTCACCGGAATCGCCGACCCCCGGCGCCCTGGAACGCGACACCGACTTTGTGGACTCCGCGACCTCCCTCGTACTCCTGAAGGGCCGCGCCCTGGCCCCAGTCTTCGAGGAGGGAGGGGAAGAGGCCGACGAGGGAGCCCTCTCCCTGGAAGACCTCGAAGAGCGTCTCGTGACGTACCTCAAGATCCGGCACGGCGCCGAGGCGCTCAAGGAACGTTTCGAGAGGAACGTAGCCTTCTACCCGACAGGCCACGCCCTCCGTCCCCGACCAGGACGCCTCCGCGTGAGCACCGACCGGCTCGGCAACGCGGTTCGGCGGGCCTTCGGGCGCACAGCCGAACCCGAGGTGGGACATCTCGGTCCGATCACGGTCACGGTCGAGGAGCTGGTAGCCCTGATCCGCTCTTCCCTGGCTCGCGGGCCCCTCTCTTTCGAGGACCTGGTGCGCGACATGGACCGCCTCCGCTCCGCCGTCGCTTTCGCCGCCGCGCTCTCTCTGGCCTCCGAGGGCCGTCTGGCCCTCTCCCAACCCGAACCCTTTGGCCCCCTGACCCTCGAACCCAAAGAATGAACGATCAGAGGAACGATTACGCCGGACGGGGTGCGACCGCGCTGGTCGAGGCCATACTCCTGGTGAGCCCCCGCCCCGTGACGCTTTCGGCCCTCCTCTCGGCCACTGCTCTTGACGAACCCAAGGCGCGGACGGCGATTGAGGAGCTGGAGGGACGCTACTCTGAGAATTCCTCCGGCATCGTGCTCCGGCGGGTAGCCGGAGGCTTCCAGCTCGCGACGAATCCCTCTTGTGCCGAGGCCGTCGAGCGGTTCCGCAAAGAAGCCCGTCCGGCCCCGCTCTCGGGCGCCGCCTACGAGGTCCTCGCATTGGTCCTCTACCTGGGTCCCTTGACGCGTACCGGCATCAGCGCCGCTCGCGGCGTGAATTCCGACGCCGTGGTCCGGAACCTCCTCGACCGAAACCTCCTCGTCGAGGCCGGTCGCGAAGAGACGAGGCCCGGCGCACCAGCCCTCCTGGACATCACCGAGGACTTCCTCCTCGCAGCCGGCGCTGAGAGCCGGAACGATTTCCCTGCTCTCGGCGACCTCGTAGACCCCGAAGATGTACGTCGCGTCCGGGAGCGCCTCGCGAATGCCCGGACAAACGTCCCGGGGAAAGGAACCGGGTAAAGGTGCGCCTCCAGACCTTCCTTGCCCGGAGCGGCGCCGCCCCCTCCCGCCGCAAAGCGGAAAACCTTATCCTTTCGGGACGGGTGCGCATTAACGGCCGGACCGCGTCGATAGGCGAGAGCGTTGCCCCCGACGACCGCGTACTCCTCGACGGCCGCCCCGTAGACCTCCCCGAATCGTACGCCTACCTAGCCCTGAACAAACCCAAAGGCTACCTGACGACACTTAAGGACGAACGCAACCGTCCGACGGTCGCCCAACTCGTGCCCGAGAACGTGCCCGGGCTCGTCCCCGTAGGCCGCCTCGACGCCGACACCACCGGCCTCCTCCTCGTCACCAACGACGGAGCTTTCGCCCACCGCGTCGCCCACCCCTCCTCCGAGGTGGAGAAGGAGTACGAGCTAACCTTGAAGAACCCCGTTCCCGAAGAGCGCATCGCTGCCCTGGCTTCCGGACCTGAGCTCGAGGACGGCGGGATGCTCCCCCCAAAGCTCGACGACCTCCGCCGCACGGGGGAGACTACCACCCTCAACCTCACCATCCACGAGGGCCGTAACCGCATAGTACGCAAGGCCTGCGCCGCGGTGGGGCTTGGCCTGATCTCCTTGAGACGCGTGCGCGTCGGCCCGGTGAGGCTCGGCTCCCTCCCCGAGGGTCGCCACCGCCCGCTGACGGAACAGGAGATTGAGGCTCTAAGATGAGGCCGGTCCGCGGCATCCCGGGGGCCGACTTCGCGGTCGAAGATGTGCGAGGCGCTTTCCCCGACGAGATCGAGATAAAGGCCATAAACCGCCCGGTGGACGCGACCGTCCGGGTGCCGGGATCGAAAAGCATCACGAACCGGGCCCTGCTCATAGCCGCACTGGCCGACGGCGCCTCCACGATCGAAAACCCCCTCTTCTCCGACGACTCCTACTGGCTCATGGAGGCCCTGGTCCGCCTCGGCTTCCGCGTCCGGGCCGACCACGAGGCCGGAACCGCCACCATCGGGGGACAAAGGGGCATAATACCGAGAAGCGGAGCGGAGGTGTTCGTGGGGAACGCGGGGACGGTGGCGAGGTTTTTGCCGCCGGTTCTGGCTTTGGGGGAGGGGCTTTACACGGTGGATGGGGTGGAGAGGATGCGGGAGCGACCGGTCGCGGACCTCGTCGGGGCCATGCGCTCACTGGGGGTTGAGGTAGGCTATGTTGGGGAAGAGGGGAGGTTCCCGATCTTCGTTCGCGGCGGTGGCATTCGGGGTGGAGCCGTCAGTGTCCGGGGGACGGAGAGCAGCCAGTTCTTGAGCTGTCTCCTCATGGCCGCCCCGTATGCCCGAGAACCCGTGAAGCTACGGGTGAAAGGCGGGCTCGTCTCGCGGCCCTACGTCGGCATCACGACCGGCATGATGCGCTCTTTCGGGGTCGAGGTCGAGGAGAGCGACGGCGAGTTTTCCGTTCCCTTAGGGGTTTACGGGGCGCGAGAATACGCTGTAGAACCCGACGCCTCCGGGGCCTCGTACTTCTTCGCGGCGGCGGCCCTGACCGGCGGCCGGGTCAAGGTGCCGGGCCTGGGTGCCTCTAGTCCGCAGGGGGATCTCCGGTTCGTAGAGGTGCTCCGAGAGATGGGATGCGACGTAGGGGTCGGGGCGGACTTCGTCGAGGTTCTGGGACCACGTGGGAAGCTGCGGGGGATCGAGGCGGACATGAACGAGATCTCGGACACTATGATCACCTTAGCTGCCATGGCGCCTTTCGCCTCGACGCCGACGACCATAACCAACGTTGCCCACACCCGTAAGCAGGAGACCGACCGCATCGCCGCCGTATCTGCGGAGCTAAGGCGGCTGGGCGTCGAGGTCGAGGAGCGCCACGACGGGTTGCGGATAACACCCGGAGAGGTGAAACCGGCCCTCATACACACCTACGGCGACCACCGGATGGCGATGGCCTTCTCCCTCGTGGGGCTCGTGGTTCCGGGCATCCGCGTAGAGGATCCGTCCTGCGTGACCAAGACGCTCCCCGAGTATTTCAAGCTCCTCGGGTCGTTGTAAAATTTCTCGGGTGGCCCATCGGATATACTTTCCTCTCGGATGGGCGGACTTTTGGTAGCCATAGACGGCCCCGCGGGCAGCGGCAAGAGCTCGGTCGCCCGGGCCGTCGCCGAGCGGTTGGGGCTTGTCAACCTGAACACCGGGGCGACCTACCGTGCCGTCGCGCTCGTGGCGCTCCGAGAGGGCTTGGATCTCGACGACGGAACCGCGCTCGCGACCACGGGCGCGGGCGTGGACCTCGCGCCGGACGGCGTTCTCTACGACGGGGAACCAATCCCCGAAGAGGCCTTGCGTACCCCCGAGGTCTCCGCCGCCGCCTCCAAGGTCAGCGCCCATCCGGAGCTCAGGCGCGTCCTCGTCGAGAGGCAGCGGGTGGCGGCCAAGAAAGCCGAAGCCTCCGGCGGTGCGGTCGTCGAGGGGAGGGACATCGGGACGGTGGTCCTACCTGACGCGAGACTGAAGGTCTTCCTCTCAGCCTCCCCAGAAGAAAGGGCCCGTCGCCGAGCCCTCCAGACCGGCCGCGAAACAGAGCTCGAACGCATCACCGAGGCCATGCGGGTGCGCGACAAGCGGGACTCCGAGCGCGAAGTCTCCCCTTTAAAGTCCGCCCCCGACGCCGTGGTCCTCGACACCACAGACCTCTCTCTGGAGGGGGTCGTCTCACGCGTGGTCGAGCTTGCGCACGAGCGCCAGAACGCCCTGGAAGGCGCCCCATAAGGTGGAGGCCGAGAGGCTAAAGAAGGGTGTCTCGCGGGGTATGTCGCCCAGGTACCGTATCTTCAGGCGCTTCATGCTGACGCTCGGGTGGCTCCTGTTCGGCTTCACGGCCGTAGGCGCCGAGAAAGTACCGAAAGAAGGGCCCCTGATCGTGGCCGCCAACCACCGCCGGTACGCGGACCCGGTCTTCGTCTCGATGGCCGTGCCACGCAGGATCCAGTGGATGGCCAAGAGACAGCTCTTCGTCTCTCCGTTCGACAAGTTCTTCTTCTTTATCGGCGCCTTCCCGGTGGACCGTGAGAAGGGCGGACGGGCGGCGCTGCGGGTAGCCCTCGATCTCCTCGCCGCCAACTGGGCTCTGGGCATCTTCCCAGAGGGCACCCGCCGCAAGGCCTACGACCCCCAAGACACCCCAAAGAGCGGGGTGGCCATGCTCGCCGCCCGTACGAGGGCCGCGATACTCCCCGTCTTCGTGGACCGCGTGCCCAACCCCCTCGAACGCCTCCGGGGCGAAAAACTCCACGTCTACATAGGCGACCCGATAACTACTGATAATACTAAAGAAGGAAGAAAGGGTCGTAGGGAGATCGCGGACCGGGTTTTGCGTGCTATCTACGACCTGAAAGGCGGGGGGGCTGTGGGGGCGTCGCCGTGAGTCACTTACCGGTGGTGGCGATCGTAGGGGCGGCGAACGTGGGGAAGAGCACGTTCGTGAACAGGGTGTTGGGACGCCGGCAGGCCGTGGTATCCGACGTGCCCGGCACCACGCGCGACCGTTCCTACAATCGGGCCGAGTGGGCGGGGCGGGAGTTTTTGTTGGTGGACACCGGGGGGCTGGTGCCGTACGCCCGCGCGGGGCTCGATGCTCTGGTCACGTTGCAGGCTCGCGTGGCGGTCGAGGAGGCGGACGTGATCCTGCACCTCACAGACGCCCGACTCGGGGTGACCGAGGCTGACGCGGCGATCGCCAGAGAGCTGCGCGGCACAAACAAAGTAATTCTCGCCGTGAACAAGCTCGACAACCCCGCCGACGATTCGGGGCGCTACCCCTTCTACTCTTTGGGCGAGGGAGAGCCCCACGCCATAAGCGCCGCACACGGGATTGGTATCGGGAATCTCCTCGACGAGATCGTCTCGCTCCTGCCCCAAGAAGAGCCCGCCGAAGAGGAAGATCTCCTGCCGCACGTCGCGGTCGTCGGGAGGCCGAACGTCGGCAAGAGCACGCTTCTCAACCGCCTGATAGGCTCCCAAAGGGCGGTTGTCTCCGAGGTCGCGGGCACTACCACCGACGCAGTGGCGCATGAGATCGAAGTTTCAGAAGACACAACGATACCCGGCGAGCGTTTCCTGCTATTGGATACCGCGGGGGTGAGCCGGAAGACGAGGCGGGCGGACGGTGTCCCTTACTACTCGGCCTTGAGAACGGAAGGGACGATCCGCCGGTCGGACGTCTCGCTGCTTCTCTTGGACGCGGCCGAGGGACTCGTAGGGGAGGACTTGAGGCTCGCACGTAAGGTGGAGGAGGCCGGGAGGGCGTGCGGGGTTTTGTTGAACAAGCGTGACCTCGTTTCGGGCGAGAGGCTGCGCGAGATCGAGAAGACCGTAAACACTCGGATGACGGACCTTAGGCCCCCGGTCGTCCCAGTCTCCGCCCTCGCGGGTACAGGCGTGGACAAGGTGATGCCGCTCGCTGCCCGATTGTACGCCGCGTACAACCTGCGTGTGCCCACGCACGAGGTCGCCGAGCTCGTGAACGCTTTGGTGGACCGCACGACGCCGCCCAGGGGGGTCAGGATCCGCTACGCCGTCCAGACCGGCACGGCCCCACCCTCGTTCGTCCTCTTCGCCAACCGCCCGAAGGACGTCCCCGAGGCCTACCTGCGCTACGTGGAGAATTCTCTGCGCGAGCGTTACGGCCTGCATGGGGTGAGTGTACGCCTCTCCTTGAGGAGCAGCCGGTGAAAGATCTGAGGACAGGCGGGCCCCTGAGTGACCGCGTGCTGACGGTGCCGAACACGCTGACATTTTCGCGGCTCCTGGCGACGCCGGTCGTGATCCTCCTTTTGCTCGCGGGGAAGGACGTCGAGGCGGCGACGTTGTTCGCTCTGGCGGCGGCTACGGATTTTTTGGACGGGACTATCGCGCGTCGCAGCGGGGGAGCTTCGTACCTCGGATCGATCCTGGACCCCGTGACGGACCGTGTGATGCTCTCTAGCGTGGCGGCCGTCCTGGCAGTCCGGGGCCTCTTGCCGACCTTCGTCGTGGCGATCCTCGTCGGGCGGGACCTTGTAGCCCTATTGGGGAGCTTTCTAATTCAGGATAAGATACGGGTCAACAAGGTGGGCAAGGCGGCGACGGCCATCCTGATGGCGGCGGTCGCGGTGATCATGTACAGACCGGGGGTTGTCGGAGAGATCATGTTCTACTCGGGTTTCGGGCTCTCGCTCGTCGCTGGGGCCCTCTACGTCCGCACGGTGAAGCGGCTTTTTTGGAGGAGCGAGCGATGAAGGCGGTGATCATGGCCGGCGGCCAAGGCACACGCTTGAGGCCCTTGACCAGCAACCTGCCCAAACCCATGATTCCGATCGTCAACGTGCCGTGCATGGAGCACATCGTGCGCCTGCTCGAGGCGCACGGCTTGACCGATATCGTGGTTACGCTGCAGTTCTTGCCCGAGGAGATACAAGACTACTTCGGCGACGGCTCCGACTGGGGCGTGAACCTGAGCTACTCTATAGAGGCCACCCCGGCGGGCACGGCCGGGTCCGTCAAGCTCGCCGAAGAGCACCTCAAGGACGATCGAATACTGGTGATCAGCGGCGACGCCTTGACCGACTGTGACCTCACACGCGCACTTAGGTTCCACGAAGAGAAGGGCGCTGAGGCGACGATGGTACTAAAAAGCGTTGAGAACCCCCTAGATTTCGGGATCGTCATCACCGAAGAGGACGGGCGCATCTCGCGCTTCTTGGAGAAGCCGACCTGGGGACAGGTCTTCTCGGATACGGTGAACACCGGCATCTACGTCCTGGAGCCGTTGGTGCTCGGCGAGATCCCCACCGATGGCGAGTACGACTTTTCCAAGGAACTCTTCCCGAAGCTCCTCGACGAGGAGCGTTCCCTCTACGGGTTCATCACCGAGGACTACTGGGAGGACATAGGTACCCTGGAACAGTACATGAGGGCCCAGCGCGACGTCCTGGACGGCAAGATGAAGGGCACGAGGCCGCCAGGTATGCGCCTCCGAGAGAACGTATACGTAGGAGAGAGGGCGCAGGTGGATGATGAGGAGCTGGTCGGTCCGGTTGTCATTGGGGAGAACGTCAGGGTTGGCGAGGGGGCCAAAATAAGCCCCTACTCCGTCATCGCCGACAACGTCGTGATCTCCGCCGGCGCGACCGTCGAGCGGAGCGTCGTCGCCGAGGGTTCCTACGTTGGCGAAGGCGCAGAGCTCATAGACACCATGGTCGGTCGCCACTCCTACGTCCAGGAGCGGGCACGCATCCTCGAGCGCAGCGCTTTAGGTGAGGACGTCATCGTGGGCGAGGGCGCGACCATAGCACCGGACGTCAAGGTCTTCCCACACAAGACCGTCGAGAGCGGGGCGAACGTCATCCAGAGCCTGATCTACGAGACGATGGGCCTGCGCAGCGTCTTCAAGGGCGGCGTCGTCTCCGGAAAGTTCAACGTCGACCTAACGCCTGAGTTCGTCATCCGTCTGGCCGCTTCTTTCGGCACGGAGCTCGACCCCGGCGTGACCGTCACCCTGGGTCGCGACTCCTCTCGCCCGGCCCAGGTTGTAAAGAGGGCGATGACGAGCGCCCTCCTGGGCACCGGGGTGAACGTCCGGGACCTGCGGGCGGCGCACACGGGCGTCGTCCGCCACGATGTTTTGGCGGGCAAGTCTTCAGCCGGGGCACACGTGCGGGCCGGAGAAGACCAGGACGACGCGGAGATCCTCTTCTTCGCCTCGGACGCCACCCCGATGACCGAGTCCGACCAGCGGAGCATCGAGAAAGTCTTCGTCCGAGAAGAGTACCGTCGGGCGCGCGCGGACGACGTGGGCGAACTCATCTACCCGGGTCGCGCCGTCGAGCAGTACGTCGAGCGCCTGGAACGAGCCGCGGACCGCGAGAAAATCTCCGGCGGCACGGTCGTAGTGGACTTCTCGAGCGGGGTGGCGGGCCTGGTGGCGAGCCGGGCCTTCGGGAGGCTCGGCGTGGGCGCTGTGGTGATGGAGGGCTTCGCGAACGCGAACACCGTCGGCGGTGCCGTGGGGATGAACCTGGAGGAAGGCCTGGACCGGGTGGGGCGAATCGTACCGACGGTCGGAGCCAGCTTTGGGGCGGTTGTGGATCCCACCGGCGAGGACGTGCAGTTCGTGGACGATGGGGGCAAGTTCGTTCCGCCGGACATTATGCTCGCCTGCTTCCTTTCTCTCGCGCGTCCCAAAAAAGCGGTCCTGCCGATCAACCTGAGCCGCGCGTACGAGGAGCTGATAGTGGAGAACGGAGGCGCTTTGGAGGAGAGCCGGACGGGCCTCGGAAACGTCGCGCTTAAGGCGGCCGAGATTAGGGCCGACGTCGCGGGGCTCGCGGACGGCCGCTACGTCTTCCCAGCTTTCTTGCCGGCTCCCGACTGCTTCATGACGCTTGCCCGGGCTTTGGAGCTCTTCCGGGAAGAGCCGCTCTCGGAGGTTAGGGCCCGCTTCGGGGAGTCCTTCGCGAAGGTCAAGAGCCGGCGCCTGGAGTGCCCGTGGGGCGCCAAGGGACGCGTGATGCGCGGCCTCGCCGAGAAGTTTGGCAGCGATGAGGACGCCATCCTCACCGACGGCGTGAAGCTCAACCTCGATGAGGGCTGGGTCCTCATGCTCCCCGACCCCGACAACCCGCTCTTCTACGTCTATGCCGAGGCGGACGCCGGCGCCGGGCGGGACGGCTCGGAGAGCCTCCTCCTGGAGTACGCGGAGCTGGTCGAGGATCTCATAGAAGGCGGCTGAGGAGGCCGAGACCACCACCGGATCGCCTAAGACTGTACTTCAGGTTCAGGGGAGGATATACTTCAGCTATGACCGAGGACGATCTTCTTAAGGGCGCTGAAGAGGAGGGGTACGGGTGGGAAGAGGCCCCGGATCTCACGTCCATCTCCGAGGAGGGGCTTAGGGTACCTTTGAAGGAGCTGGTCGAGGAGGAACGGGCGGTAAGCCGCCGGCGCCTCCTCCAAGACAGCATAGACCTGGTTCGGGTCGAGCTCGTCCAGCGCGGCGGTGGCGCACTCCCACCTGAGGAGCTAGCGCACGTCTTTCTGGACGGGGACCGGGATGATTCTGGGGGGAGAAGCGTTTGAATCGCTGCCCCAACTGCGGCACCGAGGTCGCCCCGCAGATGAAGTTCTGCACGGAGTGTGGGACGCGGTTGGTCCATTCGCAGTCCACCGTCTCCTACGCACCGATCTTCGAGGAGGAGGAAGTATCCGCGCATGACAACGACGCCGCCCCCGAGGGGGCGGCGCTCATCGAGCTCGACCAGGTCGAGGGCACGGCGGGGAGGAGGATGCACGACATCGGTGACTTGCCCGTGACGGTGGGCCGCAGCCCCGAAAGTGCCATCTTCCTCGACGATGTCACAGTGTCCAGGCAGCACGCGGAGATTTTCAGGGGCGCGGAACCCGACGAGAGGGGTTTCAGGATCCGGGACGCGGGCTCCCTGAACGGGACTTACGTCAACCGGGTCCGGGTCGACTCCGTCGACCTCAGGAGCGGCGACGAGATACAGATAGGCAAGTACCGCTTCAAGTTCGTGTACACGTAAGTGGTGGGCGCGAGGAGACGCGCGAGACATGTGCAAGCGAGGATGGGAGTAGCGGCATAGACATGGAGAACGGTGGCCAGAAGGAGCATTACACTATAGGCGAGGTCGTGGCCCGGCTTCGCAAAGAGTTCCCGACGCTCTCGGTGAGCAAGGTGCGGTACCTCGAGCGACGGCGTCTGATCAACCTCCCCCGCACGCGTGGGGGGTACCGATTGTTCTCTCCCCAAGACGTGGAGATGCTCAGGTACATCTTGACTCTCCAGGACAAGGAATACCTGCCCTTGAAGGTGATAAAGAAGCGCATCGAGGGCGGGATGCCGGTCGGCGCGGATGACTCCGCAGGCGGCGACCTCTCGCGTGTCCTGGAGGACCGCACCTACACCAAAGAGGAGTTGGCCGATACCATAGAGGTTGAGGCGCGCTTCGTCGAGGAGCTCATGAGCGTGGGCGTCATAGGCCGCGGCGGCGAGCTGACCCAGAGGGATGTCGAGATCGCGCGCATGGCCCTCGAGATGGCGAAATACTCGATACAGCCCAGGCACCTGCGCGGCATCATGGCCGCTGTCGAGCGGGAGGCCGCGATGTTTAAGCAGGTCTTGAACCCCGAGCTTAGGAGCGGCGACGAACAACGCGTCCAGGATGCCGTGAACAAGGCCCGGCACCTAGCCGCCGTCGACTCCAGGCTCAAGGAACTCATGATGGCGAACGCCATAGACACCTTCGCCTAGAGCGACTTCTTGGCTCCTACCCGTTGGACGCGACGGTCGAAGAGATACGGTGTCACATCC
>JALYGT010000067.1 GCA_030776965.1 Actinomycetota bacterium
CTCTACCACGCCCTGCAGGGGGCGGAGACGTGCAACACCTACGCCCTGGACGCCGAGGCCGCGGGCGACGAGAGGCTCGCCGCGTTCTTTAGGGAGGCGGGGGTGGCGCAGGCGCAGCTGGCGGAGCGGGCGAAGGGGCTGCTGGGTATAGCTGGGACCGTGCGGGAGGGTGGCGCACAGGAGATGCCGCCGGGGGACGTCGTGGGGGGCATCTCGCCCGGGGACATGGCGGGGGGCGTCCCGCCCGACACGCCCCCGCCCGGAGAGATCCCCGGAGGGCCGCGGAACGGCTAGCCTTCACCGATGTTTAGGGTCTCGGCCGCGCGGGTACGCCTGTTCACGGAATGAAAGCTCCGGTAAGGAGGTAGAAGCCATGTGCTACTCCTACAGAGACTACCGCGAGGAAGAAGAAGCCCGCAGAAGGCGGGAAGAGGAGCTACGCAGGCAGAGAGAAGAGCAGGCCCGGCGTAGGGAAGAGAAGAAGTCCTCAGATAGAGAGAGGGTGCTGGTAAAGGCCTAGAGGACGTCACAAACGCATAGAAGTCCGGGCCCCGGGGTTATACGTCCCGGGGCCTTTTGTAAGGTCAAAAAAGGACGGTGGGAGCGTGACGGAGAACCGGATAACGGGCGAAGACATAGACTCCACGACGGCGGCGTTGAACCAAGGCGTCAGGAGACTTGCGATCGAGCGGGCGGTCTCGGAGGTGGAGGGTTGGCGGGAAAAGCTCGAAGCCTCCGACGACCCCGGCCTCCAGCCCATCGCCGGCAACCTTGGGGAGCTCAAGGAGCTCTTGACAGCCGAGCGGCTCGACGCCGGCGCCATCGGCCGGTTGCTCACCGAACTCGGGGACCGGACCCAGGCGGTGGCGGTGAGCGGGACCGCGTCGCCGGTGGCAGACAGGCTGCAGCTCTTGAGCCAGCTCTTGACCGACGAGGGACGCTCCGTTACGGAACAGGCGGAGCGCTCTACCACGGAAGGAGAGGCCCCGGGAGGAAGGTAGCCGTGTAACGGTATCATAGGCCCACAGGATACGAGACCTCTTTATCCTAATAGTTTGGTGAGCCTAACAAAACCATTGACCGGCTAACCTGAAAGATTGCTAATCACCAAGTCTATCTCTCATGAGGGTTTTGTTAGGCTCATTAAAATGTGCTCTCAAGCACGTTAGCTAAAGAGGAAGGTCAGGAGAAGTTATCGCTATGTTTTTCCGAGATAGTACTCAACGAAGATTTGGGCTGCGGCTCTTATGTCGTCGCCGACGGCGGCGAGGCGGCGGTAATTGACCCTAAGTGGGAGATACAGGAGTACCTACAGATCGCCGAAGAGAACGGCTTTGGGATCTCTCACATCATCGAGACACACAACCACGCCGATCATCTTTCCGGCCGCGGCCGCCTCGTCGAGGCGACCGGGGCGACGATTCACGCCTCGGAAGACGCCGGCGTCGAGTACGAGCACGAGCCGCTCTCGGATGACGACATCGTCGAGGTGGGAGGGGTGCGCATCATCGCCGTCGCCACTCCCGGCCACCGTCCCGAGCACCTCTCCTTCCTCGTCGAAGACACCAGTAGGGGCGAGGAGCCCTGGCTTCTCCTCACCGGCGATTCGCTCTTCGTCGGAGACCTGGCCCGCCCCGACCTCGCCGCCGAGGCCGAGGAGGGCGCCCGCGGCCTCTTCCGCTCTCTGCGAAAGCTCAAGGAGTTCAAGGACTTCGTGGAGGTGAGGCCGGCACACATAGGCGGCTCGCTTTGCGGCGGCGCCAATATGAGCCGCAAGCCCGACTCCACGATCGGCTTCGAGCGGCGCTTCAACGACTACCTGCGGTTCGACGAAGAGGACGAGTCCGTGCGGACGCTGACCTCGGAGCAGACGCCGGAGCCGCCCAACTTCGAGCGGATCGTGGAGCTCAACCGTGGTCCGCTCATCACGGAGGCCACACCGCTCAAGCCCCTGCTGCCCCAGCGGGTGAAGGAGCTGACCGAGGCGGGTGCAGTCGTGATCGACGGGCGGGACCAAAGGGAGTTCGACTCGGCCCACGTTCCGGGCTCGGTAAACGTGACGATGAACCAGACGGGCGTGGGTACGCGCGCCGCTTGGGTGTCGGACCCTGAGACTCAGGTAATAGTGACCGCCGAGGGCGACGAGTACGCCCAAAGGATCATCCGCTTGTTGGAGGCGGTAGGCTTCAGGCACATACGAGGCTACCTCTCCGGCGGGATCAATGCCTGGCGCACCGCGGGACTGAAGGTGGAGACGACCCCCGCCTTGAACGTGTCAGATCTCGCCGAGCGGCTGAAGCGAGAAGAGGTCATCCTCCTCGACGTGCGAAGCACCGAAGAGTGGGAGGCGGGGCACGTCGAGGGCTCTATCCACCTCCCTTACCAGGAGTTGCGTGAGGAAGTGCCGGACGAGGTCCGAAACGCCGACAAGCCACTGGCCGTGGCCTGCTCCGGGGGAATCCGCAGCTCGATGGCGGCTTCGCTTTTGAAGCGGGCAAGTGTAGAGAACGTCGAGCACGTGGCCGACGGCGGTGTCCCCAGCCTCCAAAGTGAAGGGATCGAGCTTGTACAGGAGGGGTGACGACAGGACAGGAAAGCCGGGGCGATGCCGACCGCTATCGTCCTTCGGCTCTGGGTTGTGTACACGCTCTTAGACTGTCTTGGTCACCCGATCAGGAAGCCCGGCAGTAGTCCGGATCGTTCGTGCCGCAGGTCAGCCACGACTCGAGCCCACAGGCCGACACGCTCGCGCGCACCTGCCAGGAGGGGTTGCACAGGGTCAGGTGGTGACCGTAGAGCTGGGAGATAAGCGCCAGCTCCCGGGCGCACCCCACGTCGAGGAAGGTAATCCTGGAGAGGTCCACAAGCGTCGGCCGTCTGAGTTCCACCACGCCGCTGAAAGTCTCCCGAAGATCCTCCAGGTCGTCCTGGTCGAGCTCCCCTCTGAGCTCGACTAGCACCCCTTCCTCGCCCTGTCCTCGCACGGATATGCCAGACAAGTCGCTATCCCTCCCCACAAGGTATGGAAAAATCCGCTTTTGCGTGTTCAACATCTTCGACCGCCGGAGGCAGGATTTAGTTACGGTGTTCCCCAGTAATTTCCGAGACAGGCCGGAGCACAAATAATGCAGACCGTAACTATTGCGTAGGGGTTTTGGTCTGTTATCTTAGCGGGAGTCGTGGACGGGCAAATGGTTTCGGCGCGATCGGGGACACCTCTCACGTGACTTCCGTGGACAACAATCTGGCGGAGAAGGCCGCTAGGGGCGACGTCCAGGCCTTCGCACGTCTGGTCCGAACTCACTCGGGGCTCGTGTACCGGGTGGCGATGAGGATCTTGGGCACCGAAGATAGCCAGGACGCCAGCCAGGAGGTTTGGATCCGAGTCTGGCGGAACATACAGAGCTTCAGGGGTGAGAGCGCGTTTAGCACCTGGCTCTACAAGATAACGGTGAACACCTGCTTGAGCACGCGCCGAAAGGTACGGGACAGGGAGGAGCGGGATTTGGGCGACAAGCTTCCCTACCTCCCTAACCCGCCGGGCGGCGAGGACGATCCCGAGGCTGCCGCCCTCTCCGGGGAGCGGCGCGAAGAGCTCTTCCGCGCCCTGGAACGCTTGCGCGCGGAGCACAGGGCGGCGCTGATCCTCAGGCATATGGAGGGCCTCAGCTACGCAGAGGTCGCCGAGATCCTCGAAGTCCCTGACGGCACGGCGAAGGGCTGGGTCAACAGGGGCCGTGCTGCGCTGCTCGTGGCGCTCTCCGAGGAGGGGGGCTCGCCGTGATAGGGTCGAACCGCTGGGAGATGCTGGAGAGGATCGGGGCCTACGCTGCGGGCGAGCTCTCGGGCGAGGAGGCCCGCGAGACGGAACGGTTCATCCTCGAGGATCCCGACGGGCGTCGCCTGGCCGAGTCCTACGCGAGGATGCTCGTTTTGCTCTCACAGATGGGCGAAGAGACACCGGAGGTGCCGGAGGCGGTGATCAACTACGCCATCAGGAGGGCCTACGTTTCGGCGTTCTTCCGCCAGGCGGAGGACTTCTTAGCCGGCGTCGGACAGGCCTACCTCGGCGCCTTTGTCTATTATTTGGGCCTCAGGCGACCGGAGCCCATCGGGTAAGCAAGGAGGAGGCATCGGTGGAGACCCTGAACAGAATACAAATCGACCTCGTAACTGCGGCGACCGAGTTCGTCCCCAGGCTCTTGGGCGCCCTGGTCGTAATGCTCGTGGCGCTCCTCGTGGCGCTCGCTCTGCAGCGCCTGGCGGCCCGGCTCCTCGCGGCATCCGGGCTCGACGAGATCTCCGAGCGGACCGGGGTCACGAGCTCGCTCCGGCAGCTCGGCTACGATCATGGCCCCTCGCGCCTTTTGGGGCTCGTCATCTTCTGGGGCATCCTTTTGATCGGGCTCGCAGGCGCTTTGAGCGTTCTGGGCATCTCCTCGCTGGAGCAGACGATGGACCAGGTCGTCAACCTCGCCGGGAGGGCCTTGGTGGCGCTCGTTATCCTGATCGCAGGCATCATGAGCGCCGGTTGGTTGGCCGAGCTGGTAGCCCGCGAGTCCGAGAGCGCAGGCCTGCGCGGCTCGAACGTCTTCAGGCGCGTGGTCTTTATCACGGTCGTCTCCGTGACCGCCCTCGTCGCCGCGAGCCAGCTCGGGCTGGAAACCTCTTTCCTGATCCTTTTGGCCACCGTCATCCTCGCTACCATGGGCCTCGTCGCCGCCCTGGCCCTGGGCCCGAGCCTCGTCCCTCTCTCGGGCAACATCGCCGCCGGCCGCTACGTCCAGGAAGGCATAAACCGGGGCGACGAGATCTCCGTAAACGGCGTCGAGGGCACCGTCGAGGAACTCGGCTACGCCGCCATAACCGTCCGGTCCGAAGACGGCTACCTCTACCGTATCCCCAACCGCACCCTCCTCGAAGGCGTCGTCAGGAAGAGGGCCGAATAGCCGTCGGCTATCGGCTCTCTAACTACCGAAGACGAGACGGTAACTCGCGTACCCTAGCGCGGCGGCGCAGATCAGGATCGCCAGAACGATCGAAGCCCTCGTCGCAGGAGAAGACCTCGTCCACCTTCCTACGGCCCAACGCGCCAACCTCCTCAACCTCACCTCAGCCCAATCCATGAAGCGGGCGACGGGCAGGAACTCTCCGGCGATCAGCCCCAACCCCAGGAAGAAGATGAGCCAGCCAGGACCCGGACCGGGCACGGCGACGATGCCCACGGCCATGATCGCGACCCCACCGACGATGTAGAGGACCGTCCCGAGGCCGAACCGGCCACTGCTAACCCGCCGACGGTGGCGGTAACGATCCTGAAAGCGGCGACCGGACTCGCTCCCCTTGAAGCGCCACCAGCTCTCTTTAACCCTCTCGATCATGCTCTGAGGATCGTGCCCCTAACATGACCCGCCTAACCGCGAAAGCCGGGCAGGAATCGAAAAGTTAACGAAAGAAGTCAGCGACACCACGAGGGCGGAAGAGCCTCCCGTCTTCGCCGATCCGAGGGCTGACTAGCCAAGCTCTTTCAAAGAACGGTACAGGATCTCGAAGAAGACCGCTCTGTCCAGCTCCACGCCCACCTCGGCGTTCGGCGGCTTGCCCCAGACGCCGTAGAAGTCACAGACGGTCGCGCCGCGGGTCAGCCTGCTCTCGCACTCTACCTCGACCCGCATCGGCCGCGTCTCCAATATCCCTGGCTCGACCACCGCCGCCACGGCCACAGCGTCGTGTATGGGCGGCGCCCTGAACCCGAAGACTTTCTCGTACGTGCCGGTGAAGAACGTCACCAGCTCCGCGGCCACCTCCCCCACCCGGCCCAAAGTCAGCAGGCGCCGCACCTCCTCCTGCCCTATCGCGGCTTTATGCGTGACGTCGAGGCCGATCATCGTGATCGGGAGCCCGCTCTCGAAGACCACACGCGCGGCCTCAGGGTCAACGTAGACGTTGAACTCCGCCGCGGGCGTCGTGTTGCCGAGCCCGATGCTCCCGCCCATCAAGACGATCCGCTCCACGTTTTCCTGGAGGCGCGAATACTTTTCGAGGAACGTCGCGACGTTGGTGAGCGGACCCGTGGGGAGCAGGGTGACAGGCTCCGCGGACGCCTCCACGACGTCGGCCATGAGCCGGTCGGCGCCGCGCCCGTCCACGTCGACGGTCGGCTCGTCCCACTCGGGTCCGTCGAGCCCGCTCTCGCCGTGGATGTTCTCCGCGGTGTGCAAAGGACGCTCCAACGGAGCGTCGGCCCCCGCCCCCACCGGCACGCCTTCGCGCCCGATCAGGGAAAGAACTCGCAAAGCATTCTCCGTGGTCTTATCGAGAGGCACGTTCCCCGCAACGGTCGTCACCGCCCGCACCTCGAGCTCCGGCGCCCCGCAGGCGAGCATGAGCGCCACCGCGTCGTCGTGGCCGGGGTCCACGTCCAGGATTACCGGCGTCGGAGACATCTGCCCGATGGTAACAGAACGAGGATCGCCAAAGAGCAAAACGCCCTCGCCGCGCCCGGCGGTGAAACCCGTTACGCTCCGCCACCTACGGGCGTGAGATAATGCATATGCAAAACGCATATACAGAACGATTTCGAAAAGTTCACGAAGAGGAGAGCACGATGAAGAAGCCACCGACGGGGGACCCGGCGCACGACGTGCTCGGTTATGAGCGGCAGCCCCTGGATGCGATCTTCCGTCCCGAGACGGTCGCCGTGGTCGGGGCTACTGACAAGGCCGGAAGCGTGGGACGCACCGTGATGCGCAACCTGGTCTCGAACCCGTTCGGGGGGACGGTCTTCCCACTCAACCCGAACCGCTCAAACGTGCTCGGGATCAAGGCGTACCCGAGCATCTCCGAGGTGCCCGAGCAGGTGGACCTCGCGGTCGTCGTCGCGCCAGCGTCGTACGTACCGGACGTAATCAGGGAGTGTGCCGACGCCGGCGTTCCCGGAGCCATCATCATCTCCGCCGGCTTCAGGGAAACCGGGGAGGAAGGCGCCGACCACGAGCGTCGGGTCCTGGAGGAGGCCCGGCGCGGCAGGATGCGCCTCATCGGGCCAAACTGCCTCGGGGTGATGAGCCCGGTCAGCGGTCTCAACGCCACCTTCGCGAGGGACATGGCCTTGCCCGGCAACGTCGGCTTCTTGAGCCAGAGCGGCGCTTTGTGCACCGCCATCCTCGACTGGAGCAAAGAGGAGAACATGGGTTTCTCCCACTTCGTCTCGGTCGGCTCCATGCTCGATGTCGGCTGGGGCGACCTCATCTACTACCTCGGTGACGATCCCAAGACCAAGAGCATCGTCATCTATATGGAGACCATAGGCGACGCCCGCTCTTTCCTCTCGGCGGCGCGAGAGGTGGTCCTGACCAAGCCGGTCATCGTCATAAAGGCCGGCCACACCGAGGCGGCGGGCAAGGCCGCCGCCTCACACACCGGCTCACTCGCCGGGAGCGACGAAGTGCTCGACGCCGCCTTTAGGCAGAGCGGCGTGGTGCGGGTGGACAGCATCTCGGACCTCTTCTACATGGCCGAGGTGCTCGCCAAGCAACCCAGGCCCAAGGGGCCGAGGCTCACGGTTGTGACCAATGCCGGTGGCCCCGGCGTGCTCGCCACCGACGCCCTCGTCACCGGCGGCGGCGAGCTTGCGGAGCTCTCCCCGGAGACCATGGATTCTCTGAACGACTTCCTGCCCGCGCCCTGGAGCCACGGCAACCCTATAGACGTGCTCGGGGATGCGGGACCCGAGCGGCACGAAAAGGCGCTCGAAGTAGCGGCCGAAGACCCGGAGAACGACGGCCTGCTCGTCGTCCTCACCCCCCAGGACATGAGCGACCCGACCGCCACCGCCCAGAGCCTCACGCGCCACGCGAAGACGCGCGGCAAGCCAGTCTTGGCGAGCTGGATGGGCGGTCCGGGCGTGGCGGAGGGTAGGCACATTTTGAGTCGGGCCGGAATCCCGACCTTCAACTACCCGGATACCGCCGCCCGCGTCTTCGACCACGCGTGGCGCTACACCTACAATCTGCGCGGCATCTACGAGACCCCGGAGTTCGTCGAGGAGGACGGCACCGACCGGGAGAAGGCCGAAGAGATCTTCATGGCGGCCCACGAAGAAGATCGCACGCTTCTCACCGAGTTCGAGGCCAAGGAGCTCCTCGCCGCCTACGGTATATCCACCGTCGAGACTCGCGTCGCGGGTGACGCAGAAGAGGCCGCCGGGTACGCGGAGGAGATAGGCTACCCCGTTGTTCTCAAGCTGTACTCCGAAACCGTGACCCACAAGACCGACGTCGGTGGCGTCAGGCTCGATCTGCCCAGCGCGTCGGCGGTTCGGGAGGCCTACGAGGCGATAGAGGCTTCAGTCGCCGAAATGATCGGGGCGGAGCACTTCGACGGGGTAACGGTGCAGCCCATGATTAGCACCGACGGGTACGAGCTCATCGTCGGCAGCAGTATAGATCCGCAGTTCGGGCCCGTCTTGCTCTTCGGTTCGGGAGGTCAGCTCGTCGAGGTCTACAAGGACAGCGCTCTAGCCCTGCCGCCGCTCACCACCACTTTGGCGCGCAGGATGATGGAGCGGACCCGCATAGTGGAGGCCCTCAAAGGTGTTCGGGGCCGGGCGCCGGTGGACCTGAACGCTTTGGAGAGGCTACTCGTACGCTTTAGCAGGCTCGTCGTGGAGCAACCCTGGATCAAGGAGCTCGACATAAACCCCTTGCTCGCCTCTTCCGAGCGCCTCATAGCACTCGACGCCCGGGTCGTCCTGCACGACCCCGAGGAAGACGAGCTGCCCCGGACCGCCATCCGGCCCTACCCCAACCAGTACGTCGGCAGCGCGGAGATGAAGGACGGTACGCCCATAACCGTGCGCCCCATCCGGCCCGAGGACGAGCCCTTGATGGTCAGGTTCCACGAGTCGCTCTCCGAGCGCAGCGTCTACATGCGCTACTTCCACGCGATGGGCCTCAGCCGGAGGACCGCCCACGAGCGCCTGACGCGCATCTGCTTCATAGACTACGACCGCGAGATGGCCCTCGTCGCCGAAAGGGAGAACCCCGAGACCGGAGATCCGGAGATCCTGGGGGTAGGACGCCTGAGCAGGAACCACGCCGTCCCGACCGAGGCTGAGTTCTCCCTGCTCATAGGCGACCGCTTCCAGCGCCAGGGCCTCGGTACCATGCTGCTGGAGAATCTCCTCGGGGTAGCCCGCGCCGAGGGTCTCTCGCGCATAACCGCCAGCATCCTCTACGAGAACCACGCCATGCAGCGCCTCAGCAAGAAGCTCGGCTTCTACCTGCGGCGCGACGCAGAAGAAGGCGTGGTCAAGGCGGACCTGAACCTCTATCAGATGGCGTAGGAGCGACGCAAACGAGAGGCAGGGCTCGAAAGGCCCAGCTCTCTCTGTCACGTGGTTAGGAGGCCAGTCGCGCCGGACCGTCATCCCGTGATGACTTTTCCTTACATAAGATAGCTAGTCCTTGTCGATAGTCAATTCCACTCTGTTACGCTGGGAACAATGAGCTGCGGCAGGTTTTGCACAAGAATTTTGATTCGGCGTCATTTGTTGGGCCTTCCGCGAATTACAGCGGCTTGCAATGAGGTTGACCTAGCCACCTGGCTCTCCGGAATGCCGCGCTTGCGCGCGTCCATCATCTTCCCGCAGAGATTTTCAAATAAGCTTCCATAGGCCTATGAGGCAGTGTGGGTCAATCTCATTGCAAAGCGCTATAGTAGGCCAACACCTGGTGGTTGAGCACCACTTTTCGTGCAAAACCTCTGGAAAGGGCCGACCATAAACGAGGTTGGAAAAGAAGAGAAGTTACGTTTCAGCGTTGACTGCGGAGGTTGTCGATGCAAGAATGTCGGGTGATTGTGACGATTATAGTAAGCGTATCGTACAGGAGGGGTACGAGTTGAGAAAGTTGACGCTGTCAGCGACTCTGCTGGCAATGGCTCTGGTGGTCGCTGCTCCTGCCATGGCGCAGTCGGTCAGCCAGGTGGTCCAATCCAGGGGTGGCAACGTGTCATGCTCGGTGTCTACGCAGAACGGGCAGACGAT
>JALYGT010000068.1 GCA_030776965.1 Actinomycetota bacterium
TGGGAGCTCGGGTCTCGTCAAGCTGGAGGACTTCGAGGGCGAGCTCGAGGAGCATTGGCAGGACGTACAAGGTCGCAAGGTTTTGGACAGAAATGGCGACGAGATCGGCACCGTGGAGGACCTCTACGTGTACGAGGCGGCGGCGGCGGTGCACACCCTCAAGGTCGAGGTCGAGGAGCGCCACGTTCTGGTCCCGGTCGACGCGGTGACCAACGTGAGCGAGGACGGGGTAGAGGTGGAGCAGAGCAAAGACACGATCCTGGAATCCCCGGAGTTCGACTCGGAGGAAGTGCCCGACCCCGAGACCCGCCGCGCCGCCTACGAGCATTACGGCTATCCGGACCAGCTCGACCTGGGCGGAGGATAGCAGGAGATCCAACCCTCGCTAGCTGTCGGTTCGAGGAGGAACTCGAATTGCCGTTCACCGTCTCCTGCGTCGAGGTCCCTTGAACCACCGGTTGCCCTCTTACGTCATCAACTCGCCCCTCATCCGGCGTATATAGCAGTGTAACCGGAAAGGATACTCGGATAAGGGGATAAACATGGAAGATCGTCACGTTCAGAATTCGCGTCTGGGGACGCTTTCGGCTCGTACAAGGTATGATTTGTGTCGTTGGAGAAGTGACCGTCGATAAAGCGGGAGGAAGGAGGACGTCCGTGCCGGAGAACAGGCAGCCCGGGGACGAGCAGCCGCTGGCCAGGCCGGTTGGTGAGCAGCCGCTCGCCAGGCCGACCGGCGGAGAGCAGGAGGAAGCGCCTCGGGTAGAAGGAGAGCAGCAACAAGACCCTCAGACGGAGGGCGAGGAGCAGGAAGAAGCTCGTCGCGTAGAAAGGGAGCGAGAGGAATCCCCTCATGCAGAGGAGCAGCGGGAAGAGCAGGGCCTGGTAGACAGAGCGGTGGACGAAGCTCGGAAGAGGGGCTTAATAGGCGAGCGTACGGCGGACCAGACCCGGGAGAAAGGTCTGCTAGACACGATCAAAGACAAGCTCCTGGGCCGGTAGAGGTGAAGGGAGCCGCCGTTCCTCTCCAAGCGTATCATGTTGCGGTATGCACGAGCTTGCTAACCTGAGGTGCGAGTCTAATCGATAAGGAACTCCGCGAAGCGTAGAGCGGCGGGAGCCAGATGCCGAGCTTGCGGTGGAAGCGCAGGAGCACCTTGCCCTCCCACTCCACGCAGACCGCGACCGTGAAGTGCCTGCCCGTGTGCTCTTTCTCCACGGGGCCGGGAATTTTACAGGCGTCCTTTGGGCGCGGCATCACAGAACGTAGTTGTCTCGCGCGTAACATATTTGGGAGGCGCGTTGTCGGCGAAGAGGAGAAGAGCTGATGTCGCGGTTACCCGCGGAGGCGTTCAGGCGCTACGACGAGACGCCTGACGAGGAGTTCTACGAAACACCTAGGTTCGTGACCCACATAGACGATCGGGCCATAGCAGCGGTCACCCAGCTCTACCGGGAGCACTTCCCGCCCGACGGGGCGATCCTGGACCTGATGAGCAGTTGGATCTCTCACCTGCCCCCCGAGGTGACGTACCGCCGCGTGGTCGGTCTGGGCATGAACGAGGTCGAGTTAAAGGAGAACCCGAGGCTCGACGAGTACGTGGTCCAGAATCTCAACCCCAACCTGCGGCTGCCGTTCGGGGATGGGGAGTTTGACGGAGCCGGGATCTGCGTCTCCATCGACTACCTGATCCAGCCCGTGGAGGTCTTGCGAGAGGTCGGGCGTGTCCTCAAGATCGGTGCCCCACTCGTTGTAACATTCTCGAATCGTTGCTTTCCTGATAAGGCGGTCGCCGTCTGGCTACAACTGGATGAGCAGGGCCGTGTGCGCCTCGTGGAGGAGTACCTGCGGGAAGCCGGCAACTTCGAGAACGTGCGCGGCTTCGATCGCAGCCCGGGGGGGCTGTTCTCCGATCCCCTCTACGCCGTGGTCGGCGAGAGCATGGGCCCTCACGCGAACACCGAGACGAGAGGAGAATAGGAGCATGGCGAAGAAAGAGCAACCTCCACGCACCCCGAGCTCCAGGAGGAACTCAAAGAGAAGATAAAGGCCTCTGATAAGGGCGGCAGGCCCGGCCAATGACCGGCACGCAAGTCGCAGCTCTTGATGCAGGAGTACGAGAAGGCAGGCGGTGGTTACGAAGGCCAGAAGGCCGAAGACCAGAAGAGCCTGGAGAAGTGGACCGAGGAGGAGTGGCGGACCAAGGAGGGCGATGAGCGGGCCCGCGAAGGCGACGAGATGTCCCGCTACCTGTCCAAAAAGGCCTGGGAGAATCTGAGCCCGAGGAGAGGGAGGAAGCGGAGAGAAAGTAGCGCGAGGGTTCCAAAGAGGGCGAGCAGTACGTCGATACCCGCAGGCCGCGAAGGAGGCCCGCAAGGAGACGCAGGTACCTACCGCGAACTATGACGACCTCAACGTCGGGGAGGTCGAAGATGAGCTCGAGGGGCTCTCGGAGGACGACCTGAAGAAGGTCCGGTCCTACGAGGAGGAGCACAAGGACCGCAAGACCCTCCTTTAGCAGCTAGATCGCAAAATCAGGGACGGCTCTTAGTCTCCCTGAGCTTCGCGTTCCTCCGGGTGCTTACGCGGCGCCCGGCTGTAAATGCCGTGGATGAGGATCTACGGCCTGGACTTCACGAGCGCCACGAGCAGGAGGGAGCCCCTGATCGCGGCGGGCTGCACGCTCAAAGGACGTACCAACCCAACTACTTCACTACCGCCCCGTCGTCTCGCAGGATCTCGACGGCGTCCGGGTCGGTGTGGAAGACGCGCACCCTGACCGAGGAGGCGGCGAGCAGCACGCCTATGAGGCCGCCCCTCATATCCTGGGGCTTCGCAGGCTCGACCCAGCCCACCTCGGCGTTCGAGAGGTCCGACTCGGTCGTCACGAAGCGTTGCAGAAAGAGGCTCAAGGGCACCCGCAAGACGAGGGAGAGCACTATGCCGCCCAGGACTAGGAGATAAATGTCCCAGCCCAGGTACAGCCCGACGCCCAAGGCACCGAGGAAGAAGAGGGCTGCGAGCAAGTTCGCCGCGACGATGGTGGTGCCGCAGTTGCGGTGGACGGCGAGCTTCTTCTCCCCGGCCCTAAGGCGCCGCAAAGCCTCGCGAGCGGCGCCGTCTACCTCTTCCGTGGAGCGGACGCCCTGCACGAAGAAGCCGTCGTCGGTAGAGAAGCCGTTGAACTTTCGGCCCGGCTCCCTCTCCATCATCACCACGATGGTCGCGTGCTCTAGGGCATGATTACGACGCAAGATCTTGTTCCCAAACATATTCTTGAGCTGCCGCGGGTACACGAACAGGCTCCCCACCGCCTGCAACGAGTACAGGATCGGGAGCAAGAACAAGAAGAGAACGAAAACGAACGCCACAAACATGATCAGCAAGAACGCCACAGTCTACACCTTCGCGAGAGGGACCTATATGTACGAAGATTATACCGCGCGATAACTACTGTCAGGTTCCACGTCTCAGGTGTTAGCATCTTCTTGCGCGTGCGCCCGTGGCGTTTGCCGCCAGATTACAAAGCAGTACGGATCACCCGGCAACCCTTCTCTCGCGCCACCGACCTACGGCCTGCCAGTGCCTTGCTGACCGCTGATTGCTGATCCTGACACCTATTCCCGCCAGCGAAACGGCAGCTCGACCTCACGAGGCTCGGGTAGCTCGTGCAGCAGTCCGAGCGCGGCGAGCGCGACCTCCCGGTGTCGCCCCCTCTCATTTGGCTCCCCCATAGGGAAGTTGTACGGGAACGGCACGAAGGCGACCCGTGGCGCCGCAACCCCTTTCTCCATGGAGAGCGCTACCGTGGGCACGCCCTCCCCTTCTATAGCCCTGCTTACCAGCCCCACGGACTGGTGGCACAGGGGTCACGAGGGGGTGAGCAGCGCGGCATCCACATGGTCTTCCGCGAGCTTACGTGCGACTTCGGGGGCGGTCTTTGCTTCGAGCGGAGCGGGGTCGTGGATGGCGCCCATGAAGGAGAAGTGCCTCTCGTTTAGCTCACCCACGAGCCCTTCGGCTACGAGCTTCCTCAGGGTCCAGAGGGGAAAGACAGAGTCGAGGTCGGTGCCACGGTTGGGGGCGTAGTACGCGTGGGTCCAGGTGAGGGCGTAGGCGTCCGAGGGGATCTCGCGGTAGGAGCAGTCGCCGGAGGGGTCGTCTATGTCGAAGCGCTTGTCTTCTGGTAAATGCACCCCGCCGGTGGTGACGAGGGCCAGGCGGCTCTCGTCGAGTGGTTTGTCGGGGTGGACGAAGGGCATCGCGTTCACGCCTTGAAGCGCACGAGCAGGGTGTCCCCGTCTTCGACGACGTAGTCGCGTCCTTCAAGGCGGACCCTGCCGGCTTCGCGGGCCTTCGCCCAGGACCCGGCGGCGACCACGTCTTCCCAGTTGCCGACCTCCGCCGCGTTAAAACCGCGCTCCATGTCCGAGTGGACCTTGCCTGCCGCCTGCCGCGCCGTCGAGCCTTTCCGCACGTTCCACGCCCGGCTCTCGTTCTCATTGATGGTGAAGAACGTGATGAGCCCGAGCAACCGGTACGTCGCCCGAACGAACTTGTCGAAGCCCGGGGATTCGATCCCGAGCATCGCCAGGTACTCTCGTGCCTCTTCTTCGGGAAGCTCCGCGACCTCGGCCTCCAGCTTCGCCGAGAGCCTGACTGCCTGCGCCCCTTCGCGGGCGGCGAGTTCCTCGACCTCGGCGCTATAGCGGTTGCCGTTGGCGACCGACTCCTCGTCCATGTTAGCGACATAGAGGCTTGGCTTCGCCGTGATTAAGGTCCGCAACACCTCGGAGAGGCTCTCCGAGGGCGCGTCGTAGGTCCGGGCCGGGTTGCCGTTCGAGAGGTGCCGCGCGAGCTCTTCCAACTCCGCAGCCTCGGCCTTTAGCTTCGCGTCCCCGCTCTTGGCGGCCCGGCTCGTCCGTTCGAGACGCCTCTCTACCGTGGCCAGATCCGCTAACAAGAGCTCGGTGTTTATGACCTCTATGTCGTCCGCGGGATCTACGCCGCCGTGTACGTGCGCCACATTCTCGTCCTCGAAGCACCGGACGACGTGCGCAACGGCTTCGCACTCCCTGATGTGTCCGAGAAACTGGTTCCCCAACCCCTCTCCCCGGCTCGCTCCCCGCACGAGCCCCGCGATGTCCACGAAGTCGACCGTTGCCGGAACTACACGCTTGCTCCGCGCGACCCTCGCCAACGCGTCCAACCGTTCGTCCGGCACCGTCACGACCCCGAGGTTCGGGTCCACGGTGGTGAACGGATAATTCTGGGCCTCGGCACTCGCCCGCGTGAGGCTGTTGAACACCGTGGATTTGCCTACGTTCGGCAGCCCGACAATCCCTACCTTCATGCGGTTATCGTACCAAACGCCCGGGAAGCCCCCGGTCTGCAGGCGCTTTGCGCCCCGCCGCGGATGCGGCACGGAGCCGTAATAGGCTGTGGGCGATAGACGAGAGGGGTGCGCTTTGAAGAAGGCCGGGATTCGGGCGGGGCTGTCGGTCGTCGTGTTCGTCCTTGTGACGGGCCTTTTGTATGTGTTGAGTCCCACGGAGTCCGAGATCGTGCAGGACTTACGCGACGCCGGCCTGGAGGTCGGCGAGTCATACCCCGTCGAGGAGGACACGGGGTGGAAACGAGAGCCGGGTTCCGAAGACGCACCAGGAGGGTACGAGCTTCGAGATGCCCTCGCCGAGCGAGGGCGCCAGGGGACGGGTGCTGGTCTACGAATTCCGGGTAGATCTGGACACTGTTATCGAATACTGCGAACGCTTCTTCAGGCCGTTTGCCTCGCACGTGTTCGTCGTGGACGAAGTCCTGGTGCAGATCGACGGCGACCTGCCCCAGGACGAGGCAAACGGGTACGACGACGTGCTGGAGGAAGCAGAAGCGTAGCTCGCATCTCCCTTCTGCGGAAGTGTATGCGTAGGATAGAATCAGTCTTAGTATCGATTAACAAGGCGGAGTGGGCGACGCGGTACGCGCCCCCACAGAGAGGTAAGATGTTGGATCGGCAGCTGCAGATACAGATACTCCTGGATCACTACCAGAAGCCGCGGTACCGGGGCGCTTTAGAGGACGCGGACGTAACGATGCCCGGGGGCAACCCGGGCTGCGGCGACGTGGTGACGGTCTACCTCAAGGGCGACGAGGATCACGAGCACATAGCTGGTGTCTCCTACGAGGGCGAGGGCTGCACCATCAGCATGGCGGCGTCGAGCATGCTCTTGGAGCAGGTCGTCGAGGGCAAGCTCATGATGGACGAGGTCCTTGAGATGGACTACAACGAGATGATGGACCAGCTCGGGCGCCAGATCGTGGCGAGCCGCCCGAAGTGCGCGACCCTGGGACTCGGCACCCTAAAAGCCGCCATCAGGAAGTACCAGAAAGACAGGCTCCTCGCAGATGCCGGCGTCTCCCGTCCGGAAGGATCAACCGAAGAGGGCGGCCTGGTCTTCGGCGAGGGCGCCACAGAGGCAGCCCAAAGGACCGGTACGCCCTGAAGATAGTCGCCGCGGGTCACGCCAACTGGCGGGTAAAGGACCTCGAAGCTTCGCTGGGCTTCTACCGAGACGTTCTGGGCTTGAAACCGTTCGGCCTCGAAGAGTACCGCAGCGGCGAACGTCCCCTCGTCTCCTTACGGGTCACGGAGTACTTCATCCTGCACCTGACCCCGGATCCAGAGTTCGAGCACGGACCCACCGGGGGCTACGATCACCTGGCGCTCGTGGTTGAGAACGCAGAGCCGGACGAGCTGGCAAAGTACCTGCGGAACAGGGACGTCGAGTTCGAGGAGCAGTTCGAGAGCATAACCGGGGCTCGCGGAGAAGGACCGGCCCTGTACGTGAGGGACCCCGACGGCTACCGTATAGAGCTGAAGGTTTATTGAGCTGTCGGCACTTCAGCTCGCCGGCATCTCGGCTTTCCGCCGCTCGCCTCTTGCCCAGCCTATGACCTGAGTGAAGGCTTGTGACGAGGACGCTCTGGTCGGGCGGCTCGTCGAGCGTCGATAAGCAGCGAACGGCAACCTACCCGCTGACAACCGACCGCCTGATAGCTATCGTTAGTCGATGCGTCTGAGGAGGTTGATGTGACGGTCCTCCCAGCGCCCGGGGGCAACTTCGATGCCCTTCCCGTCCGACAGAAGCCCCTCTAGCTGCCGGTGCAACGAGGTGCCTATTAGGTGAGTTGGTATGAGCAGCCGGTAGCGCCGCTCTCCTTCGGGCGCAACGTCCTCCACGAGCCGGCCTCCGCATGGGCAGTACCCGTAGTCCCCGTCGGTGTACAAGAATGGCAGGCTCTCACCATCGTACAGTCGCGAACACTCAGGGCATCGCCACACGAACGCCACTGTTTTTTCTCCAAGCATAAACAGTACCCCACCGTACGTATCTATTTGGCGCCGAATTCTACACACGGCGACGTTTCGCCAGAAGAAAGCAAAGTTAAGGAATAGTTAAGAAAAGATTAGGATGTCTTGCATCAAGAGTACGGTAGTGTGTCTTTCTTTGGCCGGGGGATGCGGGCGGTGGTAAAGTTCGGCGGATAGGTCGCGGGAGAGCGTGGGGGGGTTTAGGCAGTGATTCGGGTTGCCATTGTGGACGATCAGCCTCTCTTCAGTGAAGGGCTCGGGCGGGTCGTCGAGGCGCAGCCGGGGATGGAGATCGTCGGCGTGGCCCACGACGGGGAGAGCGGCGTCCGAATGTGTCAGCAGCTTAAGCCGGACGTCGTCCTCATGGACATAAACATGCCCGTCATGAACGGCGTCGAGGCGACACGCGGGATACGGTCCCTCCTCCCTGACACCAAAGTATTGATCCTCACCGTCAACTCCGATGATGCGTACGTCTTCCGGGGTATAAAGGCCGGTGCCACCGGCTATCTCCTAAAAGACTGTACCCCCGAGGACCTCTCCCGCGCCATAAGGACCGTCCACGCCGGCGACACCATCATAGCCCCCGACATCGCACGCAAAATGCTCCTGGCTTTCGAGGAGGCCGAAGAGGAGCCCTCCGCCCCCCGTCTGACCGAGCGCGAGCTCGAGATCATAACCGCCCTGGCCCATGGCCGCGCCAACAAGCAGATAGCCCGCGATCTCTCCATCTCCGAGAAGACCGTTCGGAACCACATCTCAAACATCTACAAGAAGCTCCACGTCTACGACAAGCTAGGGGCAGTCCTCTATGCCATCCGGGAGGGACTCGTGGACGTAGACGGTCTCGAAGGGGG
This sequence comes from Actinomycetota bacterium, assembly GCA_030776965.1. Lineage (GTDB taxonomy): Bacteria > Actinomycetota > Rubrobacteria > Rubrobacterales > Rubrobacteraceae > Rubrobacter_F. Next base: position 8,231 of record JALYGT010000068.1, read on the forward strand.
TTGATCGACCAGAAGAGGATCAGAACCTCCGGTACAGCTCCTGCCAGCTTTTAACCCCTGTGGTGGAGAAGGCCTGCACGAGTAGATCCCCTTCTTCGTTCGGAAGGGCGCTCACCCGCGACGCTCCGTCCAGGTATATTGCGGCGTTCGCCGCGGTACTCTCGGCGTAGACGTTGGCTCCCTCGCTCCTGTACCTGGATCTCCCACCGCAGAGATTGGGACGGCTCGGATCGTCCAGGACTAGGACGAGCCCCGGGAATTCCTCGCCCCTATCGTCGGGTTACCGCAATGCACGACCAGCGTGCCCCGAGCTTCTCGGTTGGCAGAGAAATCCAACCGGAGGTCGGAACCGTTCGCGTGGACGAACACCACCCTATCGTCGGGCGAACTCCCGTAGAGGGCATCCCAGTTCAGCGAAGGTCCCGGTGTGCCCAAGTCTACGTACTCGTTTATCCCGCCGGACTGGGCCGGCGCCTGAAGGGCTTCGATGTTCGGTCTGTCGCGCGAGAAGGGGTAGGTGATGGTGCCCTCGTCGTTTGGGTTTGTGTCGGGAGGATCCTTGCCCACGAACCTCTTGCAGTTCCCCTTGGTACCGGTGGTGCTGTCGTAGCCGTACACGCCGTCGGCGATGGTCCTTGTTCAACGAGTACCTTTACCTGTCGCTAGAAGCGGCCGCGCCCGAGGCGCTCGGTTCACTGAAGCCCGAAGAGCGCCGCCAGTGGTACAAGATGCTGAGGCTGAGGGCAGATGTCCGCGCCGGTGGGACGCTGGAAGTCAGCTGGGCCGGAGATCCAGAGGGCAAAGCCGTTTATGAAGCGGCAACGTTATCGTGGTGAGCAACTCGGGCAGGGTAAAGCCCCGCTCGTCACTCCTAAAACCGCCTAGCTTCCGCCGCTGCACGCCCACCGTCCCATGTTACCGGCATATCAAGCGAGAAGCTTTAGCTGGTTTGTTCATGTCGTCTGTTCGCCACGCTCGGGCTCCTCTTGGATCGCCCGAACGCCCATTGCTGCTATGCTTTTTCCGTGGAGATGGAGAACGTCACGCGGGGGTTGCCGGAGGGGCCGGCCAGGCGGGCGGCCAGGATCGCCCAGGTCGGGGCGCGGTACGGGTTCGGGTACGTGTTCGGCCGAAGGCTCCTTCCGGGGCGTCGGAGGCGGGACGTGGGCAGGATTGGGACACAGCTCAGGCTGGCCCTAGAGGAGCTGGGACCGACCTTTACAGAGCTGGGATACACGCTCTCGGCCCGGGGCGACGTCCTGCCACCGGACGTGACCATGGAGCTCGGACGGGCGGCGGCCCCGATGCTACCGATCCCCTTCGGAGAGGTACGAACTCTTCTGGAGAGGGAGCTCGGGAACTCGTTGGAGCGGCTGTTTTTGAAGTTCGGGGAGGCGCCGGTGCGGGTTGGGGTGTTTACGCAGGCGCATCGGGCGGCGTTGCCGGGGGAGCGTCCGGCGCTCGTGGTGGTGAACCGCCCGGGGGTGCGTAGGGACCTGCTCGCGATGCGTCCGGTCGCAGACGTGGTGCGCAGGAGAGCGGTCCGCCGGGACGGAGAAGGGCTGCCGCTGGACCCGGTGGCGGTCGTCACGGAGTTCGCCGCGTACGTCGCTCAGCGCAGGGACATGTTCTTCGCCGCCCAGAGCGCACGACGCTTGAGGGAGCTGGAAGGCTTCTCTTTGAGGGTTCCGGAGGTGTACCGGCGCTACTCGACGGGGCGGTGCGTGACGTTCGAGACACCCATCGAGGCAGAGCCGCTCGGGATGGAGGGGTATCGGGAGGCGTCGCGGGCACTGGTGAGGCTGGCGATCCTGGAGGGGGTCTTCTTCGCCGACCTTTCGGCGGAGCGGTTCGTATGGAGCGAAGGGGAGGTCTGGCTTGCCGATCCCACCGAGGCCACCTCCCTCGACCCGGAGAAGCTGCGTGGGATGGCCGAGATCTTCGCCGCAGTGGGTCGCGGAGACGTCGATGGCGTGGTGCGGGCCCTACCGCTCGCTGGGTGCCATGTACCTCGCGGCGCCCGCGTGCTCCAGCGCGAGCTGCGCGACGCTTTGGGTTCTCTGGGTGGCCCGTTGTGGAGGGAACACTCTTTGGCGGAGATTCGGGCCCGCGGCCTGGAGGCTGCCCGGCGCGGAGGCGCCGTGCTGCCCGGAGAGGTGGCCCGGTTGTTTGACTCTTTGGTCGAGGCTGAGGCTTTAGGGAGGGTCGGAGAACCCGATTGGGATGTGACGGAGCCCGCCGTGGGGGCGGCGGGGGAGCTCGTCTCGCGGTTTCGGGACCCGCGCTACGTGGCGGCGCGCGCCGCGAGGAGGCTCGCGCAAAGCGACGCCTACGCCGAGTATCCGCGCCAGCTACACAACATCCTGAACGAGCTGAAGGACGGCGAGATCGAGGTGGTCTTCAGGCACCGGGGGTTGGACGACCTGATCTCCAAGGTAGACATCCTCGCCAACCGACTCGTCTTCGCCCTCCTCATAGCCGCCCTCATAATAGGGTCGTCTCTCCTGGGCATCTTCGGCGAGAGTGGGGTACGCTTCCTGGGGGTGAGCATCTTTGGCCTAGTAGGTTTCGTCATCGCCGCCCTCCTCGGGCTCCTGCTGCTCCTAGGCATCGTCCGCTCGGGGCGGTTGTGAAGAGCTAACAGCTTTTAGCCCTCGGCAATCGGCTTTTTGTTTTTGCCGACCACTGACGGCTCTTTGTCCGACCCGCTAACCCGGCGACTTTTCTTCTTTTCCGTTAAACTCGGGGATCGCCGAGAAGAGCCGGAAAGGAGTTCTATAGTGGAAGATCAGATACGGAGCGAGGTCTTGAAGACTATCCCTTACGGGTTCTACATAACGGGGGTGGTAGGGGCCGACGGCGAGACTAACGGGTTCACCACCTGTTGGGTCTCCCAGGTATCGTTCGAGCCGCAGCAGGTGGTCGTGGCCGTCCGCAAGGACCAGCACACTCACGATCTCATCGAGAGCGGCGGCGTCTTCTCCCTGAACTTCCTCGACACCTCCCAGGAAGACCTCGCCCGCAAGTTCACCCAAGCTTTGGAGAACGAAGACGGTGCGGTCGGCGGCTCCCCGTACATCTCGGGTGAGGCGACCGGCGCCCCGCTTTTCGAGGAGGCCTTCGCTCACCTAGAGTGCCGGGTCGCGGGCTCGATGGAAGCCGGTGACCATACCGTCTACCTTGGCGAGGTCAGCGTCGCCAGCCTCAAGCGCCCCGCCGACATCCTCACCGATCTTGACACGCCGATGGACTACGGAGGTTAACGATCGTGGCGACACGAGCGGACATATCTCTCCTTTCGTACTCGCCGAGCTGGCCTGCATGCTGCTAGCGCGCTTAGGTGGAGCGAGAGAGGACTTTGCTCGACGAGGTCTCGCGCGGAGCATACTGCCTGCAGTCGTTCTCAGTGAAAGACGTGGCAGAAGCGAGGGCCATGTTCGAGCGTTACGCTGACTTCGGGGTTTGGGCTTAGCCGACTGCCACGAGCGTCGTGCTCGCCGACGCCACGGCGCTCTTGACCCTCTCACCCTAGACGAACGCACCTCCGCGCCATGAGCGGCCCGCAAGGACGCTCGTTCCGCCTGCTTCCGGACGAGTCGTAGCCGAGTGAGTTCGCCCGCGGATACACCCTCACGCCAGTGGCCCCGGCTCCCGGGGCCTAATGAGGCCGAAGGAGGAGGTGTAGCCGTGCAGAAAGGTCGTGCCTCCGACGGGCCCTATCTCTCCGTTGCAGAAGAAGCCGCCAACGGGGACGTCGCCCAAGTGCCGCTTGAAGACGCCGGTATCGAAGTTGGGCTCCCTGTAGAGGTGCTCGCCGCGTCCCAGACAGGAGAACAGTAGGGCACCGGAGACGGCGTCTCGCCTTGGGGTCTCCGCAAAGCTGGCGAGAACGGCGTGGAGGTCTTCGGCGGAGGTTTGGGCGTCGCGGAGGTGGAAGCGAACGCGCATCCCCTCCTGGAGGCGTTCGCCTACGGCAACGGCCCCGCTCTTTGGGTCTATGCCGATGAGGTTCCGGATAAGGAAATCCCCTGCTTCGGGCTCCTCCGCGAACTCGTCCATGACGACGCCGACGAAGAGAGAGGTGCTCGCGAGCCTGCGGTCGCGCTCATCGAGCTTCGCGAAGAGCTCCTCCAGAGCCGCACAGGCCGGCTCGCCATCGAGCTCGTAGAGGACGTTACCTTTACACCTCGTGACTCGCATCAGCTCGCCTACGGGCCTGCAGCCCTGGGCGACAACGGTGTCCACGACGACGTTGCCGCTCAAAGCGACGCCCACGATGCCTCCGCCAAAGACCTCGCTGTCGAGGAAGAGGGTGTTCAAACCCGGCGAGGTACCGCCGCTGGCGAGCCCCCCGACCTTGACCGAGTCGGGGAAGGCGTAATCCAGGCCGGCGAGTAGCACCTCCGGCCGGCTGGTGAAGGGGTCTGCGAACAGCACGAACTGGGGCTCCTCGTTCCGCTCTACGCCGACAAGCCTCTCCCATGAGCCCGGCGGACCGTCGAGATCCGGTAGCTCCTCACCCTCCAGGCAGAACGGGTGCACCTTAACGTCCGGGAGCCTGGCAGCGACGAGGGTCACGGCCGGGTACCGCTCGACCTCCTCGCCGCCCCCGATTACGCCGCCCGCTGAACAACCGAGTAGCGTCTCGGGGCCTAAAGATTCCTGCAAAACCTCGTGCAGCCGTCCGTAGAACTCCGCGAAGTGCGGGGTGACGAAGGCCAGGGTCAGCGTGACGGGACCGGGGCCCAAAGATCCCCTAACTTCTTCGGCGCACTCGATCAGGGCGTCCTCGAAGCTCGTCTTCCGGGATATGGCCGTCGCCCACTTCATGCTTCAACCTCCGCTCGTCGCTGTTCCCCACCTTTATACCGCACGCCTTTGCCGCGAGTCGCGAGCGACGGTAGAGCAAGAACAGGTAGAGCGCGAGGCCCAAAGCCGCCGGGAGGGGGAGCCCGGAGAAGACGGCGACCCCGGTCCAGAAGGCGGCGGCGACGAGGGCGCTGTCGAGGAGGCCGGGCGGGGGCGGCTTCTTCCCCCACCTCCGTCGCCCGAGGAAGAGGAGGAGGGCAACGGCCAGAGAGCTAGAGAGGAGCCAGCCGAGATAGTTCGTGGCCGGCACGCCGTAGTAGAAGCCGCCCTCCGGCCACACCCAGAAACCCAAGGCTGCGGCACCGGGGTCCAAGACACCGTCCACGAGGGCGAGCAAGACTGCCGCCGAGAGGACCCAGAAGACGCGGCGCCGGAGGGTAGATTTCTCCGCTGGGGCGGACGCGGCGACGGCGCCCAGAACCAGCGGAGCCCAGGAGAGGGGCAAGAGGTACGGGACGAGGTCCGCGACCTTCGGGCCCAAAGCGTCGCCGTAGTAGAAGGGGCCGTACGGGAAACCGGTCAGAACGCCGGTCGTCTCTATCGCGTAGCCGAAGGCGCCCAAAGAGAGGAGCGAGAGCGCGGCCCGCCGGGCGCCGAGGAACCTCCACAGGGCGACGAAGGAGGGCAGAGCTATGAGGAAGGTAGAGACGAAGGAGCCCACTCCCGCGCCGGGCGTGTCGGGAAAGCGGACGGTGAAGTAGGCGGCGCCGAAGAAGAGGGCGCTCAAGAGCAGGAGGGGCCGGGGGGCGACGCGAAAGGGTTGCGGAATCACCCGTATATGCTATCCCAGACGCTACTCTTTAGGCTGGTATATTAGCTCTATGCTCGGGCGGCTCTTCCACATCTCTCGACCAGTGCTCTGGATCAACACGGTCGGTCCCGCAGTGGTCGGGATGTGGCTCACGGGGGATCTCTGGCGGTGGGAGGCCCTGCCGCTCCTCGCATGGCTCACGCTGCCTTTCAACCTCCTGATCTACGGCATCAACGACGTCTTCGACCAGGAGACCGACGCCAAAAACCCACGTAAGGGCTCCCTCGAAGGCGCGAAGATACTGCCGGAGGAGGTCGGCCCCATCTGGCGCGGCGTCATCTTCACGAACGTGCCGTTCCTGATCTACTTCCTCTACGTCTTGCCGTACGGGGCCGTTTTTTGGATCCTCCTCTACGCTGCCCTCTTCGTCGGCTACTCGGCCCCTGCCCTCCGCTTCAAGGCGCGGCCCTACCTGGACTCCCTTGGCAACGCGGCCTACGCCTTCCCGCTCGTCTTCGTGCCGCTCGCGCTCGAAAGCTCGATCGTCTGGCCGGCGGCTTTGGGCCTCATGGCCTGGAGCGCGGCAAAGCACACCTTCGACGCGGTCCAAGACATAGACGAGGACCGCAAAGTGAGAATCCCGACGACGGCGGTCCGGCTCGGCGCCTCGGGCGTGGTCTTTTGGAGCGGGGCGTGGTGGACGATCGCCACGGTCTGCTTCGCGCTCGTGAGCCCAATCGTAGCGTTAGTGAACGCGGCCTACGCCGGGGGGTTGTTGTACGCACTCCGCCGCGAGCCCGCCCCCGAGACGGGGCACCGGCTCTACAAGTACTCCATCGCCTTTCCGTATGTGACGGGGACCGCCGCAGGCGTCCTGCTGGTCGCGGCGATCTCCTTGGGAGCGTACCCGTGAACGCGCTACAAAAGCGGGTGGTCGTCGTAGGCGGCGGCATCGGCGGGCTCGCTGCGGCGGCCCTCCTGGGGCGCGCAGGGCACCGGGTCACCCTCCTGGAGGCGAACGATCACCTCGGCGGCAAGAGCCGGCGCGTCGTGCTCGAAGGGCAAAGGATGGACACCGGCCCCTCGCTTGTCACCTTCCCCGGCGTGTGGGAAGAGCTCTTGCGGTGCTGGAACGATTTGGGGCCCGGGGTGCTGGCGGAGGAGGTCGCCGGTCTCAAGCTCAAGCGACTGCCAGAGGTCGGCAGGTACTACTATCAGGGGGAGGTCTCCTCGCTACCGGTAGAGAAGGGGCACCCCTGGCACACGGCGTGGGAGCGGTTCGTCGGGGTGCACGAGGGCTTGGGACCAGAGGTCACGCGTCTCCTGACTTCCGATCCGCTCGACCGGAGGACACTGCCCGCCCTGCGGCGGCTCTTGAGAGTCTACGGCGCGAAGCTTACGACGCGTGGCTACCTCGCCGGCCTCAAGTGGCTCCCGGAGGGCTTGAGGGAGGTCATCGCCATCCACACCCTGAACGCCGGCGTCGGTCCGGCCCGGACCCCGGCTCTCTACGCCAGCATGCCTGCGATCATGGCGAAAGAAGGGGTGTGGGTGCCGGAGGGCGGCGTCTACGAATTGATCTGCGCTTTGGCGAGGCTTGCCCGGGAGGGTGGGGCGGAGCTCAGGACGGGGGAGCCGGTGGTGGAGGTCTCCCGGCGACGGGTGACGACGGAGCGCGGGGAGTACGACGCGGACGCGGTGGTGAGCGGGCTCGACGCAGACGTTCTAGGGGACCTGCTTGAACCCGAAAAGAAGGCTCAGCCGGAGAAGCTCTCTTGCTCGGGGGTGGCGGTCTACGCGGTGCTCCGGCAGGAGCTGCCCAACGGCGTTCCTATGCACGGGGTGGTCCTGCCGTCGGAGCCGGCGAAGCTGTACGACAGTTTGGAGTCCGGGGAGGAGCCGGAGGAGACGATGGCCTTCATCAACTACTATCGTCCCGGCGAAGTGTACTCGAACGAGAAAGGCACGCTGGCGCTCCTCTTAACGGTCCCCCCCAACGGCAAGGCGTACGGGATCGAGGACGCGTTCGTAACCAGAGAGGTGGATCGGATAGGACGCGAGATAGGGCTTCCTCGATCCATCAGGGAGCACTTCGGGGAGCACGTCATCCTACATCCGCGGTATTTCGGTGGTCGGGGCGCCTCGGGCGGGGCGCTCTACGGCGCAGTCCGGCCCGTATGGCAAAAGGGCCCGTTGCACCGCCCACCCTACTCCGACAGCAGGAAGCCCTGGCTGTGGCGGGTCGGGGCGTCGGTCCATCCGGGCGGCGGGATCCCGGCGGTCCTCGGCGGCGCCATGATCTCGATGGCTCGGCTGCTCCGGTTCCTGCAAAGTCGCTCGTGAACCTCGGGAACCAACGGCCGCTCTTCGAGGTGCCGGAGAACGTCGCTTACCTGAACTGCGCGTACATGTCGCCGCAGCTTCGGACGGTGCGGAAGGTCGGAGAAGGGGCGGTCCGGCGAAAGGCGAGGCCGTGGGAGATCTCGTCCAAGGACTTCTTTGAGGACTCGGAGGCGGCCCGGGCGCTGTTCGCGGAGATCGTCGGTGGAGAGGCGGACGGGGTGGCGATCGTACCCTCCGTGAGCTATGGGATGGCAGTCGCCGCGGCGAACGTGCCCCTCGGGGCGGGGCAGAGCGTCGTGATCCTGGACGAGCAGTTCCCCTCGAACGTCTACCCCTGGCGCGAGCTAACGAAGCGCGTTGGCGCGAAGCTCTTCACCGTGCCGCGGCCCACCGACAACGATTGGACGGGCGCCTTGCTCGAGCGCGTGAACGAGGGGACCGCCATCGTGGCCGTCCCGAACTGCCACTGGACGGACGGTTCGTTCGTGGACCTCGTGCGAGTCGGGGAGGGGGCACGAGAGGTCGGGGCGGTGCTCGTGGTGGACGGCATCCAGTCGCTCGGGGCGCACCCGTTCGACGTTTCGGAGGTGCGACCGGATTTTCTGATCGCCTCGTCGTACAAGTGGCTGCTCGGGCCTTACGGGATGGGGTTCATGTACGTCGGCGAAGCGTACCGGGAGGGAATCCCGATCGAGCATAACTGGATCAACCGCGCGGGCAGCGAGGACTTCTCGCGGCTCGTCGAGTACGAGGACGCCTTCCAGGCCGGAGCGCGACGCTTCGACGTCGGCGAGCGGAGCAACTTCGTCCTGCTCCCGATGGCGATCGCCGCGCTCCGCCAGATCCTCGGCTGGGGCGTCGCGAACGTCGCCGAAACCCTCCGAAAGCTTACGGCCCATATCGAGGACGAGGCGCGCGAATTGGGCCTGGAAGCCGTGCCGGCGGAGAGGCGGGTGGCACACATGATCGGCATCAAGCTCGGCGCCGAAGCGCCTGACGGCCTCGCCGTTCGTCTGGCGGAGGAGAAGGTCTTCGTCAGCGTACGAGGCCGCTCCCTGCGCGTCTCGCCGCACCTCTACAACACCGAAGAAGACGTGCGGCACCTCTTCGACTCGCTCGCACGACATGTTCGGTAAGGTTACCTTCGATGGTACTCGCTCCTCAAAACCGAGTAGAGCTTCATGTCCCGGTAAGTCCCCTTGACGAACTCCCGCTCCCTGAGCGTGCCCTCGTAAGTCATCCCGGCCTTCTCCATAACGCGTGCGGAGGCGGTGTTCTTGGCGATGCAACGCGCCTCTATGCGGTTGAGCCCCATCTTCCTGAAGCCAAAACCGATCATGGCCCATACCGCCTCGGGCATGAGGCCCCGGCCCCAGTAGTCTTTGTGGAGCACGTACCCAATCTCAGCGCGGGCGTGGTCAGCTTCCCAGTTCACGAAACCGCACGTGCCCACAAAGCAGTGGCCGCCCTTGTAGATGATGCCCCAGTCGGGCTCGCCGCCGCTCTCGTACTTGCCGAGCGCGAGCTCGAGGAAGGCCGTCGAGTCTTCGATCGTGCGGTGCATCTCCCAGATTACGTAGTGCGTCACCTCCGGGTCTGAGGCGTAGGCGAAGACCGCTTCCGCGTCATCGAGGGTCATTTTGCGCAGGATCAAGCGTTCTGTTTCGAGGGTCGGAAGATTCTTGAGGACCTCCCGAACTTTCTTGGGAGCCTGGCGCGTCAACGGGGTCCTGTCCCGTTGACGGTCGGCAAGGGTGGCAGTAGGTCAGGCACTTCGTGCCAGCTCTCGAAGCCGTAGATCTTCGGATGGCCGGCAACGAGCTCGCGGTTCCAGGGCTGGATCATGGTCGCGGCCCAAAATTCGGCATCTGCGACACGCCGGATGGTCTCAGGACGGTCATCTACCATGCCGAAGGCGCCCAAAGAGCGCAAGATGCCGAGCTTGTCCTCGGTGGTGACGGTCAACCTGATCCCCGGCCCGAAGTGCACCTGAAGCCAGGGCTCCAGGTACGGTCTCATCGCCTCTGGGTCCCAATTGTGGGTGACGAAGTGGACCACCATGCCCCGCTCCTCTTGCAGGCGGCGCAGAACCTCTACCGATCCCGGATAGGGCTCGCGCTCGCGAACGCGATGGGGTGAGAGGGCGCGAGTGTAGACCTCCATCGCCGCCTCCTCGCCGTAGGCGTCGAGGACGTGAGTCCAGGTGGTGCACGACTCGGGGTCGAGCTCCTCGCCGGTTACGTCGAGGACGGCCTCGCACACCCAGGCGGTGAGGTCCCATATGGTCGAGTCTACATCGCAGGCTAACGTTGGTTGGTTACTAAACACGTGAGTACCGCATGAAAGTATGGTGAGCCAAGATCTCCCTGATTCTGTTCTGTCTTCTCTCCAGGACAGCATGCCCGTTTCGGAACCTCAAAGGCTCCCCTTTGGACCTGTCGTTAACGCGAGCTACGGCCGTTCTCTCGCCGCATCCGCACTCGCAAAGCCCGTAGTCCACGCTAAGCGTAGGCTTCATCCGATCAGCTCCTCGACCGAGATCGCCACGGTCGCACCCTCTTCGGGGTCTATCACGGCGTAATCGGCCCCGGCTTGCCGGGCTACCAGGGCGTGGCGTCTCAGGCCGTCCGTGTCTTCTATGGTGCCCAAAGAGTCGGGAAGGTCGAGATGGGCGGCCTTCTCGCGGAAGGCGCCAGCCTTCTCGGGCTTGCTGAAGAGCGCCGCGACGAGCACCTCTCCCTCGTCGGTTTCGACGGAGATCAAGGGCGCCTTGCCCCTTTCGTCGCTTATGAGGTAGAGGGGGAAGGGGATCTCCTGCGCCTTCTCGGCGGCCCTGAGCACGACGTCGCCCGCGTGGAAAAGCCCGGTTCCTTCGCCCGAGATCACGAGCACGTAATCCTCCCCCGCCGCCGCGAAGACCTCCACGGCGTCCCAATCTTTTAGCTCCCGCGGCTCGAGCCCGGCTAAAGTACCCATTCCATGCTCCGTAGCGTTGGCGGAGAACTCCCGGGCGAGCTCCGCGCCGGCGAAGAGGACGCCGACCTTTTTGGAAGGCTCGCCGCCTACCTCCGCTTCCGCAAAGACGTCGCGGCCCTCCTCGCCTACCAACCTGTAGAGGGGCGGACGGGGCAGTTCGTCCAGGCTTAGTTCTCGTTCTGGACCATTCACGCCTCGTACTTTACGACCTTTTCGAGCTGCCGGAGTTGCGTGCGAGCCGAGGTCTTCCTCGCGACCGCGTCGCGCAGTCCGCACAGCAGCTGGTTCTCTAGCTGGACGACCCGCCCAGCTAACCGCGATCGCTTCACGATAGCGCCCGTTCTGCGAACCCGGTGGCTCTCGTAGAGCCGCAGCGAGGAGGCGACGTCGCCGCCGTCTTTCAGGCACCGCCCCAGCACCACGGCGTCCTCTATGGCCTGGCAAGCGCCCTGGCCGAGGTTCGGGGTCATCGGGTGGGCGGCGTCCCCCAAGAGCGTTGCCTTTCCCTCGCCCCAACATTCCAGAGGCTCGCGGTCGTAGATGTCGTTGCGCAGGATCTTCGACTCCTCGGTCGCCCTCACCGCCACCCTCGCCGCCTCGTACCAGCCACGGAGGAGATCCAGGACCTCTTCCTTGCGCCCGGCCGCGCTTTCGGTTGCTCCCTCCGGCACGTTTTTGGTGAGGAACCAGTAGAAGCTCCCCCGTCCGATGCCCACCAGGCCGAACTCGGAACCCCTGCCCCATAGGTTGAGCCCCACATCCCCCGGGATGAGCCCGGGAGCGGCAGCGATCCCCCTCCAGCCGCTGTACCCAGCATAACGGGGCTCGCGCCGGCCAAACAGTTGTGCCCGGACAGAGGAGTTGATCCCGTCCGCGCCGATGAGCGTGTCGCCCCGCTCCTCGCGTCCGTCGGCGAAGCGCACGACCACGCCCGCGCCGTCTTGAACGAAGCCGACACATTCTGCTCCCAACCGCACTGTCCCTTCCGGGAGGGCGGCCAGCAACGCCCCTTGGAGATCCGCCCGGTGGACGGCGAGGTTCGCCTCCCCGAACCTTGCCCTCAATTCGTCCGTCGGGATCTCGAAGATCTTCTCGCCACGCCACGAGCGGATCTCACCGCCGATCTCGGCCACGCCCGCTGCGCGGACCGCGTCGTAGACGCCAAGTCTCTTCAGCGCCTTTACCGCGTTGGCCCACAAGGTGATGCCCGCCCCGATCTCCCGCAGCTCGCCCGACCGTTCGAACACCACGGGCTCCACGCCGACCTGCCGCAGGGCGATCGCCGCTGTGAGCCCGCCTATCCCTGCGCCGATGATAAGCGCCTTCGCCACGACGCACCTCCATCTCTGGTCTCGAACGGACAGACAAGCCTAAATCAGGTTAGCCCAGTACACAGCGCATCGCGGTGAACCGTTTATCCGCTCGAGAAGACGTAGAGCTCTTGTTCCAGGAAACTAGAGTAGGGAACGGGGCCTGACGAGCTCCCTGGCCATAGAGACCAGCTCGTCGGGGGAGAAGGGCTTGCGCAGGACGCGCACGGAGCCGTGCGTCCTCTGGCCCAAAGCACGAGCGGCCGGGTCCTTCCTGGCGGCCGTGAGCACGACGGGAATCTTGTGGGTCTTGGGCATAGCCTTCAGGCAGTGACAGGCCTCCACGCCGCTCACCTCAGGCATGGAAGCGTCCATGACGATCAGGTCCACCTTTCGGCTCAAGGCCTCCTGTAACGCCCGTTGGCCGTCGGCGGCCTCCACCACTTTGAAGCCGGCCCCGCGCAGGGCGTCCGCGGCGTCTCCCAAGAGAACAGGATCGTCGTCTGCGAGCATAACCGTCGCTGCCATGGCGAGATATTGTACACCAGATCCCGTATAAAATACGCCCGACGCGCGGGGCGAGATGCGTTAAACTCCGAGGGCCAGAAGAGCTTAGCGACGAGGGGCGAATTCTCTGTGGAAGGCCAGAAGTATTACCGCAAGGGCTTTAAGATGCGGGAGAACATCCAGCACCTCCTCAACCGCGACTACCGCTCGGAGGTGGTGGACCGCATCCGAGCGAACGGCAACGTTCTTGAGGCCGATGGCCTCACCATCAGGCTCGCCGACGAGTTCGGCTTCTGCTACGGGGTGGATAGGGCGGTGGACTACGCCTTCCAGACCCGCGAGAAGTTCCCAGAGAGACGCATCTACATAACCGGGGATATGATCCATAACCCCTCCATGAACGCCCGCTTGCGCGAGATGGGCGTCGAGTTCCTCTCGGAGGGCTTCAACGGCCGCCCAGACGAGAAGTTCGATTCTTTGAGCCCTGAGGACGTGGTCCTCTTGCCGGCCTTCGGCGCCCCCCTTGATTGGGTGAACAAGCTCAGGGAGTGCGAGTGCATCGTCGTGGACACCACTTGCGGCTCGGTCCTCTCGGTGTGGAAGCGCGTCACCTGCTACGCGCAGAAAGGCTTCACCAGCGTTATCCACGGCAAGTACTACCACGAGGAGACGAAGGCCACCGCCTCCCAAACCCTAAAGGACGGCGGCAACGGTAAGTACCTCATCGTCCGCAACCTGAAGGAGACAGAGTACGTCACGGACTTCATCCGGGGCAAGATCGGCGCCGGGGAGCTAAGAGAAAAGCTCGGTCACGGCATGAGCCCCGACTTCGACCCGGAGAGGGACCTCGTGCGCGTAGGCGTCGCCAACCAGACGACGATGCTCATGACCGAGACTATGGCCGTGGGCGAGGAGATTCGTAAAGCCATGTTAGAGCGTTACGGCGAGGAGAACCTGGAGGAGCACTTCGAGCTCTTCGACACCATCTGCTCGGCGACACAGGATCGTCAGGACGCTCTCTTCGGGCTCCTGGAGCACCCTTTAGACGTCATCGTCATCGTCGGCGGCTACAACTCCTCGAACACGAACAACCTGGCGGTCATCGCCTCGGAGAAGGTGCCTCGCAGCTACCACATAGCCAGCGGAGACTGCATAGAGGGAGACATGATCCGGCACAAACCCCCCGGTACCCCCTTGGATCCACGCGAGGAGGTCGAGGAGGAGGGATGGCTCCCCGAAGGCTCGGTCAGGGTTGGGCTCACCGCTGGAGCATCCACCCCCAACTCCCAGATAGGGCTCGCCGTCGGTCGCATCCTCGAGACCAGGAACCTCTCGCCCGAGCTGGCGCTAGCCTAAAGAACTCAACCTAGCGGGCTTGCTGTTCGCCGATCTCCAGGACTTTGCGGGCGATGTCGGCGAACTCTTGGGCATCCGGGGGGTCAGGATCGACGGTGGCGCCGGTATCGAGGACTACCTGCACGTCGCCCTTCTTTGCCCCCGCAGAGCCCTCCAGGTAATAGCGGACGGCGTATGCGGCGCCTGCCGCGATACTCAAGAAAAACAGGCGGCCCAGAACCTTCCTCATCTCTGCTCCCCTTCCCTGGAACCGAGCATCCGTTCGATCTCCCTGCGAACGTTGCGCATGTCGTAGAGGACGAGGCCGACCCGGGCGTCGGGACCGGTCGTCGCGGCCAGAATGTCGCCTCCTTCCAGGCCGACGAGGAGGACGTGGCCTCCTTCTTCCTTGATCCTGGTCTGGGTAAAAGAGCTCCCGCCACTCTCCCGCGCGACCCTGCGGGCGAGGCCAACCAGAGCTCCGAGCATGGCAGCGTACCGCTTCCGGTCTACCCCGGGTGGCAGCGTCGAAGCTTTGAGCTTCCCACCCCTGGAGAGCACCGCGGCCGTCGTAACCTCCCCGGAGAGCGCCCGCAGGTTCTCGAGCACCTCTTCCAATTCTCCCGCGTCGGTCGCGCTATCCTCGGCCATCTTCCTCCTTAAATGCCCCGTACACCTCTCAGGGCGGGCATTATACCCCTGGCGATGCTCTTGCTACACTTTCCCTCGTCCTGCCGGTGGGCAGCTCAAGAACATAGGGCCGGGGCACCAGCACATAAGCCAGATCTACTTCGCCAAGCCCACCGAGATACAACTAGACTACAACGAAGACAGGGTCGCCTGGTATGCCCGAAGACAGGGAAGAGTTGGCGGTGAATCCCGAAGTCCGTGGCTGGTGCGAGAGAGCCCTTGCTGTCTTATTTATAGGAGGGCCAGGGGACTAGAGGACCATCGACCGCCTATGGATCCGAGCAGTCGCGGCGGTAGCCGCAGTTGGGGCAGACGAGCTTGCAGTGCAGGCCGAACATCTCTGTCCCGCACAGCTCGCACTCCTCTCCCGGATCCTCTAGGGCTTCGGAGACCATGATCTCTTCCCGCTCTCCTACCTCGTCCATTCCCTAAGTATACGGGCGCTTCGGCCCGTGAACACCACCAATTCTTCTGTAAAGGTGTGTTAAGGTCGGGGAGCCTCGCCCCGCCGGTCGCTACTTCTCTGGGCGCGGTTCCCGACGGCCTG
This sequence comes from Actinomycetota bacterium, assembly GCA_030776965.1. Lineage (GTDB taxonomy): Bacteria > Actinomycetota > Rubrobacteria > Rubrobacterales > Rubrobacteraceae > Rubrobacter_F. The sequence goes on from JALYGT010000068.1 coordinate 23,559, forward strand.
GGCCAAAGGTTTAGCGAGCGAGGATTTGAAGCCGGTGGAGGAGAGGATCTTTTGGGCCTGGCGGAGGGATGTGGTCAGGGCGTTCGTGAGGATGCCGAGGGTGACGAGGTTTTCTTGGAGCTCCGAGACACGGATGGGTA
>JALYGT010000069.1 GCA_030776965.1 Actinomycetota bacterium
TCAGGCGCTGAAACGCGGCTGCCACCGGGCTCGAGCTCACTTCGGATACCTCTCGTGCGTCCCGAAGAGCCGTCAGCCACAACTCGTTGGCACGTTAGTCGTGAGCTTGCGGCCAGGAGAGCTCAACTAGGTGCTAATCACGGACTGCTCCGGTGACGAACGGGGTGATCCGAGAAGTTTATTTAACCGTAAGGAATTTAACCGTAAGGAGAAATATGTGGGTGAGGAAACAGCTCAAGCTCACGCTGTGGCAAAGGAACCTGTTTTTGGCGATCGGAGCCTTCGGCCTGCCCCGGAAAGGAAACTCTTGATGCGAAGGCTTTGCGCGCTGGTCGCGGTCTTTCTGGTCTCTTTGGCCCTTGTGGGCTGTGGTGGCGGCGGTGGCGGTGAGCAGGCAGCTGACGACCCCGATCCCTTGAGGGTTGGCCTGATCCCGAACCAGAACCCGGAGAGCGTGGAGGCGCAGTACGAACCTTTCGGCGACTACCTCTCGGAGCAGCTCGGGCGGGATGTGGAGCTTACGGTGCCGACGAACTACACCGCAGTGGTCGAGGCGATGGTCAACGACGAGCTGGACCTCGCGTACTACGGCGGCCTCACCTACGTGCAGGCGCGCAACCGCGCCGAGGTGGAGCCGCTTGTCACGGAGGTTAACCCGAGGACCGGCGACACGACGTACCGCTCCGTCATCATCGTACCTCCCGACAGTGACATCGAAGAGGCCGAGGACATAGAGGGCGATACCTTCGCCTTTGGAAGCGCGAACTCCACCTCGGGCTCGTTGTACCCCGCGATCATGCTCCAAGAAGCAGGGATAGACTACCGGACGGATCTCGCGGAGTTCACCTACACGGGAGGCCACGACGCAACGGCGCAGGCGGTCGCGAACGGGGGGGTGAACGCTGGCGGCCTCGAGGACCGCATCCTGTACAACTTAATAGACGAGGGTGATATCGCGGAGGACAGCGTCCGCATCGTCGACGAGTCCGACCCGATAGAGGGCTACCCCTGGGTAGCCCGCGGCGCCCTCTCCGACGACCTAAAAGAGCAGATCACCCAGGCCTTCCTCGATATAGAAAACCCGGTACTCCTCGATCTTTTGCGCGCTGAGAGCTACGCGAGGGTCGGGCCCGAAGACTACGATGACGTCGAAGAGAAGGCGAGGGAGCTTGATCTTCTCACCACACCATAAAGAGAAGCCGCTGGGCGGGCTCGCCCTGGAGGGCGTCACGGTCCGATTCGGCGGAACACCGGCGCTCGAAGGCGTTACCATCGAGACGGAGCCCAAGGAGAGGCTCGCCGTCATAGGGGCCTCGGGGGCGGGCAAGTCGACGCTCTTCCGCGCGCTGACCCGGAGCGTGGCCTTGAGCAGCGGCAGGATCACCATCGGCGGGCGTGATCTGTACGCACTCTCGAGGAAGGAACTAAAGGGCGTGCAACGGCGCATCGGCACCATCTACCAGGCGTACAACCTAATCCCGCAGCTCCCGGCGGGGATCAACACGGCCCTGGGCGAGGTCGGCGGTATGGGCGCGTGGGGGACGCTCCGCGCCTTCCTGGCAGGTCCCGGCGGCGCTTTGGCCTCACGAGTCGCCGAAGCTTTGGACCGCGTTGGCCTCGAGAACAAAGCCCACGCCCGGACGGCGGACCTCTCCGGCGGCCAGCAGCAGCGGGTTGCGGTGGCGCGCTTGTTGGTACAGCAGCCGGACCTGATCCTCGCCGACGAGCCCTTCGCCGCTGTGGACCCCGTCACGACCGAACGGGTCATGGAGGCGCTCTTCGAACTGAACGACGAGGGCGCGACGCTCCTGGTCAACCTGCACGACGTAAGCGCTGCCCGCCGCTTCCCCCGTGTCGTTGCGCTCAAGGAGGGCCGAGTCGTCTTCGACGGCCCCCCAGAACGGCTCACCGAAGAAAAGCTGTCCCGAATCTACGCCGGAGACCCGTACGGTACGGGGGCCAGCCCCGAGCCTAGAGACGACGTAGCCCACCTTAGAGAAGACCCGGTCAGGTTGATGGAGGGCCGCGATGGCGTCTCCGCCCACTGAGCGTCCCCGGATAGGCGGTGCGATCCCGCGCTTCTCCTGGAAGACGAGCCTCGCCGTCCTCGTCATCCTCGGCCTGACCGGCTGGAGCGTCGCAGGCACCGAGTTCGACTTGGTCGCGCTCCTCACCAGCACCGGCCCAGTCGAAAGATTCCTCTCCGGGATGTTCCCGCCCGACCTCTCGACGGTCACGCTCCGCCAGACGGCCACCGGCATCCTGGAAACCTTCCAAATGTCTTTCTTGGGCGCGCTCATCGGGGCTATAGTCGCCTTCCCGCTCGCGGCCGCGGGCACCCAGGAGACCGCCACGATCGGCGCCTCGCGCGGCGAGCGCCTCCTCAAGGCTATCCCCTACCACATCTCGCGCTTCGTCCTCAACGTCTTCCGCTCCGTCCCGGACATCCTCTGGGCGCTAGTCTTTGTGGTGGCTCTGGGCCTGGGTCCTTTCCCCGGCACCCTCGCCCTCGCGGTTCACTCGGCCGGCATCTTGGGCAAGCTCTACAGCGAGACGCTCGAAGCGGTGCCGGCTCGACCGGTCGAAGCTTTGCGGGCGACGGGAGCGGGCACCTTGCAGGCCTTCCTCTTCGGGCGGCTGCCTCAGGCCATGGGCGGGTTCACCTCGCTCACCCTCTACCAATGGGAGTGCAACATCCGCTCGGCAACGATCCTGGGCTTCGTCGGGGCCGGGGGCATCGGACAACAGATCCTCATCTCCATGAACCTCTTCGACTATTCGAAAGTCGCGACCCTCGTAGGCGCTACGATCGTCGTCGTACTCTTGGTGGACCGCTTCTCGGCCGCGATCCGTCGCAGGCTCGTGTACTGACTTGCGGTTGCCGGGTACTAGGTTGTGAGCAGAATCGGTATTTGAGATGCCGGGAACTAAGACTAGACACTTCTCCCCGTGTCCCACAACCCCCTGATGCCGAGCGTCTCGGCGTCGAAGAGCATCACGTACCCGCAGTTGCCACACGGGAGCTTCACCACCCCCCTGTCCTCGGTAAGGTTCGCGTCGCCCTCTTCTAAGAGCGCCCTGACGTAAGAGGCCTCCGCGAATCGCCACCTTGTATCCCCGCAAGCCGGACACCGGCGGATCGCCTTCGAGTCCATCCATCTCTCCAAGGTCTGTTGCTGCGATGGGTTTAAGGGCATAAGGCTCCTCCTTTACCCATCTTGTGCCTCGGAAAGCTGGATGACGGCGCTCCACGGGTAGAACAGGGGCTGCGCCGGGCGTCCGACGTGGGTTTCTACCGACAGGACGATGCCCCTATCATTGACCTCTTCGAGACCACCGGCGGCGTACTCGGTGCTGGCCCCCGAGACGAACACGAGCTTCACCGGTCGGCCAAGCCAGGCTTCGGGGACGGGCGTGCTCCTACCGATCTCTCCCACCCTCCTCGGCCTCTACCGTCAGCCGTCCGATAGGTCCGGGGTCTCGCGAGGCGAACGCCAACCGAGCACCTCGGCCCGCTCCCGGGCGACGTTCGCCTGCCACTCGTCCACCCTCTCGCGACGGCGCGGGTCGCTACCAAGGTCTCGTAGCTGTCGGCTGGCCTCGGTACCAAGAACGACCTCCAGCGCGTCCTCGAAGCAGTCCGCGGTCCGAGGAGCGCGGGCTTTGGCCTGCCGCGTCAGGACCTCATCCACCATGCAGGGCACGCCTTGATCGTCTCGCACGGGCTTCCCCCACCTTGGGTTCTTTCCACCATGGCGGATAGTTTACCCTTGCCGGGACAACCTTCGCCACCACCCGCCTCTTCGACGTGCCCCTCTGGGCTACCGTCGCAACCTTGGGCGCCGCTCTCCCCGTCACCCGCCAGAACGGTGTCTACGTCGCCCTACCTCGAGCGCTATGCTCCTCTCGCCCGCCGCTCCCTCCTCACCATCCCCGCGTTCATCCTGGGCCTGGGTCCGCCTGATCCACCTTGACAAACACCCGGAGAAGAGTACCATCAATTAGCTGGCTAAATAAAATTGAAGAAAGGAGGAAAGGTGGCAATCTTGAGAGAGCTGGTAGAGGAAGAGGTTTCGGGTTGGTCGGGAGTCGAGGCGAGTCCGCACCGGTTCGGCGGGGTCGAGTTTCGGGTGAGGGGGCACGAGATCGGGCACCTTCACGGGAGCCGGTTGGCGGATCTGCCGTTCCCGGTTCGGGTGCGCAGGGAGCTCGTGGCCGAGGGCAGGGCCCAACCACACCACCTGTTGCCGCAGACCGGCTGGGTGAGCTACTACCCTAGCGGGCCGGAGGACGCCTCGGCCGTCGTGGAGCTCTTCCGCCTGAACTACGAACACCTCATGGAGAGGGGCAGAAATAAGGCGGAGCAGGGCGCCTCGGGCAGGGAAGCAGGGTGAGGTCGTCCGCGGCGAAGGGAGCCTTCGACCGGACGACCGGTTACCTCCTCGCGAGGGCCTGTAAAGCCCACCGCGGCAGCGTCGGTGCTGTTTTGGCGGAGGTGGGGTTGCACGTCGGCCAGGAGATGGTGCTCTTGCACCTCTGGAAACGAGACGGGCTTACCCCCTCCGAGATGGCCGGAGCTTTGGGTGTGGAGCCTCCCACGGTGACCAACATGCTCAGCCGCATGGAGAGAGCCGGGCTTTTAGAGCGATGCCGGGACCCGGAGGACGCTCGGTGCACCAGGGTCTATCTGACGGAGAAGGGCCGTTCCTTACGCGAGCCGGTAGAACACCGCTGGGAGGCGGTGGAGGAGCGCGCCTTTGAGGGGCTGACGGAAGAGGAGGAAACCCTTCTCCGCCGGCTGTTGGCCAGGGTCCACGACAACCTAACCCGAGACCCGGTCGCTGGAGAATAGATATCTTACACCGTTCAATTTGATAACAGAATTTTGGGGAGGATCATTTGACTTCGACCAACAGACAACCCCACGTCGTCGGGGTCGGCGGCACGCTGCGCGACGGTTCGAAGGGCCTGAGGGCTTTGGAGGAAGCGCTCCAGGCAGCCGAAGAGGCCGGGGCGACGACCGAGCTTCTGGACCTGCGCGAGCTGGACCTGCCGATGTACGAGCCCGGCAAACCTTTAGAAGAGTACGGCGCCAGCGTCGAGAGGCTCGTGGAAGCCATGCGCGGCGCGGACGCACTCATCTGGAGCACCGCCGCCTACCACGGGACGCTCGCGGGCGTCACCAAGAATGCCCTGGACTTCACGCAGTTCATGGCGCGGGACGAGAAGCCCTACCTGCAGGACAAGGTCGTGGGGCTCGTCGCGACGGCTGGAGGGGGTATGGCGGCGGTCAACGCGATCAACGCGATGGTCAACGTCGTTCACGCGCTGCGCGGCGTCGCGGCCCCGCTCTCCGTGCCTATCCAGCGATCTTGGAAAGCGTTCGACGAGGAAGGGAACGTCCGCGACGAAGGCGTGGCCAAGCGGCTGGGGGCTTTAGGACGGCTCGTGGTCGAGATGGTGACGAAGCTCGGGTCCGGCTCAGAAAAGCCCGACAGGCACGAGCTTCGGACCGTCGCTTAGAGAGAGGCCGATGAGCTTCGCGAAAAAAGCCGGCACAGGAGAAGCCCGGGCCGGGGGGACCAGGCTGCTCCTGGCGGTCTTGATCTCCGCCGTCTTCATCTCGGTTCTAAACAGCTCGATGGTCAACGTCTCCGTGCCCAGCATCCAGGAGGAGTTCGGGGCCTCTGAGGGGCAGGTCGGGTGGGTGATCACGGGCTACCTGCTCATCTACGCCGTCGGCATCCCCCTCTACGGGCGCATCTCGGACCTCTTCAGCCTGAAGAAGACGTTCGTCCTGGGCCTCCTCGCGTTCGCGGCCGGCTCCCTGCTCTGCGCACTGGCGCCGAACCTCTTGTTTCTGGTCTTCGGGCGCCTGGTGCAGGCCGCGGGGGGGCGCGGCGATACCGGCGCTTGCGAGCGCGTCGGTGGCGAAGGTGTTGCCGCCCGGCGAGCGTGGCACGGCGCTGGGCCTGACCTTCTCGAGTGTCGGCGTCGGCGCGGCGGTCGGCCCGGTCGTCGGCGGAGTCCTCGACAGCCTCGCCGGCTGGCAGGCCCTCTTCTATGGGACGCTCCTTCTGACGCTCGTCCTGACACCCATAGCCCTGCGCGAGCTACCGCACACCGAGCCCACGGGTGAGCGGAGCTTCGATCTGCCGGGGGGCGTCTTGCTGGGGCTGGCCGCCGGGCTGTTTTTGTTCGGGATCACGCAGGGTCAGGTCGCGGGTTTCGGCTCGGTCACGTCCTGGGGCCGCTTCCTGGTAGCGGCGCTGGCGGCCGTGGGCTTCGCCCGGCGCATTGCGGCCGCTTCCCATCCGTTCGTCTCGCCCAGCCTCTTCAGAAACACGGGCTTCGTGGCGGCCGTGGCCGTGGGGTTCTTCTCGATGCTGGCGAACGTCTCAAGCCTGGTCTTCATCCCGCTCCTCATCTCGTCGGTCAACGGGCTCTCGAGCGGGGCTGCGGCGCTTGCGTTGACGCCGGGCGCGATCTCCTTGGCCCTCCTCTCGCCTATAGCCGGTCGCCTCTCCGACCGGATAGGCTTCAGGCCGCCCATCTTCGCGGGCCTTATGGTAATGCTGCTCTCGGCCCTCTTCCTCTCGACCTTCGGGGCCGGGGCTTCGCCGGTCATCGTCGCAGTAGGCATGCTCGGCGTGGGCACGGGGTTCGCCTTCTCCAACTCCTCCGCCACCAACGCGGCTGCCGCGGCGCTCCCGCACGCGGAGACCGGGGTGGGGTTGGGGATCTACCAGGGCCTCTTCTTCATGGGCGGCGGGACCGGGCCGGCGCTCATCGGGGCTTTCTTGGCGGCGAGAAGGGAGGCAGGGACGGACGCCCTCAACCCCCTCTACTCTTTGGGCGCCGCGTCCTTCTCCGACGCCTTCCTAATGGTGGGCGTGGCGCTCCTGATCTCGTTAGTAGCCTCGCTCAAGCTGCAGAAGAACAACGAGGAGCCCAGTCTCCCCGACCAGACCCCGGCCAAAGGGACCAAAAGGTGAGCCGCCCGCGAAGGGACAAGCAACTTCTCCAAGAGAGGGAGGAACGAATGGACAGCGACGCGGTAACCATCGAGCAGGAGGTACTCCACTGGCCGGGAGTGACCTCTGCCCCGGGCAGGTTCGGCGCCGTCGCGTCCCGCTATGGGAAGCGTGAGAGCGGGCACATCCACCGTGACCGGGTAGCGGATCTCCCCGTCACGCCGGAGATGCGCGAAGACCTCCTCAAAGGGGGCCGCTCCCGTCCGAACCGGGCGGGAGGGAAGGGCTACATTAGCTATCCCATACGGGATCAAGAAGACGTCTCGGCGGTAATCGAGATCCTCGGCCGGAACTACGACCGCGCAAAAGCCGCCGCCGGTAGCGCGTTTCGTCGTTGAGGCAAGGAAGAGGAGGCGATGACGATCAGCAGTCGTGGACCGAGGCGTCGAGGGGGCGATCCCCCGGAAGGAGCTTCCGGAAGACGGGAAGGCTCCGGGAGCGGCGTGGTGGCCGTACGCCGGGCTCTCCTTTATCTGCGCTCGCACAAGGGCGGGGCGTTCGGGGCTTTCTTGGCGCTGCTTCTGGCGTCGGCGGCGAGCCTGACTACTCCGCAGTTGATCCGGATCGCCATAGACGAGGGCATAGCCCCGCGTAGCTTGAACGTCATCCTGCTCGCGGTCGGGGGGCTCGTGGGAGCGGCGCTTTTGCGCGGGATATTCCAGTTCTTGCAGGGGTACCTGGCCGAGAGGGCGTCGCAGGGGGTGGCGTACGATCTCAGGAACGACCTCTTCGCCAAGATCGAACGCCTAGGGTTTGGCTACTACGACCGGGTGGAGACCGGACAGCTCGTTACCAGGTTGACCAGCGACGTCGAGCAGATCCGGACTTTCGTCGGGAGCGGCGTGGTCCAGCTCGCCGCGGCGGCAGTGATGCTTCTGGGCACGACGGCGCTCCTGTTCTGGACGGAGTGGCGGCTGGCCCTAATGGCACTCTCCATAGTGCCGGTCATCTTCGTGCTGCTCCTGCGCTTCGTCCGCAGGATCGGGCCGCTCTTCAGGGAGGTGCAGCAAACGCTCGGACGGCTGAACTCGGTGCTGCAGGAGGACCTGGCGGGGATACGCGTGATCCGGACGTTCGCCCGCGAGGACTACGAGGGCGTCCGCTACCGTTCGGTGAACGACGAGCTCCTCGATAGAAACCTGGAAACCGTCCGCACTTTCTCGAACAACTTCCCGTTCGTCTTCCTCGTCGCCAACTTTGGCACCCTGATCATCATCCTCTTCGGCGGGCTGCAGGTGATCGGGGGAAGCCTCACCATCGGTGAGCTGGTCGCCTTCAACACCTACCTCGGCTTCTTGCTCTTCCCTATCCTGACGATAGGCTTCCTGGCCGCCCAGATCTCGCGTGCCGGCGCTTCTTCCCAGCGGGTCTTCGAGGTCCTCGACGCGCCCCTGGAGGTACAGGACAAGCCCGGTGCCGCGACCCTCCCCCCCGTCTCGTGCCGGGTCGAGTTCGGCGGCGTGAGCTTCCGCTACCCCGGGAGCGAGCGCGACACCCTTCACGACATAAGTTTCGTGGCCGAGCCAGGACAGACGGTGGCCATCTTGGGTACGACCGGCTCCGGCAAGTCGACGCTGGTCAACCTGATCCCACGCTTCTACGACGTGACGGAAGGCAGCGTGCGCCTCGACGGCCACGACGTCCGCGACGTGACGCTCTCTTCCTTACGCTCCCAGATCGGAGTCGTGCTCCAGAGCTCACTACTCTTCTCCGGCCCCGTGCGCGATAACATCGCCTATGGCAGGCCCGACGCGTCGGGGGAAGAGGTAGAGGCGGCGGCCCGCGCGGCTCAGGCAGACGAGTTCATCCGCGCGCTACCGGACGGCTACGACACCGTCATCGGCGAGCGGGGCGTCGGGCTCTCGGGCGGCCAGCGTCAGCGGATAGCGATAGCGCGAGCGCTGCTCGTGGACCCCCGGCTCCTGATCCTCGACGACAGCACCTCGGCGGTGGACGCCGAGACCGAGGCGGCCATCCAGGAGTCGCTCGACCGGATGATGCGCGACGGCCACCGCACGGTCTTCGTCATCGCCCAGAGGATAAGCACCGTGCGCGACGCGGACCTCATACTGGTCCTCGACGGAGGCGAGATCGCCGCGATGGGCGCCCACGAGGAACTCCTAAGCACGAGCGAGCTCTACAATGAGATACTGGGATCGCAGGTGCTCAAGGAACCCGTCGCCACCGGCGCCCGAAGCGGCGAGGACGAGGCTTCCCCGAACCGGGGCCGCGAGTAGCCGTGGGGATGCGGAGCATCGAGTCCATCGCCAGGACGCCGCGGGAGAAGGCCGAGAACAAGGGCGCCACGGCGCGGCGCTTGCTGGGCGAGCTGCGGCCGTATGGCCACCAGTTAGTCCTCGCTTTAGTGCTCGTGGTGCTCGGGGCGGGAGCACAGGCGGGCGGACCGTACCTGATCGGGCGCGCCATAGACCGCTCCATCCTGGAGGGCGACGTGAACGGTCTTCTGTGGACGATGCTGCTGCTCTTGGGGGTTTACCTCGTCGGGACCTTCGCCTCGCGCGGCCAGATTTTGCAGGTCGGCTCGGTCGGCCAGAGCGTCCTTGCTTCCTTACGGGAGCGCATCTTCGAACGGCTCCAGCGGCTACCCTTGGGCTTCTTCGACAAGCGTCCCGTGGGGGACCTGATGAGCCGGGTGACGAACGACGTGGACACCCTGAACCAGCTGCTCTCGCAGGGACTGACGCAGCTTCTCGGCTCGTTCTTCAGCCTGATCGGGGTCGTCGTCGCGATGCTCGTCCTCGACTGGCGCTTGGCCTCGGTATGCTTCACTATTATCCCGGCGATGCTCCTCACGAACGTCTACTTCGCCCGCCGCGCTCGTCGGGCCTTCCGGACGACGCGCGAGACGGTGGGCGACGTGACGGCGGGCTTGCAGGAGGAGATCGTGGGTGTCCGCGAGGCCCAGGCCTTCAACCGCACCGAGGCGAACATCGAACGCTTCCGGGAACGCAACGCCGCCAATCGCGAAGCCAACGTACAAGCCGTGGGCATCACTTCGGCCTTCGCCCCGGCGATAGACGTCTTGAGCACGCTTTCCACCACGATCGTGATCGGCTACGGCGGGTACCTGGTCGTGACCGGCACCTTGACCGTCGGCCTGTTGACGGCGTTCCTGATCTACGTGCAGCAGTTCTTCCGTCCCATCCAGCTCGCCTCCCAGGTCTACACCCAGGCCCAGGCGGCTTTGGCCGGGGCAGAACGCATCCACAACATCCTCGACGAGGAACCCGAACCCCCCGACCCGCCCGGCACCTTCGAGCTCGACTCGATAGAAGGCCGCATAGAGTTCGAGAACGTGACCTTCGCCTACGAGCCAGGCAGACCCGCGCTCCGCGGCATAAACCTCGTCGTCGAGTCGGGGCAGACGGTCGCGCTGGTCGGGCCGACGGGGGCGGGCAAGACCACGATCGCCAACCTCATCCCCCGCTTCTACGACGTGAGCGCCGGGACGGTGCGGGTGGACGGTCACGACGTGCGCGAGGTAGAACGGAGAAGTCTTAGGAAAGGGATCGCGACCGTCCTGCAAGAACCGTTCCTCTTCTCCGAGACCGTCGCGGAGAACATCGGCTACGGCCGGCTGGAGGCCAGCCGGGAGGAGATCGAAGCCGCCGCCCGCGCCGTGAGCGCCCACGGTTTCCTCGCCGCCCTGCCGGACGGCTACGACACTCATTTGGGGGCGGGCGGCGGGACCTTGAGCGGGGGTCAACGCCAGCTCGTCTCCTTCGCCCGGGCGGTACTGGCCGACCCGCGCATCCTCATCCTTGACGAGGCGACGAGCAACGTTGATACTCGTACCGAGGCCCTCATCCAGGCCGCTTTAGGCACGCTGCTCAAGGGCCGCACGAGCGTGGTGATAGCGCACCGCCTCAGCACCATACGCAACGCGGATTTGATCCTGGTGGTGGAGAACGGCCGCATCGCCGAGCGCGGCACCCACACCTCGCTGCTAGAAAAGCACGGCCTCTACGCCGACCTCTACCGCCGTCAGTTCCGCGAACCCGTCCCGACGACCCCCGGATAGGAGGTATCCTTTGCCCGACTTGTTAACGGCTTTCGCCCTAGCGGCGGTGGTGCTCACGGTCTCGGCTCTGGCGTCGGGGATCGTAGAGCGGGCGCCGCTCTCTTTGCCGATCGTCTTCCTGGGGTTGGGTTTCCTGATCGGCGAGCATGGCCTGGGTATCCTCGCGCTAAGCGCGGAGGATCCGCTGCTGGAGAGCGTGGCGACGCTCACGCTGGCCCTGGTCCTCTACCTCGAAGCCGTGCGCATGGAGGCGGAAGAGGTGCGCGGGGCAGGGCTGGTCCCGGTGCTCTCTTTGGGTCCGGGGACCTTGATCATCGTCTTCGTCGCTACAGCCGGGGCGTATCTCTTGCTCGGGACCTCGGTCGTGGAGTCGTTGCTTTTGGGCACGATCCTGGCCTCGACCGACCCGGTGGTGCTGCGCGACGTGGTGCGGAACGAGCGCATCCCCCGCTCGGTGAGGCAGGCCCTGAACATCGAGGCCGGTACGAACGACATAGTGATCCTGCCCATCCTTCTGGTCCTGATCGCGGTCGCCAACGCCGAGGCCACCAGCGTCGCGGGCTGGGCCTTGTTCGCGGTGCAGGTTCTCTTGCTCGGTCCGGCGGTGGGGTTCGCCATCGGGGCGGGAGCGTCCTGGCTGATGAGCAGGGCCGACGACCGGTGGGCGATCAGCGAGGTCTACCAATCCCTCTACGGCATAGGGGTAGTGCTGCTCGCCTTCGTGTGCGCCCAGGCTTTGGGAGGTGACGGCTTTCTGGCCGCCTTCGCCGCGGGTTTCGCAGTGGCGATCCTGAACTTCGACCTGTGCCAGTGCATTTTGGACTACGGCGAAACTACCAGCGAGATGGCGATGCTCCTGTCTTTCATCTTATTCGGGGTGGTGATCTCCGACCTCTTCGCCGAGGCCCCACTCGTACCGGCGCTCCTCTTGGCGCTAATCGTGATCTTCGTCGCCCGTCCTTTGGCGATCGGGATCGTGCTGCGCAAGGCCGCGGTGAGCAACGCGGCGAGGGCGTTCATTGGGTGGTTCGGGCCGCGCGGCCTCAACTCGCTGCTTCTGGCGCTGCTCGTCGTGGGGGCCGGCGTCCCGGGCGCAGAGTTCCTTATGGCCGTCACGGGGGTGGTCGTTACCGTCTCAATCGTGGTGCACGGGGCTTCCGCAACACCCCTCTCCTCGCTCTACGGCCGGGCTATCGAGGGCGACACCTACCCGGAGGAGCGTGAAGGCAGCGCCGGCGGCATCTTCGAGGGCACCGCCAACGAGACGGTCCGGATCAAACCCGCACAGCTCGCCGCGTCGCTGGAGGGCGACCCGCCCCCCGTGGTCCTCGATGTCAGGAACCGCTCCCAGTACGAGAAGGACAAGAGGCGCATCCCCGGCGCCGTCCGGGTGAGGCCGGACGAGGTCGAAGAGTGGGCCAGAGCCTGGGAAGACGAACATCCTCGGAGCCAGGTCCAAGGCCAGCGCATCGTCGCCTACTGCACCTGACCGAACGAGGAGACCAGCGCCCGGGCGGCGCGGCGGCTAAACAAAATGGGATTCGAGGCAGTGGCCCTGGAGGGTGGATTCGACGCCTGGAAGGAGAGCTATGAAGTGGAGCCGGCCGAGACGGAGCAGGCCAGGGCTTGAGGCCGTCAGCTGACCGAGGCAGCTTTTTATGTGTCTACCTCGGCCAGATACTGGTGAACGAGTTGCACCGCCATCGAGCCTTCGCCAACCGCCGAGGCTACCCGCTTGATCGAGTCGCTCCGAACATCTCCAGCAGCGAAGATGCCGGGCATGCTCGTCTCCAGGAGGTACGGCTCGCGCGAGAGCTCCTGCCAGACGTTCGTATCGAGCGCGGAATGCTCCAGCGCCCTCCCCGTCAGAACGAAGCCGTGCTCGTCAAGCTCGACGGCGTCCCGGAGCCAGCTGGTGTTCGCCTCGGCGCCGATGAAGACGAAGAGTGCCCTGGTATCGAGGGTGCGTCGCTCGCCCGACCGGTTGTTCTCGATCACGAGGCCTTCCAGCCCGTCTTCTCCCAAGAGCTCGCGTACCTCGGTGTGGGCCAAGACCTCGACGTTTTCGATGCCCTCCACCCGGTTAACGAGGTAACTCGACATGCTTTTCTCTAGAGAGCCGCTCCTGACGAGCAGATACACCCTTCGCGCCCGCCCCGCGAAAAACACCGCCGCCTGACCCGCGGAGTTGCCGCCGCCCACCACAGTAACCTCGTCGCCACGACACATCTGGGCTTCGGCCTCCGTAGCAGCGTAATAAATACTAGTGCCCTCGAATTCCTCCAGATGAGGGACGTCGAGCCTCCGATAGCGGGCGCCGGTGGCGACGATGACGCTGCGCCCCGAGACCTCCCCGCCCTCGGAGAGCTCGATCCTGTAGCGGCCATCCTCTCTACTTAGGCGAATGGCTTCCTGGGGCACCGTGGTGCGGGCGCCGAACTTGTCGGCCTGGACCATAGCGCGGCTGGTCAGCTCCAATCCGGAGAGGCCCGCCGGAAAACCCAGGTAGTTCTCTATCCGGGAGCTGGTCCCCGCCTGTCCGCCCAAAGCTACCGCCTCGAGGTTAAGGGTGGAGAGGCCTTCGGAAGCCCCGTACACCGAGGCGCCTAGGCCGGCCGGTCCGGTACCGACCACGATTAGATCGTAAGTCCCGTCCCGAGTGGTATCTACCTCGAGGCCTATGGCCCGGGCGAGCTCGGCGTTGGTCGGGTTCTTCAGCACGTTCTCGCCTTGCCAGATCGTAACCGGCGCCTCATCTGGCTCTACACCGAACTCTCTTAGCAAGGCCTCGGCCCCCTCGTCCTCTTCCAGGTCGAGCCAGGCGTGGGGCAGCCGGTTGCGGACGGCGAACTCCCTAAGGCGCAGGGCCTCTCTTGAGTAGTGCGAGCCCACTATCCTCAAGCCCGTGCCGACCCTCATGAGCACCGAGCGCCGTGCGAGAAAGGCTTTCAGGATGATATCCGAGAGGGTGGGCTCCTCGGTGATGACCTCCTTGAGGTTCTCAGGGGAGATGGCCAGTATCTCTCCCCCCTCGCGGACCATCGCCGAGAGGTACACTGCCTGTCCGGTGAGCATGTTCAGCTCGCCCAGAAAGCGTCCCGCGCCGTGGGTAGCTATCGTCCGGGCCTCTCCACCGAAGTTCTCGACGATCTCCACCGATCCCTGGAGGATGACGATGAAGTCGTAGGTGGTATCTCCTTCCTTGAAAAGGACCTGACCGGCCTTCGACTTCTTTACCTCCCCGTAACGCTTGAGGAAGGCGGTCTGATCTTCCGTCAGGGTCGGGAAAGCCCCGCTCTGTACTTCTCTGCCCGAACTCCGGCCCATCGTCTCCTTATTCTACGACGCGCTACGCCGCCGGCACGGATATCGTTCGCACCCGAATTCAGTAGGCCCGGCGGAGTATCTCCAGAGCTTCCCCGGCCATATTCCCGAGGTCTCCGGCTATCTCTTCCAGGTCTTCTTCGGGCACGCCTACCTCGCTCAGGCGATTCGGGAGCTCCAGCTTCTCCACGAGGGCAGTGAGACTCTCGGCGGGGTCTCCGCCGAGGGCGCTCGCGAGTTGTTCCCAGCGTTCGCGCGGCACCCTGTCGCCAACGACTTCGAGCGTCAGTGCCAGGATAACGCAAGAGGTGTAGCCGTGGGGGACGCCGTAGCTCGCCCCGATCCTGCGCCCCAGGTTGTGCGAGAGCCCCATCGGGGTGTTCAAGGGTCCGAAGTACGCCATCCACGCCGCGAGCTGTAGCTCCAGACGTAGCTCCAGATCCTCCGGCTCCTCCTTAGACCGCGGGAGGTATTCGACGAGGCGCCGGGCCCCTTCGAGGCCGAGGACGTCCTCTATCGGGTGTTCCCCCTTGCCCAAAAAACCCTCGATGGCGTGGTCGAGGGCCCGGATGCCGGTCGAGAGCCAGAGCTTCTCCGGAGTAAAAAGCGTCGCCTCGGGGTCCAGGATCACGACCGTCGGGACGGCCCGCTCGTCGGCGAAGCCGCTCTTGCGCCCCGCTTCTTCGTCCGTAACCCCAACCAAGTGTGCCCACTCCGCCCCCGAGAGCGTGGTCGGCACCGCGACCTGCGCCGGATAACCAACCCTCGCCGCCACGGCCTTCACCCCGTCTATGACGCTCCCGCCGCCGACGCTTACCAGAAGGTCCGCGTCTTTGGCCTCCTTTGCCGCGCTCTCGACGGCGCTGCCGGGGGTATGTTGGCTCATACCGTCGTAGGTGCCAGCGTGTTGCCCTCCGAGCAGGCGCTCCACCCGGCGCACTAGGTCGGTCTCCTCGTTCAGCGTGCGCCCGGCGACGACGAAGGCCCGATGGTATGACCGGGCCTCCTCTTCGAGCTCGTTCAGGCTGCCGGCGCCGAAGTAGACCCTGCTCGTCGGCAAGAAGGTGTGGATACCGCGCTTCACGGTGTCATGTTATCCTTACACGTCGCTCGCGGCGAGTCCCTCTCCAAGAGGGTCCTATCGCCAGCAGCCGGAAGCTAGAACCGTGCATGAGGCCGGTCAGGATGAGGTAGGTCCACTCCCTCGTGCCGTACTTGGTCCGCACGAGCTCCTCGGCCTCGGCGAGCTCTTCGGGCGCGATGCGGTCCTCCACGAGGCTCGTCCCGGCGTTATGTTCGAAGGTCGAGATCATGCGCCCGATTATCTCCTCGCGCGGGAGCTGCGTCTGGCGGCGTAGGGGTCCGATCCTCTTCTCGGCGCTCTGGATCGCCTTGTCGGTCAGCTTCTCCTGGCCGATCCGTAAGACGCGGAGCATCTTGGGAACGTCCATCTCGTAGATCATCACGTGGTGGAGGACAGCGCCGGACCTCCTGGCTGGGCGGCGCCCCCGATCTTGCCGTCCGAGGAGGTGATGTCGTTGATCGGCTCGTACCAGGCGCCCACGCCTAAGGAACGGAGCGCCTCTACGACCCAACCGTCGAAGAAGTCGTACGAGTCCACGGAAGACATCCCGGCGACGAGCTCGGGCGGGGCGTAGATCGAGTACGTGATGATGTTCTCGGGCTCGCCGAACATCGCGCCGCCCCCGGTCATCCGGCGGACGACCTCGACGCCGTACCCGTCCGCGGTCTCCTCGTCCACCTCGTTCTCGACCGACTGAAAGCGGCCCAGCACCACCGCCGGCGCCGCCCAATCCCAGAAGCGTAAGGTCGGCGGACGCTCGTCGGCTCCGGCGCGCCGGGTCAGAACCTCGTCGAGCGCCAGGTTCATCGGTGGCGCCAAAGGCTTGCCACGGATGAGCCGCCAAGGGTAGTCGCGCCACCGGGCCTCAGGCATAGCTGCACTCACGAGCTCGCCCTCTTCACGGCGCGGGCGACCGCTTCGGTGGAGAAGCCACCATCTCGACCTCGGGGCCAAGGGCGGCGCTGATGCGTTCTGCGAACTCCTCCTCCGTGAGGTCTGCGGGGGCGTCCTCCAAAGCGGCGGTGATGTCCGTGAGCGCCTCGGGGGGCTCGAGGAAGAAGTCTCCGCTCACCTCGACGCCGGCCAGAGAACCATCCTGAACGTCGAAGTCGGCTATCGCCAGCTTCCCTCCCGGCGTTTTGTACTCTCCGTGCATCGCGCCTTCGAACTCCTCGCTCCAAGACTCCGCTCGCCACGCTGGTAAACTCGAACGCGGCGAGCTCGTAAGAACCGTTTTACCACGACCCGAGAGCACCGAATGAGAGCCACTATGAACCTTCTCTTGCCCGGCCGGTTCGACGACCCGGGGACAGGTTACGCCTACACGAGGACCATCTTCGAAGAGGTGGCGGCCGGGACGAGGCCCCCGATGATCTCCATAGCGCCCTCCGCCCGCCACGTGGGGGTGACCCGGAGGGACACTTTGCGTCCGGGCTTCGACGAGGCCGTCCGGGCAGCCTACGAGGAGGACTATCCCGTTCTGGTAAGGGCCGCGGGCGGCGGTGCGATCGCTGCCGGTAGAGGCACCTTCGGCTTCTCCATCGTCCGCCCCGCGGAGGACACACGACGGGACCCGAGAAAGAGGTACGACGAGGCCGCTGCCCTGGTGCTCGGGGCCTTCTCTCGTTTGGGCGTCGACGCCGGGGTCGGCGAGGTCCGCGACGAGTTCTGCCCAGGGGACCATAGCATCAGGGTAG
This sequence comes from Actinomycetota bacterium, assembly GCA_030776965.1. Taxonomy (GTDB): domain Bacteria; phylum Actinomycetota; class Rubrobacteria; order Rubrobacterales; family Rubrobacteraceae; genus Rubrobacter_F. Next base: position 17,182 of record JALYGT010000069.1, read on the forward strand.
GGGACTTCGAGAGCGGCATGAAGGTAGTCGGTATAGCCCAGCGTATAACACGCAAAGCCACGAACGTAGGGGGCATTGTGCTCGTACACGGCGAAAAAGACCTGGTCCGAGTCCTCTCTCGCGTCTACGACGCCATGAACCTCCCCATGAGGCCCGGGAGCGTCGGCAGCCTGTGCAAAGCTGGGAGCAAAGCCTCCGTCGAAGACGCAATAACCGCCCTCGCGCAAGAGGCAAGGCTCCGCTACGACGCGACACCGGTCCCCCTCGACGAGAAGACGCTGCGAAAAGCTCGATACGACCGAGCTGGGTACCTGGTCCAACCCCCGGCCTAAGGCGAAGAGGTGCGCCTTCGGATTGCTATGAAGCTACCCTCCCTCGCTTGGACGTTGTCCCCAAGTGCTCGCGCGACCAGCGGTCTATGGCGCCGATGACCTCCTCCAAGGCCAACCCCGCCGGGCTCAACTCGTACTCCGTGCGCGGCGGCATCACCGAGTGTACGGTTTTTTTGACGATCCCCAGAGCCTCCAAACGGTCGAGGCGCTGCGCCAACGTGGCGGGGTTGCAACCTATCGCCCGGCTCAGCTCGTTGAACCCCTTAGACCCCTCAAGGAGGACACCGATGATGTGCAACACCCACTTCTCCTGTAGAACCTCGATCGCCACGTAGGCCGGGCAAGAGATGTAGTCCTCGCTCCCCATAATGGAGCCAGTATACCATCTTACACTCAATTCTACATACTACTTGATTTTTTATAGTGTCATGGTATGTTGGGTGACGAGAACGGAAGGAGAACTGATATGGAACTGGGCGGTTTGCACCACCTCACAGCAGTGACCACCGAGGCTTCGGAGAACGTCGCGTTCTACACGGAGGTCCTGGGCTTGAGGCTGGTAAAGAAGACGGTGAACCAGGACGACGTTTCGGCATATCACCTGTTCTACGGGGACGAGCTGGGGAGGCCGGGAACGGAGATCACCTTCTTCGACTGGCCCCAGTTAAGGATCGCCCCGAACCGCCCGGGCACGGGCGAGGTCTCGACCACGGAGCTCAGGGTCCGCGGGCGCGAGGCGCTCGAGTGGTGGGTGGCACGGCTCGAAGAGTTCAGGGTAGAGCACCGCGGTATCGAGGAACGCGGGAGGCAGTCAATCTCCTTCGCCGATCCCGAGGGTCAGCGCCTCCGGCTCGCGAACGATGGTGGGACCGGCGGGGAAGCGGGCGTTGCGGGGGGCATCCCATGGGAGAAGAGCCCCGTGCCCCAAGAGTACGGGATAAGGGGTTTGGGTGCCGTAGACCTCACCGTGCGGGAGCTGGCACCGACGGCGTGGGTGCTCACCGAGGTGCTCGGGTTCCGAGGGAAGGACGAGTACGAGGAGGATGGCGCTCGGGCCACCATCTTCGAGGTTGGGCCGGGAGGACCGGGGGCCGAGGTACAGGTGGTCGAGAAGCCGGACGCACCGGTGGCACACCTGGGGCGGGGCGGCGTGCACCACGTTGCCTTTAGGACGCCCGACGACGAGGAACATAAGGAGTGGCGGGCGAGGATCCAGGCCGCGGGATTGGGCGTGACGCCGCAGATAGACCGCTACTACTTCCGCTCCATCTACTTCCGGGAGCCGGGCGGGGTGCTCTTCGAGATCGCCACCGACGGCCCCGGCTTCGCCACCGACGAGGATGCGCGGCACCTCGGCGAACGACTCTCGCTACCGCCCTTCCTTGAGGGCCGCCGCGGGGAGATAGAGAGCCGTCTCAACCCCATCTCGCCGGTCGGCAGCGACGTCGGACGGTAGAGAGGAGATCTACTACTTCCAGGTGCCCTGGGACCAATTCGAGGAGCAGATGGGCGAAGAGCATGCGGTCATGTACCGTTGGTTCAACGGCGTGGGCTACGAGGCGGACAACGCTGCCTTGCGCCGAGAGTACCCTGAGCTTACTACCTTCGAGCGGCACCTAGGCCACGGCTGGGAGAGTGCGTAGCTTTCTGCCGAGGGTTAAGCCGAATGGTAATTATCTCTCGGACGCAGGCATCGTAAGCCTTTCACCCTGCGTCAAGTAGATAATTGCCGTTCGGAACCTCTTCGCCCGTGAAGCTGGTCCGTAACCCCGAAGGTGGACGTCCGGGTGACGGTGTTCCGCGACGGCGAGATCCTGCTCAAAAAAAGAAGGAGGATGGCCTCTGGTCGCTCCTTGGCGGCTGGGCCGACATCGGTGAGTCGCCCGCCGAGGCCACAGCTTGAGAGGTACGTGAGGAGTCCGGGTACCGCATGTGGGCTGTAAAGCTCGCCTCCCCTTACGACCGGAATAAGTACGGGCACCCGCCCATCCCCTACCACTTCTACGAGCTGAACTTCGTTTGCGAGATCCACCTGGACGAAGAGCCGGAGCCTCGGGTGGACGCCGCCGGGGTCGGGGTCCTTGGTGAAGACCTTGGTGAAGAGACTCTTCCCTCGCTCTACCTTACCCGAGTTATCCCGGCCCAGATCTCCTGCTTCTTCGAGCACCACCGCAACCCGAACCTACGCACGGACTTCAGCTTAACCGACCGTCGGAGACCGGCTTTACCATCGGCTTGCCATTTTGCCGACCACTAATCGCCGCAATGCTCTTTACAATGCTTCAGGCACCGGCTATACCTCTACCGTGTCTGAGAAAGAGCGAAGAAGGTTTCGGATCAGGGTCCGGGAAGAGCGCGCCGGAGAGTCCGAGAAAGTCGGAAGCATTCGGCGGCGGCTGCGCGCGCGGCCGAGGATCCGGCCGCACGTCTTCGGTTATCTGACCGAAGAAAAGGAGTCCCTAAGACAGGGATTCGCAGCGCTCTTCATCTCCTCGACAGGGGAGCTCATGGCCGGCATCGCGCTCGCGGGCATCGCCGGCATCCTGGACGAGCTGGTGGGCCTGGCGGTTCTGATCCCGGCAGCCATCGGGATGCGTGGGGCCATCTTCGGGGCGATGGGTAGCAGGCTCTCAACCGCCATACAGACCGGCCTCTTTAGCTTGAACCTCAGGCGGGGGGTGCTTGCGGAGAACGTGCAGGCTGCAGCGGCCCTGTCGCTCATCTCCAGCGTGTTCTTGGCGTTTATGGCCCGGCTTTTGTGCGACTTCTTGGGGGTGGAGACGGAGCTTACGGTCTTTGATTACGTCGTGATCTCTACCGTAGGCGGGGTGTTGGCCGGGGTGTTGCTCTTGGGGATCACCGTCGTGGTGGCCCGCCTGAGCGTCGCGCGCGGCTGGGACATGGACAACATTGCGGCGCCCATGATCACGGCTTGCGGCGACATACTGACGCTCCCGGCGTTGGTCCTGGCGACGTTCCTGATCGGGATCCCCATCTTCTCAAGCTCTTTGGCCATCGCTTTGATCGGCATCGCCGTGGCCGTCGTGGTCGTCGCGTTTAGGATCGGTGCCCCGAACTTGGGTCGCATCCTCGCCGAGTCTTTACCGATACTGGCCATGACCGGGACGGTGACGATACTCGTCGGCGTCGCCCTAGAGGACCGCAAAGAGGTCTTCGTGGAGCTGGCGGCCCTGCTTATTCTGCTGCCGGCATTCTTGCAGGAGGGCGGAGCTTTGGGGGGCATCCTCTCCAGCCGGCTCTCCTCAAAGATACACCTCGGTCTCCTGCCCCCCCGGACGTTACCCCCGATGAGCACCTTCAGGGACTTTACCCTAATCTACATCTTCGCCACCGGGGTGTACCTGTTCATCGGCGGGGCGTCCCACTTTTTGGCCGTGGCCGTGAGCCAGCTGAGCCCCGACCTGCTCGTGACGCTGGGCCTGGAGACCACCAGCCTGAGCCCCGGCTTTCTCGTGATGCTTGGGGTAAGCGCTCTGGCGGGCCTCATAGCCACGACCGCCGCCGCTTTCGCGGCTTACTACGGTTCGATCGTCAGCTACCGCGTCGGTCTCGACCCGGATACGTACGGGATCCCGATCATCACCGCGGCAGTGGACCTCTTGGGCTTCATGAGCCTTATAATTTCCCTGGTAGTCTTCGGATTGGTGGAGTAATAAGACTATGCGCGACACGCGACCACGAAACCTCAAGGACATGCTCGCCGAGGCGAAGAACACCTCGGAGCTTATGGTGGACCTGGCCTACGCGGCCATCTTCTACAACTCCGAGGACCTCTCCGAGGAGGTCTTCAGGCTGGAGGAGCGCCTGAACGAGCTCGTCTTTGACATGCGCAGCTTAGCGATCCTCGCGGCCCGCAGCCCGGCCGACTCCGAGCAGATGGCCGGAATACTCCAGGTCGTGCAGGACATAGAGAAGATCGGCAACGCCGCCTACGACATCGCCAAGATCGTGGTGAAACGTTTGGGCATCCCGCCGGAGCTCCTGCACGACATACCGGAGGCCGAGGAGATACCTTCGCGAGTCCGGGTGCACCCCGAGAGCGCCCTGGACGGCCGGGCCTTGGAGGCCGTGGACCTCCCCACGGAGACGGGGATGCGGCCCATCGCGGTCCGTTCGGACAACGAGTGGCACTTCGACCCCGAGCCGGACGACGTCTTACGGGCGGGCGACGTGCTCTTTCTGCAGGGTCCTCCAGAGGGCGTCGCCGAGCTCAGGGAGATGGCCGGGGCGCAGCCCGCCGGAGGTTCTCCTACGCCCGTCGACGACGGGGCGCAGCTCTCGGAACTGGAGCGGGCTGTGGACGTCCTGATCGAGATGAAGAACCTCTCCGAGGTCGCGGTGGGGTTAGCCTACTCCGCCCTCCTCTACTACGACGCCGGGCTCGCCCGCGAAGTCGTCGCCATAGAGGACGAGATGGACGAGATGCGCTACCGGCTCGAGCGCTGGGTCCTTCTGGCCGCGCGGCAGATAGAGGAGCCCTCGCGCCTTAGGGGCATGCTCCACCTGGCGACCGCCTCCGAGACCATCGCCGACTGCGCGCAGGAGATGGTCTGGATCGTGGAGAAGGGCGAGGAGGTACACCCGGTCCTCTCGGTCGCCATCGGCGAGTCGGACGAGGTCGTCCTCAAGCTCAACGTCGCCCCCGGCTCTCCGGCCGACGGCAAGAGCCTCGGCTCTTTACGGCTCGAGACCGAGACGGGGATGCACGCCCTGGCCGTCAACCGGGGCGGGCGCTGGACCTACCGCCCGCGCGACACCTACGTCTTACGCGGCGACGACTCGCTGCTCGCGACCGGCGCCCCCGAGGGCCTAGAGCCTTTGGCCGAGCTCTTCGGCCAGGAGCTAGAGGAGCCCGAATAATCGAGGTCACTCCCCGGAAGCCCCAGGTCCGAAGGCGAGACCCGGGAACCGACGTCTTCCTGGGACGCAACCTCCTACTCGTCGTGCTCTGGGGTTTAATGCTCCCCCTTCCCTCGGTAGGCAAACCAGCGGAAAAACCCGTAGCCGAACGGGGAGGCGCAGCGTGAGGAGATCCCGGTTCAGATACCGCGGCTCCTGCCTAGCCTTCCTCTTGCCGCTGCTCCTCACCGTTTTTGGCTTCGTGCCAGGCACGCAGACGAGCTCGGAAGAGGCGCAGCGGGCGGCTTCTTCCGCGCCGGAGGTGGGTGAGATTCTCTCTCGTCCGACGGTCGAGACCTCGGCCGAATACGACCCCGTGAGCGACTTCTGGCGGGTGATTCTGAGGGAGGAGGCCTCGCAGACGGCGGTCGCGGAGGTTACGGTGGTGGACGACACACAGGAAGTCGCGGACGCGGAGGTCTACCCCGTCGCCGACACCTTGACCTACCCGAGCACCTCCGAGGCCGACGCGATAAAGCTCGCCCTCGCCAACCCTGAGGTACGCGAGGAGCTAGCCAAGCACGGCCCCTATACCTCCGACGCCGAGTACGAAGACGGCGAATGGCAGGTCCACTTCGAGGTCGAGGAGGGCGGCTCCGTGGGCGGGATGCCGGTGGACGATGGCGAGAGGAAGGAGGTCGCCCAGGTCGGAGTGGACGACGAGACCTGGCAGATCAACTACGCCTGGACCGGAGATCAGGTCGGCTGGCGGATGGCCCGCGGTGACTACGGCTCCTACGGCAAACAGGCCAACTACTGGTACGTCTGGGGGCCCATGGCCCTCGTCTTCGCCTTCGCGTTCTGGCGCGCCGACAGGATCTTCTCGTTGCGCAACCTCGATGTTTTGGCCCTTTTGGGCTTCCTCGTCTCGCACGGGTTTTTCAGGGCGGGGGATTCGTACTGGGCGGTACTACTTTGGTACCCGCCGCTTCTCTACCTGTTTGTCAGGACGCTCTTGATGGGCTTCGGGCGCGGCGAGCGGGTCGAGAAGACGAGCAACTTCCCGACGTCGGTCCTGTTCGCGCTCGGAGCGATCGCCAGCGTCCTCGTCCTCGCGCTGAACCTGGATTCCAGGGTGATAGACGTCGGCTACGCGGGCGTCGTCGGGGCGGGCCGTATCATGGACGGCCTACTACCCTACGGCAACATGCCCGAGGACGTCGGGACCGGCGACACTTACGGTCCCTTGAACTACCTTTTGTACGTGCCCTTCGTGTGGCTCTTCGGGTGGAGCGAGGAGTGGGACTACCTGCCGGCGGCCCACGCTTTGACGGCCTTCGCGTTCGTTGGGGGCGCTGTGGCGATGCTCGTCGCCGGGTGGAGGTACGCGGGGGCGCGGGGCGGGGCGACACTCCTCTTCGCCTGGGCGGTCTTCCCCTATACGCTGTACTCGACCAACAACAATACCAACGACGTTATAGTGGCAGCGGTCCTGGCGGTGGGGCTCGCGGCGGCGACCTCGCCGCTGGCACGGGGAGCAAGCGTCGCGGCGGGATTCGCGATCAAGCTCTTCCCCCTCATCGTCGCGCCCCTCTGGTTTCTCCATGACGGCACCCGAAAACGCGCCCCCATCCTGGACTTCGTCCTCGGAGGGGTGGGCGTCGTCCTCCTCACCTTCTGGGTCTTGGCCCTCGACGGCGACCCGGTGGGGGCCGCGAGGCTTTTCTATGAGAAGACCCTGGCCTTCCAGGGCACCCGCGAGACCCCATGGACCATCTTCACCCAGGTCCCCCAGCTCGGTTTTCTTCAGCAGCTACAGCTGCCTTTGACGGCGGTAATCCTCCTCGCCTTCCTCGTCGCCTTCGTCCCGAAAAAGAGGACGGTCCGCAAGCTCGCGGCCTTCTCCGCGGCCCTTATCCTTGCCTTCGAGCTCACCGTAAACTTCTGGTTCTACCCCTACGTGACCTGGTTCGAGCCTTTGGTCTTTACGGCTCTCCTGCTCGCCACCAACGAGAAGACGCCGCTCGATGGAGGCACCGATCAGCGGTCAGCCATCAGCGATCAGCAAAAGGATGCCGTAGGCTGACGCCCCCTCAGTGCTCGCGCCCCTCCCTCTCTTTACGCCACCGCTCCAGCCGTTCCCCGATCCCGGCCTCCGCACCCCGTTCCTTCGGCTCGTAGTAGACGCGCCCGGCGATCTCGTCGGGCAGGTACCGCTGGTTCATCCCCTCGGGTTCGTCGTCGTGGGCGTAGCGGTAGCCCGCGCCGTAGCCTTCGTCTTTCATCAAACCCGTGGGGGCGTTGCGCAGATGCAGTGGCACCTCGGGGACGGGGCCGCGACGCACGTCTTCGAGCGCCTTGTTCACAGCGGCGTAGGAGGCGTTCGACTTGGGGGCGGAGGCGAGGTAGCTCGTGGCCTGGGCGAGCGGGATGCGTCCCTCTGGCATGCCGACGAGTTGGACGGCCTGGGCCGCGGCGACGGCGAGCGGGAGGGCGTGAGGATCGGCGTTGCCCACGTCTTCTGAAGCCAGTATCACGAGCCGGCGCCCCATAAAGGCAGGGTCTTCGCCAGCCTCGATCATGCGCGCCAGGTAATGCAGCGCCGCGTCAGCATCGCCGCCACGCACGCTCTTGATAAAAGCGCTCACGACATCGTAATGCTCCTCGCGCCCGTACCTGAGGGCCCTCTCCCCCACCGCCCTCTCTACGGCGGCGACACCGATCCGTCCCGACGCGGCAGAAGCGGCGGCTTCGAGAGCGTTCAACAGGCGCCGCCCGTCGCCGCCGGAGAGCCTCAAAAGGTACGCCTCGGCCTCGGGTGAGACCTCTGCTTCGAGCGCCTCTTGCCCCCTGTTGAGAAGGACGCGTAGGTCATCCTCCGAGAGAGGCCGGAGCCTCAAGACGCGCGAGCGTGAGAGGAGCGGCGCGATCACCTCGAAGGACGGGTTCTCCGTAGTCGCCCCTATAAAATCCACGAGGCCTTCTTCGAGGGCGGGCAGAAGAGCGTCCTGCTGAGCCTTGTTGAAGCGGTGGACTTCGTCGATGAAGACGAGCGTGCCGCGATCCTCGTACTTGAGGCGCTCGCGCGCGGCGTCCAGGGCGGCCCGTAGATCCCTGACCCCGCTCGTGACGGCGCTCAAAGGCACGAAGTCCTCCTCGACCGCGCCGGCGAGCACCCGCGCGAGCGTCGTCTTGCCCGTGCCCGGCGGCCCCCAGAGAACGAGGCTACCGACCCTGTTGCGTTCCACCGCTATATTTAGGGGCCCGCCATCACTCGTCAGGTGCGGTTGCCCGATCACCTCGTCCAGGCTCTTCGGACGCAAGCGTTCCGCTAGCGGCGCCCGGCGAACGAGCGCGTCGGCGCCTTCGGCATCGAAGAGGTCCACGCGCACAGTATATCCCCGCGGCGTCCCGGTGGGTCAGGCCTCCCTGGAGTACCTCTCGTCGTGCTCGCGGCGCTGGCGGTCCATGCGGCGGGCAGCTTCGAGGACGTCCGAGGGGTGAAGGCTCTTTAGAGCGCCGGTCTCCAGGACCTGCTCGACGGAGTGCTCGGGGATCATCATCCACTCCGCCGCATGCGGCACCGGCAACGGTTTGTTCTGCGTCCTGTAGACGATCCAAATCAACCAGCGCCCCGGACGCGATCCCGACAAGAACCTCAAAGACTGCACCTCCCGCCAGCGGACGACCTCTAGGGGCCATTCTACCCAAGCAAGCGGCGCTATTAGTAATCTCAATGGTCCTCCCGTGTACAATACTCGCGTGAAGGACACTCGGGAAGAGTTCTACGATCTGGTAGAAAGGGCTTTGGAAGGGCTGCCACCCGAGCTCTCGGCGCTCTTGGACAACGTGGCGATAGTCGTGGATGACTGGCCGGAGTACTCGACACCGCTCGCGTCCGGCGAAGACGGCGTGCTCTACGGGCTATACGAGGGAGTACCACTAACGGAGCGGACCTCCGGGTACTACGGAATTTTGCCGGACAAGATCACTATCTTCCAGGGGCCTTTGGAGCGGGATTTTCCACGCGACGAGCTCGAGGAGCAGGTGAGGATCACCGTCGTGCACGAGATCGCGCATCACTTCGGCTTCGACGAGGATCGCCTGGAGGAGCTGGGCTGGGGATGAAGAAGTCCGAAGGCTTCGTCGCCATCGAGCAGCGCATAGACGCTCCTGCTTCGGTAGTGGCGGCCTACATCGGGGATTTCCGAAACGCCAAGGAGTGGATGGTCGGCGTCGAGGGCGTCGAGCGTCTGGACGAGGACTCGTACCGCCTCATGTTGGAGAGCCCGGTCGGCAGACTCGAACCCAAGGTGAGGATCCTGGAGAACGACGACGGCGTCATACGCTGGGCCTACGCCTCCACCATCGAGGGCAGCGGCGAGGTTACGGTAGTCCCGGTCGAAGAAGGCTCCTCGTGCATCGTCTCCTACGCGGGCGACTTCAGCCTGAAGGGCAAGATCCTGAACCGCGCGGCCCGCTTCGTCGGCATAGAAAGATTCGCCCGCATGAACGGCGAGCGCTCCCTCCTGAGGCTCAAGCACCTCATGGAAGCGAGGCGCTACTGATGACCGTGGCGCCTTAGAGATACTCCTCTTCCACTTCGTCGTGTTCTTGATCCTCGGCCCCCGCCGCATCGCCGGCCTGGGACGCTCTTTGGACCGGGGTGTCCGGGATTTCAAGCTCGAGTTCGACCGCGACAAAAAGGACAAAGAGCTCCCCAGAGGAGAACGCGACAAAAAGCCCGCGCGGAAGCGCTGATTAGGGCGTGTCCAATGAATAATTGCCGTATAAGAGCGCGTTTCAAGACCTGGCGGCCGCCGCTCGGGTTGCGGGTACCGATTGGCCAACTTGGCTTCCCGATAGCCAACCGCCATACGCCGTTACGATACCAGCTCCCAGCCAAGCGGTTATGAAAAACACGCTCTACACACGCTGCAGTGATACTGGCCCATGTTGCATCTATGCACCTATGGATGCTTGTTAAGAAGACCCCCTGCAGGAAGATAGAGGACACCGTAAGCGCCGCGTTAGACTGAGCAAGGCTACCTGCCGGCTCAACTTCACTGCAACCCGCTATAAGTGCAGTATGATGCCCTGAAGCTAGTCAGCAGGAGGATGAAGCCGATACCACCCGCTTGTACCCGTTCCTTCGCGGTTCTCACAAAATTGGCCGCCGTGGCGCGGAGTGAGGGACAGTACCGCGTAGCCAAAGGTCGAAGTGCTGACGAGCTACAAACCCAGGAGTACCCGTCCGCCAGGGCCTATGTGGGCGTTCGAGGCTTCGCGCTCCACGCCGGAGAGGTCTTCGCCGGCGCCCACCTGGTAGACGCGGGGCTCTTCCACGGCGAGGCCCGGATTGGCGGCGTAGGTCCGCCAGGTGATATCACGCCAGGTGAAGGTGAGGATGACCGGCGGCTCGTCGCCGTCGCCTAAGGTGACGTGTACCTCCGGCTGGCCTAAAGATTTGGAGACCGAGCCGACAGCCTGGAGGTGCTCGGAGTCGTTGAAGAGCTCTATTCCCATCCTGAAGCGGTTCGCCGGCTCAGTCATACGCCGCCTATGCTCGCGTTCGAGATCCAGCTCGGCCCTAAGCTCGTCTACGGTGTCCCTAAGCCCGGCGGCCTCGTCCTCGCGCTCTTCGAGGTCGCGCTCCAGTCCCTCGACCCTCCTAAGCGCCTCTTCGAGGGCGGCGCCTTTGCGGGAGACTTCCTCCCGGGCCTCCCGGTCGTGGGCTTCCATCTCGCCCTCTTTCTCCTCGAGCATGCCTCGGAGGCGCCCTATCTCAGTCTCGCGGCGTTCGATCTCGCGCTCCAGCCGCGCCGCCCGGCGGTCTCGGCCCTCACGCCGGCGCCGGCGCGTGCGTTCCTCCTCCTCGAAGGCGCGTAACCTCTCCTTGAGCCGCTCTCGCTCCTCTTCAAGATCCTCGACACGCAACTCGTCCGCTTCTGCTCTCGCAACCGCCTCGTCGGCCGCGAGTCTCGCTGCGGCGAGCTCATCGTATAACTCTTTTATATGTCGATCCTTGGCCTCTAGCTGTCTCTGGAGGCTATCTGAGTCCGCAACCTCTGCACCGAGACCGTTCCCCCAGATATCCTCGGTGGGAACCTCCCTGGTAGGATCGCCCCCTGTGGGATCGTTCTCCGGCGAACTGTCCGGGTCGTTCGGCCGGGTAGCGTTCACCCCGCGCCGTTCCGGCTCCCCCACGTTTCCCTACTCCCCGCCCGCAGGCTTCTCCTCACCAGCTTCGGCCTCCTCCTCGCCAGCCTCGGCCTCCTCTTCCTCCTCCTCCTCGGCGGGTTCGGGGTTGATGATCTCGGAGACTTTCGCAAGGATCTCCTCGGCCTTTGGCCTCTCCCCGATCCAAGCGTGAACGACCTTGTGGTCGGTGTCAACTATGAACGTCGCCGGGCGAGCGTACTCCCCGTGCTCTTTGTCCTTTTCTAAAAGACCGTACTCGCGGGTGGCAACGCCCGCATAGTCGTAGAGGACGTAGGATTTTATGCCGGTTTCGCGGACGAAGTCGCGCGCCGGCGCGGGCCCTCCCACCCCGATGCCGACGATGGTGGCACCGGTGAGGTTGATCTCGTCCTCCTTCGCTGCCAGGTCCTTGAAGTACGCGACGTCCTCCTCGGACCAGCCGCCGCTGTAGAAGACCACCACCACGAGCCCAGAGAAGAGCTGAGGACCGCTCACAGTCCTCATGCCCAACTTGAACTGTCCCCCCTGGGCTGAAGGCAGGTGAAACTCCGGGGCCTCGGCCCCGACCTCTGGGACTGATGAGGTCTTCGTACGCGCCACGGGTGCCTCCTTGCGTCTATAGCGGATCAATCTCGAGAATATCACAGTCTAAGTATCGCCTTGACACGTCCGAGCCCCGGCGACTGCCTCAGCTAAGCTCTGTCCACCATCAACCTACTCATCACCCACGGCTACATGCTCTCCGGCACGGGGAGCAACGTCTACGTCCAGAACCTCCGCCGGGCGCTCGTCGGGATGGGCCACGACGTGCACCTACAGACCGTCTAGCCGGATTCCCAGAGCTGGGTGCAGTACCAGCAGCCTTCTCGGGATTGGTCGAGCGACTTCGTTAGCCGCGTTAGGTCACCGCACTCAGTCAAGTCCGCCGCTTCCGCGGTGCCGCTGTTCGTGGCAGGCCACTCGGGACTAAGGGAGGCGGGTAGACTGCTCGGAGGCGGCCTCTCCTTCGACGTCCGGGTCGGACTCGAAGGGGACTTCGGGGAGGATCTCGCCCGGGCGTTGACCGGCTACCTCTCCCTGCACGCAAAGAAACGGCAAAGGTACAGAGAGATCGTCCGCCGCGACAGCGTCGAGTCTCTGAGCTGGGCGCTCTGGTCGAGCAAGTGGGAGCTCGCCGAAGGGAAGGGCTAGGATTTCGTATCGGGCGCCGTCGAGTCATTCCCCGACTCGTCCACGGCTTCGGACACACTCATCCTCTCGCCCCTAAGGTAGGCGGCCCGTGCCACCACGTGCGACGAGACCGGGGTGGTCACGAGGAGGAAGAGGGCTATCAGGATCACCCGCATCACCACCCCTTTGTCCCCCGCGAGCGCTGAGGCCAAGAGCAGCGGCATCACCCCGAGGACAACCATCTTGCTCGCCGCGTGCAAGCGAGTGTAGGTGTCCGGCATCCGCACCACCCCGTACACCCCGATGGTCATCACCAGGACCCCGAAGAGCACCAGGGCGTCGGCCACCCACGGGACCATGTACGCTCCCACTAGAAGATCTTCCTCTCGCCATAGTACCGGGAGGCTGCCAAAGTGCCGACGAAAGCTAGGAGGGCGAGGATGAGGGCCGCGTCCAGGTAGTAGGGGGTTCGTTCGGCGACCCCGTAGAGCACCAGGATCGCCGCCAGGATCAGGGTCAGCGTGTCCAGGGCGAGGATGCGCCCGGCGGTGGAGGAGATCTTTATCACCGCCACCACCCCCACCGCGAGTAGCACCGTCATCCAGACCATCGCCACGTAAAAGACTAGCTCGTGCAAACCGCACCCTCCTCGATCCTCAAGGGAACACCTTCTTCTGGTAGCGTTGGTAGAAATCCTCGCGGTCTCTGCGGAACGCCTCCGGGTCGCTGGCGTCTATAAGGTGGATCAGTATCGACTCGTCGTCGGCCTCCACGAGGAACGCCCCGGGGGAGAGCGTCGTCACCAGCGCCGAGATCGCAACGCCGGTGGGTGTCCGCTCCCCGACCGGGACCTCGACGACGCCAGGCTCGGCGAGCGGCCTGAGGTGCAACACGACGAGCGCGACCTGCCACGTGCCCGCCACGATGTCCCACACGGCAGCCCAAACGAATGGAAAGAACGCCGCGCAGCGCCTCAGAAAACCCGGCAGCAGGTCCGGGCGGCCACCGAAGACAAACTGGCGGAAGGCGTAGATCAGAGCCCCCGAGACCAACGCGCCGAAGAGGAGATCCCAGGGATGGAAGCTCGCCAGCACCATCGCGTAAACCCCCGTGAGGAGCAGAAGGACCAGGAGCGTCCGCTTCACCGCGAACCCCCGGTCCCCTCAGTGAGTACAGCGGCGGCCCCCTCGCCCAAACTGAGGAGCGGCTCGGGCCAGAGTCCGACCGCCAGGACGAGCGCCGCCAGAGAAACGCCGAGCAAGCGTGTGGCTTGGCTGCCCGTCTTCCTCCCCCTGTCTTGGTGTCCGCCCTGGGGTTCCTTGGCTAAAAAGACGCGCTGGTAGATCTGGAACGCGTACACGAAGGACAGGGCACCACCCAGGAAAATAAGGGCCACCAGTACCGTGGCCTGTCCCGCCCCACCCACCGCCAGGGCGGACTTGAACGCGGCGACCTTGGCGACGAACCCCGCCGTCGGCGGCACCCCAGCCACGCTGAACGCTCCGACCGCGAACGCGGCCCCTACCAGGGGGCCGCGCAAGGGTGCGACGAGGAAGAGCAGCGCCTTGTTCAGCGAGTTCACGAGCGCGTAGACGACGGCCGCCGAAAAGCCTACCGGACCCCCGACGCCCAGGGCCACGAGCACGTAGCCGACCTGCCCAATCGCCGAATACGCCAAAACTTCCGTCGTCTCGCGCCGCGAGATCGCCTGGAGCGCCCCGTAGACTATGCTCGCCGAACCGAGGATCAGGACCACGATGGTCCCCAAAGCGAGTTGCTCTGGAAGTATGCCGCCGCCGAAACGGAGGAGACCGTAGTTCCCGATATTAGCCAAAGCTCCGCTCAGGATCGCGGCCACCGACGCGTGGCTCCCGACGTAGACCGCCGGCAGCCAGAAGTGGAAGGGGAAGAGCCCGAGCTTCAACGCGAAAGCGACGAAGATCGCGGCGGCGATAGCTACCAACGAGTTCGGGTTCACTTCGCCTACCGTCTCGGCGATGGCCCGCATCTGCAGCGTGCCCGTCACGTGGTAGAGGGCGGCGATGGCGATGAGAAAGACCACCGAGCCCAAGAGGTTCACGGTCGCGAAGATGAGCGCCCCCCGCACCTGGTAGTCCCGCTCCCGGTAGCCCACGAGCACGTACGCCGCGGTCATGGAGACCTCGAAGAAGACGTAGAAGTTGAAGACGTCCCCCGTCAGGAACAGCCCGGAGAGCGCCGCCGCCATGAAGAGGACCAAAGCAGGAAACGTTCGCGAGCGCACCCCCAAAAAGACCTCGTAGACGAGGGAGGCCAGGATCACGCCGACCGAGACCGTCGCGAACACGCACCCCAAGACGTCCGCCCGCAAGACGATGCCGACCCCCTCAGGCCACCCTCCCGCGGCGACCTCGACCGGCCCCTCGCGCAAGACCCGCAGTGTCAGCACCACCGCCGAGACGAAGCTCGCTGTCAGACCCGCGACGGCGAGCCAGCCTACCCACATCCGCCGCCCGTCCAAGAGGGCGAGCACCGCCGCGAGCAACCACGGCAGGCCCGCCGGGAGCACGAGCAGCGTAGAGCCCGTCACCGCGACCTCTCCTCGAGCTCTTCCTCTGCCGGCTCTTCTTCCGGTTCTTCCTCTGTCTCGGGTTCTCCCTCCCTCTCCAGGGCCTCGGCCTCGCGCATCTCGGCCTCGGAGACGTCCATGAGGTCCACGGTCTCGTGGGAGACGTAGATCCGGTAGACCAGGCTCAAGAGCAAGGCGGTCACGCTCGAGCTGATGACGAGGGCCGTGATCGCCATTGCCTGCACCAAAGGGTCGCTCGCCGGTTCGCCCTCAGGGAGCGGCAGGATCGGTACGGCCCCCCGGGTGAGCCCCGCGGCGATCACGAAGAATATGGCAGAGTTGGAGATCAGGACGATCCCCACAACCACCCGCAGTAGGTCGCGCTGCAAAAGCAGGTAAACCCCTGACCCGAACACCACCGCCACGACCAGGGAGACCGCGAGGATCACCGTCCCTCCTCCCCAGCGACCTCCACCCCGGCTTCCGCGTCGGCCACGTCCGGGCCCCGGTACTCGTCCTCGTCGGCGATGGCGTGGGCGACGCTCTTTATGGCCCCGACGGCGAACCCGAAGACCAGCAAGAACACCCCGACGTCGAAGAGGACCGCGGTTATGAGCTCGACGGTGCCGAGGTACACGACCTGCTCCTCGGACCACGGGTAGTGGGTCAGGACCGGCTCGCCTAAGAGTACGGGTACCGCCGCGACGAGGAGCATGACGAGAAGCCCGGCGAAGGCCGCCCTCCCGGCGAGCCCGACGAGCGGCAGCTTCTCCGCCTCCCGGCGGCCGAAGGCCAGGTACTGGAGCAGTATCCCCAAAGAAGCGACGACACCGGCCGAGAACCCGTCCCCGGGCTGGGCATAGCCCTTGACGAGTAACGCCACCGCCACGACGAGCGCGGGCAAGAGGAGCAGCTTCGCCACGCTTTGCGTCATCACGCCCGTAACGCCCGGGGCCATTCTCTGGGCATCTCTCACGGCAGGCGTCCGCGGTTGAGGAGGGTCGCGACCCCGAGGAGGACGAGGGCGACGACCGTGATCTCGCCTAAAGTGTCCAGGCCCCTGAAGTCGGCGAGGATCGCCGTCACCACATCCTTGGCGTGGGCTTCGGGAGCGAGCCGGACGTACTCTTCGGCGACGACGTTGTCGGCAGCGGGCTGACTGAGAGCTCCCCATACCACCGCGAAGGCGAAGGCGCCCGCGAGCAGGGAGAAAAAGACCCTGCGCCACCGTCTTCCCCCGAGCTGCCGCTCGGCCTGGCGGTGGAGGACCTTGTAGGGGATCAGCTTCAACGTGCCGATGAACAACAGCATCAGGATCGTCTCGACGAGCACGGCCACGAGCGCAACGTCCGGCGCTCCGAAGAAGGCGTAGAGGAGCGCGAGCACATACCCCGCGCTGGAGAGCACCAGCGCCAGCGTCACGTGCCGTCGCACGTAGGTCGTCGTGAACGCGGCGACCGCCACCGCCACGAGGGCCAGGAGCAGCGGGAGGTCTCGCACCCCCACCTCCCCCGCCCGGTACGCCCCCACCGCAGGCGTCGCCAGGAGGCCCGCCCCCATGAGGATACCCGTGGGGAACAGCATCGCCGCGACCCGGCTTCGAAGGTCCCGCACCTCCGCCTGGTGGGCGTAGTCCGAGAGCCGATTGAGGCCATTCAGAGTCAACACGTACAGCTTCTCCGGCCCTATTACCTCCCCGAGCCGCGAAACCGCGAGCACCCCCCTCTCCCAGAAAGGCCTCGAGACCACGAAGAGGGTCCCGAGCAGGAACGTCCCCAGGGCCATCAGGTTCTCGGTGATCAGCTCAAAACGGTACGAAAGCTCCACAGGCGTCGGCGCCCCGTACGAGGCGGCGCCAGCGGCCTGGGCGAGGTGGCCGAACGGCTCGGCGAAGAGACCGCCGATGAGCACGCTCCCCCCGAGAGCGACGACGGGCCACACCAGGGCGGCCGGGGGACGGCTCGCCCCGTCGCGCGGCTCCCCCAGGAACAGCCCGCTCCAGAAGCGCCAGACATACGCGAGCGTCAGCACCGTCGCGCAGAGGGCGATCCCGGCGAACACGGGGCCCCGCTCCAGCGCCGCCTTGAAGAAGAGTTCATCGCCGAAGAAACCGGCCGTCAGGGGGACCGCCGCGATACCCGCGCAAGCGACACCGCTCGCCGCCGCCAGCAGCGGCAGGGGCTTGCGCAGGCCCCCGAGATCCCCGAGCCGGTCCTCGCCGGACGCCTCGGTCACGGCGCCGGCGGTGAGGAACAGGGCGCACTTGCAGAGGGCGTGAGCGATGACGTAGAAAGCCGCCCCGGCGGCGCCGTACTCGCCGCCGAGGCCGTACATGAAGACGACGTAGCCGTACTGGGAGATCGTTGAGCAGGCCAGGATCTGCTTCAGGACATCCCGCGTGAGGGCCAGGATCCCGCCGACGACGATCGAGAGAAGCCCCACTACGAGCAGGGCGCCGAGGAGGAACCCGCTCTCCTGCAATACAGGATACGCCCGCCCTATAAGGAGCACACCGGCCGCGACCATCGCGGCGGAGTGGAGGTAGGCCGAGACTGGGGTAGGAGCGGCCATCGCCCGCGGCAGCCAGAAGTGGAGCGGGACCTGGGCGCTCTTGGCAAACGCCGCGACGGCGATGAGGAGACCCGCGGTGTTAAGGAGCGCACCCGGTTCCACCAGCCCGGCGAGCTCGGGCACGGAGAACGTGCCGTGGCCACTGTAGAGGAGCAGGGCTGCTATCAAGAGCAAGACGGCCGTTACGCCGGTGACGAGGAGCGCCATAAACGCCGCGGCACGAGCCTCGGCGTCCCGGTGGTCATATCCAATCAGGTAATAAGAAGCGATCGCCGTGAGATCCCAGAAGACGAACAAGAGTATGAGGTCCTGCGCCATCGCGAGCCCCACCATCGCCCCCATGAACAGGAGCATGAAACCGTAGAACCTCGTCTCCTCCGATTCCGGGCGGCCCTCGTGCTCGAGGTGCAGCCGTAGGTAGCGAGAGGAGTAGGCGAGGACCAGGAAGCCTACCCCCGTCGCGAGCAGGGCGTAAAGGGCAGCGAGCCCGTCGAGGGCGACGGCGAAGCGCAGATCCCAGGTCGGCGCCCACGCGAGATCCACCGCGCCCCCGCCCCCGTACCACGCGAAGAGGGTCGCGAGGAACGCGAGCGTCGCGAAGAACATCCCTACGGGCGCAGCCGAACGGGGCCTGAACCATCCCGCGAGCACCGCCGCAGGCGCTGCGAGGAGGGCCAGAAAAAGCGGCAGCAGCGGCACGAAGGGGGTAAGGGTTGCGGGCGCCGTCAGGTCTTATCCTTCACAAGGACCGATGGCTTGTCGTACATAGTGTTCCTCCGGATGGGCCTTGAGAAGCCACGCCGAGACCGAGTCTCGACGTGGACGGGCCAGGGTAGATCCGATAAAAAGTATAGTACATGAGGTGCCCTGGGGCCGGTTGTCGCCGGGCCTACGGGTTACAATAGGGCTTCTGGAGAACGTACGAAGGCAGGTATGGTTCAGCTAACCGACAGCTTCGACCGCAGAATGGATTATCTCCGCATCTCGGTGACGGATCGGTGCAACTTCCGCTGCCAGTACTGCATGCCCGAGGACATCGAGTTCCAGGACAAAAGCCACATCCTCACGCTAGAGGAGATGCTCACCTTCGCCGAAGCCTGCCTTGAGCTCGGCGTCACCAAGGTTCGCGTCACCGGCGGCGAGCCTTTGGTGCGCCGGAACGTCGTCTGGTTCGTCGAGCAGCTCAAAGCTTTGGGCTTCCACGACGTCACCATGACGACAAATGGGTTCCTCCTGAAGGAGAACTTAGAAGGGCTCGTCGAAGCCGGGCTAGACCGGATCAACATCTCCCTCGATACGCTCCAGCCCGAGAAATTCGCGTTCATAACGCGCCGCAACCACTTCCAGAAGGTGTGGGACGCCATCATGGCGGCTTTGGAAACGCCCCTCTCGCCCGTCAAAGTCAACGCGGTCGCCATGCGCGGGGTAAACGACGACGAGATCGCGGAGATGGCGAAGCTCACGTTCAAGTACCCGATGCACGTCCGCTTCATCGAGCTCATGCCCCTCAACGGCGACACCGACGGCTCCCGCTTTAAGTCCTTGTTCATCTCGGGCAAGGAAATACTCGAGCGGGCTCAAGAGGAGCTCGGAGAGCTCACGGAGATAGAGCCCGAAGACCCGGCGGCACCCGCGGACGAGTTCAAGTTCGAGGGTGCGCCGGGCACCTTCGGCGTCATCACGCCCGTCTCGGAGCCCTTCTGCGCCAGGTGCAGCCGCTTGAGGCTCACGGCGGACGGCAAGATCCACCCGTGCTTGCTCACCGACCTCGACGTGCCCGTAAAGGACGCGATCCGCTCCCCCGACCCCATACCTGCCATCCACGAGGTCCTCTGGCACACCGCGCGCATAAAGCCGCCTGCTGGCCTCACCTTGCCCGAAGAATCGCGCAACCGCACGATGAGCCAGATCGGGGGCTAATCCGGCTCTACGGTGGCGATGAGCCCCTCGGCTTTGAGGCCCTCCTGGTAGAGCTCTGCGAGCTCTTTGTGGCACTTCGTCACGACCGCTTTGCCCTTGGTGTGGGCCTCGAGCATGATGGAGACCGCCCGCTTTAAGCTCATCCGCGGTATCACCTTGCGGAGTACCGCCACGACGTGTTCCATCGGGGTGTAGTCGTCGTTGTGCAGAATGACTTTGTAGGGTGGCTCTGTGGTCATGCGGCGGCGCGTCTTCTCTTTGGGGGCAGTCTCGGTGGACGAGACGATAACACCCGAACCGAACGCGCCCTGAACCACAGAAACCACCCACAACTCCGATCTTTACGCCAGCATCTCTCGGAAGGCTAACACAAGCGGCCAACCGTTCGCAGCTTTCGGACCGAAGTTGCCCGACGGGCCCTGATGCCCCCGGCGGGCGTCTTGGTGCGGGAGAACGTTCTGCTCATTGGATGAGCGGCAGCACCTCCTCCAGCACCTCTTCGACCGTCCGGCGGTTCTTCTCCGCTATCTCGTCGGCGCGTTCGATGGCCGGGTAGTCTTGGGCTTCGTCGCGCGTGAGATGCGGCAGCCTGACGGGGCTTCTTTCGCGCCACTTTTCGAGCCAGTCCTCGGGCATCTCCTCCGGCACCTCCTGATGGGAGACGGCAGCCCAGAGGGCGGTCCACGCCCGCGGGACGACCCGCCACCAATCGTATCCGCCGCCGCCGACGGCTACCCAGCGACCGCCGCAGAGCTCGTGGGCGAGGTCGTGGACCCTTTGGGGCACGTGCTCGTAGACGCGGGTCGTCAGCTTTAGGTGCGCCAGGGGGTCGAGCTCGTGGGCATCGCAGCCGTTCTGGGAGAGGATCAGGTCCGGCCCGAAGGAGTTTAAGACCTCCGGTACGACGGCCTCGAAGCACTCGACGAAGGAATCGTCTTGGGTGAACGGTTCGAGCGGCACGTTGACCGAGTACCCGCGGCCGTCCCTCCGGCCCCGCTCCTTCACGCCACCGGTCCCGGGGAAGATGTAGCGTCCCGACTCGTGCATCGAGATCGTCAAAACGTCCGAGTCTTCGTAGAATAACCATTGCACCCCGTCGCCGTGGTGGACGTCGGTGTCCACGTAGGCCACCTTGAGGCCGGGATGTTCCTCCTTCAGGCGCGCGATGGCAACCGCAATGTCGTTGTAGACGCAGAAGCCGCTGGCTTTGTAGCGCAGGGCGTGGTGGAGGCCTCCAGAGATGCACAACGCGTGCTCCGCCTCGCCGTTCATGGCGAGCCTTGCGGCCCCGAGCGTCCCCCCGACCACGCGGGCGCACGCCCGGTGCATGTCGGGGAAGATCGGGTTGTCCGCCGTGCCGAGCCCATACTGGGTCAGCTCCTCGAGGTCGCCCTCGCCGTGCCCGGCCAGCCGCACCCGGCGCACATAGCTCGCGTAGTGCACGGTGTTGAGGTCCTCATCCGTCGCCGGCTCGGGCGTGACGAAGGGATACTCCTCCAGTAGTCCCAAGGACTCGCATAGATCCAGGGCCAACCGGATCCTCACCGGGTTGAACGGATGGTTCTCGCCAAACCCGTAGTCTTCGAGCGCCGCATCGTGGACGAAGGCGGCCCTGCCGCTCACGTGCGGCCCCCGGCCCCCGGCTCCGTCGGTGGCCAGCGGACGGCGTAGCCTGCCCCCTTGAGGCTCTCGACAATTCTCCTAGGGTCTATGGTGTCGATCCTGAACACCGCAACGCGTCCTTTGGCTCCGTCCTCGTCAGGAGCAGCCAGGACGCTCACGATGTTCACCCCCTCGGTCTGCAGGATGCCCGCGACCCCCGCGAACGCGCCGGGGCGGCCCGAAAGGGCGACCTCGACGCGGCTCCCCGGTTCGTGCGCCCCCAGGAGCCGCACGAGCGCTTTCATCACATCGGAGGAGGTCACGATGCCTACGAGCTCGTCCCCGTCCACGACGGGCAGGCAGCCGATCTTCCGCTCGTACATCTCCATCGCCGCGTGCTCTATCGGGTCCTCGGGGTTTGCCGTCTGTACGCCGCGTGCCATCTCGTCGCCGACCCGGACGCGTTCGAGGGCTGCCGCCCGGTCCGGGTCGCCCAGAGCGGGCGTCGCCGAGCGCAGGTCGCGGTCGGAGACTATGCCGACGAGCCGCCCCCCTTCGAGAACTGGCAGGTGCCGGATCCTCGCTCCCCGGCACAGAGCCAGGGCCTCGGCAGCCGTCGTCTCCGGCCCAACAGTTAATACCTCCCCCGTCATCGAATCCCGAACCAGCAGCATCTCTCCCTCTTCCGGACGTCTCCGCGCCTAGCCTAAGAATTCTCCGGGTTCCAGTATACGAAAGGCACAAACCCACGCCCAGGGACGAACACCAGACGGGCCAACGTCCACCACGGGCGAGGCTGGTATAAAGACCTCGTGCCCGAGTACCTCAACCAGCTCTTGGCCGACAAGGCGACCGTGCTCGTGCAGGATAACTTCACCGGTATCTCAGCCAGGTGGTGGTGGGAGCGGCGCTTGGGGGGTGGCATCGCCGTCTGCCAGGAGCTCGACCCCGCAACGATGGCACGCGAGATCTCCTCGAAGACCGGTCGCGATGCAGAGGAGGTCCGGCGTGCGGTGGAAGAGGAGCTTGGTCTCGAAGAAGCAGAGCTCGCCGTCCTGACATTCGAGATCCCCGGCGACGCAACTACCGCTGAGACCGCGAGAATGCTCACCGAACGCTCCACGACGCCCGAAGGCCTTGCCGCGAACCTCTATCGCCGGGTGGAGGAAGCAGTCAGCTAGTAACGAGGTACCGCGCCATCCACGAACGAGTAGGCGTCGAGGCCGCCTTCGAGGTTGTAGACTGCTGCGAATCCCGAGCGGCCGAGGACCTGGGTCACGAAGGCGCTCCGGGTGCCGTGGTGGCAGATAACGACCGTCTCGGCGGCAAGATCTAGCTCGGGGCGGCGGTCGAGGATTTCGGGCATGGGCACGAGCTTGGAGCCTTCTATGCTGGCGAGAGTGAACTCCCACGGCTCCCGGACGTCGAGCAGGACCATGTTCTCACCCCTATCCAGCTTCTCCTTGAGCTCGCCCGGCGCGATGCTCTTGTAGCCGTGCTCTTGCAAAGCCTTGCTCTAGGGCTCGTGGTCGTAGTCGACGACGAGGCGGCCCGTGGTGGTAGCGTCGAGCTTGTCGATGACGGCCTGATGCTCGGGGTGCTCGAGGTAAGCTCGCAGGTCGTCTGCTGTCCGGAAACGGACGAAGAGCCCATGGGTGTAGTCCCCGCCTCGCCCGCTGAAGTCCTCGCCGACTGAGAGGTCCATGACGTTTGTGACGCTGCTCCTCAGGTTCCTTATGCTTGACAAGAGATCCTCGACCTCCTCCGCCGAAGCATCGTCCTTCACCGCGAAAAGTACCAGATGGTCCACCAAGTTCTTCTCTCCCAGTTTGGGCACCACGGACGCAGCTTCGTCCAGGGCATAGTAAGTCTAGCAGACGACCGTCGGGGGCATACCGCTTCCACCTGTAGCGTCGCTCGGACTCGTCTATCTCATGTGTGGCGGAACAGAGTTGCTTATTCCTCGTGCAGGATCTCGCCGCGAGAGAGGCGGCGGGCGATGTCGTAGGTCTGCCCCTGAGAGCGCATCGTAGGAGAATGGGCGGCCAAGTAACGCGCGGCCGCGACGAGCACGTGCGTGCCAGCGGTGGTACTCCTCAAGCGGGCGTGCTGAGAAAACGCGGCTTCGACGGCTTGTATGGTGTGGAAGTTGCGGTCCTCCCTAAGAAGCAGACCGCCCATCAGGGCGAGCATCCGGTGGGCATCCCCGCCACCGTGGAGGTAGCGGGCCACCAACTCGCCAGCCGCATCCACCTGCTGCCGTTTGTCGAGCAGCGCCGGCAGTTCGACCAGCAGCTCTTCTGTCGCCACTTCCGAGCTGTCGGGCTCGGGCAGGCGCGCGGGCGGGACATTGAGGAAGCGGTCCAGGTGGACGCTCATCGCTGCGTCGAAAACCCCCCGCAGTAACTCCGGAGAGGGACTTCGCCGCAGCCCCTGGTGTACAGCGTTCGCGAAGGTGAAGGTGTGTAGCGCAGTGTCCCAGTCGCCGAATTCGTTTGTTGTGGGGAACCGAGCGATGCGCAACACCGCGGCGTACGCCACCGCCCCGGCCAGTTCCTCTTCGGTGGCACCTTCCCGCAGTGCCCCGAGCAGCGCCTCGGCGATGGCTCCCCCATCCTCGCCCAGCAGCACGGCGGCGAGTTCCTCACGGCCCTCCCACCTTCCGCGCCGGTCCCGACCCTTCTCCAGCGCGTTCGGCAACTCATCGAAGGCGTCTTCAAGGATCTCCACCAAGTCCACGGGGTTGCGCCAGGAGTTCGACTCTTCCATCCGGCTAGCGCCCGCGTATCCCTCGGACAGGCTAGAGAGGACCGGCTCCGCATGCGACCATCCGGCGACGTCGAGCGCTTCTAAGGCCTTGTTGGTGAAGTCCAAGACGTGCCCGACATCGAGGTAGCGATGGTCTGTGGCGGCGGCGAAGAGCATGTCTGCCATCTGGACGTGATCGGCCCCGGCGCGCACCGCCGAGACGATGCAGCGCTCGACACCTTCGGCATCGCGCACCTCCACGAACCGGCGAAACCAGAGCTTGAGCGTGGCCAAGTCCGCCGTTCCGGTCTGCAGCGGACGTACAACAAATCGCGGCGGCTCTCCGGCAGAGTCACGTGAGACGGCCGAAAGACCGTGGTAAAGAGCACGCGGGCGGTCTTCAGGGGCGAGGTGAGGTAGGAGGTTCACCATGCAAGTATGGATGGTCAGCCCTTGGCCCCACCCCGCTCTCCGGTAGCGGGCACCGAAGTCGAGTCCGGCGCGAAACGGCTCGGCGGGATCTTCACCGCCACCCAGCAACACGATAACCGACTTGGCCACAACCAGCGAGATGTTGCGCTCCAGCCCGTCCTGTAGGCGTTGGCGCTGGTGAGCGAGCTGGTTCTCTCGCGGCGCCAGGTCCACCCACACCTCGCCGTCCCTGATCTCCACTGGGAAGATGCGCGCTTCATCGGCGAACTGGTCGAAGGTCCCGCCGCTCTTAAGATCGAAGCGGGCGTGGTGCCAGTGACAGGTCAAGATACCGTCGCGTACGCTGCCCCGGTGCAGGGGGAACCCCATGTGGGGGCAGCGATTGTCGATAGCGTGTACCAGGCCGTCGTGGAAGAAGAGTGCAAGCGAGTGACCGGCGACCCGGACGGGCATCCGACCAGCAGCGCGCACATCATCCAATCGTGCGGCCCGCACGAAGTTAGCTGACTGTGTCTCCAACCCTGTAACCTCTTTTCCGCCTATACAATCACTCTAGGACATGGCCCGCGCGGAGTCCAGATTACTTCTTTGGTGTTGTCTCGGCGATCGGGTGCGATAGAGGAAAACAAGAATCTCTTGGGGGCCCTGCGAAGAGTCGACACCCCCCTGATATATGCGCAATAGCCCCGACTCCTCTGCCGATCCCGAGCCATGGTGCTTTAGTGCCGCCTGAAACGTCTTTGTAGCCGCGAAGCGACTCCACGACGACCCGGAGGACTAATGAGCGGGACAAGCGCTCAAACGGGCTTGTTCATGGTCAGCTGGGCTTAGCTCGTATATGGGACTGGGAGGTCATAGCTCCTGCCTCCTCCCCCCTCTCCCGTGTCGGAGTCGACGTATGAGCGCGTAATAGTTCTAGGCTAGCACCAGCTCGACCTCCGGCTCCTCACCCACCGTGGCGGAGAAGCGGACCTTTAAGGCGTTGTCAGTTCGTACACTACGCGGGTGCGTGCATCCTGAAACCATAGAAGGTCTTTCAAGCCCTCAGGGAAACTTGCACATGGGGTTAACTATCTTCTTCTCGGTCTCAAAGTCGTCACCGGCTCGCTCTGGACGTCGCTGGACGACTTGCGCGAGGACGGCCCACTCCTCGTCGACGGCATTGGCCGGGTAGGACTTTCAAGTCAGCATAGAGGCATATTAGCGTCCCAATCCCAAGTTCATAACCCGCTCTAGAAGTTTAATACTCTATTTACCAATCGCTTACCGGGCTTTACAGGACCTTAATCGCACCGTGGGAAACTAAAGTTGATCGAGCAACATGCGGATTGAGCAGGTGAAGGACGTTCGTAAGAAAGAGCGCGCCTGTTGCGGCCCCGACGGACGAAGGAGCCACCGTAGTGGTAGGGGAGGAAGTGTGTGGGGTTAAAGGCATCGGTAAACGGAGTAGAACGTAGCGGTGGCACGTTCGGGGCGCCCGAAGAGTACGTGGGGTATGAGATCCTCGACCCCGAGGACCGCAAGATCGGGCGCGTGAAGGAGATGTTCGCGAACGCTCGGGGCGAGCCGGAGTACGTGAGGGTGAGGACGGTCCCGTTGGGGCTGAAGACGGTCCTGATCCCCGTAGGCTTCGTCGCAGTCGACGAAGAGCGGCGGGCTCAAGCTAGGTTAGGATCCTCCGTGCCCGCGCCCACACCTGCCTGTTACCGGTTTAGAGGTCATGCTCGACAACCTGGAGGAGAAGGGGAGGTGTCGGACGCCGATCGGTAGTTCCTGATGCTACATTATTTAGCTTGACGCTATGCTTTGGAGGATGAAGTGGGTGGATCTTTCAAGATAGGGAGAGTTTTCGGCATAGACGTAAAGGTGCACTGGACCTTCTTTTTGCTCTTGGCGTTCTTCGCCTTCATCGGCTACCAAGGTGGTGGAGGACTGGTCGGGGCACTGGTCACTATTGCCTTTATAGTGATGCTCTTTTTCTCCGTGTTGCTGCACGAGTTCGGCCACTCTCTGGTCGCCCAGCGGCTCGGGATCGAGATCCGCGACATAACGCTTTTGCCGATAGGAGGGGTCTCCAACATGCGTACCCCTCCGGAGAAGCCCTCCGAGGAGATCAAGATAACTCTCGCGGGTCCCTTGGTGAACGTGGTGATCGCTCCCATTTTCTTCGGCGTAGGGTTCGCGCTCGAAGCCGACCCTTCGAACCTCGCCAACCCGTTCGTCGGGGGTTTTAGCTCGGCCGGACAATTCTTCGTCTACCTTGGGGTGATCAACATCGCGCTCGCCATCTTCAACCTGTTGCCCGCCTTCCCGATGGACGGAGGGAGGATCCTGAGGGGCTTGCTGGCGACGCATCTGGGACGGGTCAGGGCGACCGAGATCGCCTCCATAGTCGGGCAAGTCTTCGCCGTCGCCTTCTTCTTCTTTGGACTGCTCTCGGGAAACATCATCCTCGCCCTCATAGCCGTCTTCATCTTCTTCGGGGCGAGCGGCGAGGCCCAGATGGTACGCCGGCGGGAGCAGGCGCGAGGTCTTTCCGTTTCGGACGTGATGGGGACGAAAACACGCACCGAGACGCTCACCCCTTACCACACCTTCGGGCAGGTCCTCGACTCCGTCGTTCATGGCTACCAGGAAGACTTTCCGGTCTTAGAGGAGGACGGAAGACTCGTCGGGATGCTCACACGTAGGAACATCTTCTCCGCTGCCCAATCGGCGAACAGGCTTGGGAGCGTGAGGGAGCTGATGCAAACGGAGTTCCCGACCATCTCGCCCGACGCGGACCTCTTCGGAGAAGGCGGGCGCGTGTTGCAGGAGAGTGGCCTGCGCGCCATCCCGGTGGTGAAAGACAGCGAGCTGGTCGGCATGTTAACCGTTGAGGACGTCGGCCAGGCCAACTTGCTGCGAAGCTTTCGCAGGAGGCAGGAATGAGCAGTGGTAGCGGCGCTAACCGAAGAGGATCGAGAAGGAGGAGAAGGTGAGTATTTTTCCGACGAAGATCTTGCTGGCGACCGATGGTTCTCTAGATGCGCAGCTGGCCCTGCGCACGGCCGCCGAGCTGACCAACAGTACCGGCTCTGAACTACACATCGTCACCGTCGGCGGTGAGTAACATCCCGGCGTCGAAACCGTGGCGCGCCCGGAGTTGCCCGAAGAGACCCTCCAAGAGCTTGAGCGAGAAGCCAAGGAGACGCTCGATGCGCAGACGGTGAAGATCGAAGAGGTTGGGGCCACCGTAACACGGCACCATCTCAGGATGGGTAAACCAGCCGAGGAACTCGTCTCGTTAGCCGAGGACTGGGAGGGATAAGGAGGGCTTGAATGGGCAGCGTCTCCGATTCGGTTGTCCGACACGCCCCCTGCCCTGTTTTGGTGGCACGCAAGGCAGAAGAAGAGCAGCAGACGAGCGTCTTCCCGACGAAAATACTGCTGGCCACCGATGGTTCCGAGGAAGCGGAGCTGGCCCTGAGGACCGCCGTCGACCTGGCCGAGAAGACCGACTCGGAGTTGCACGTAGTTCACGTCGGGCGCTTGCTGGGCCACGCTGGCGGCGCCGCTATAGCCAGGGGTCCCCTACCGGGCGGACAAGACGCGCTCGATAGGGAGGCCCGGAGGCTGCTGGAGGCTCAAGTGGAGAAGATCGAAGCCGCCGGGGGCGGCGTAGCACGAGCCCACCTCGGGTCCTCAGAAAGGCGCGACGCGGAAATCGTCTCTTTAGCGGAGGAGATAAGCGCCGGGTTGATAGCGATGGGTAGTCGAGGGTTGGGAGGGATGCAGCGGCTCCTGCTGCGGAGCGTCTCAGATAGCGTAGTGCGTCACGCCCACTGCCCGGTCCTGGTAGCACGCGAGAAGAGTCGGTAAGGGGGTCAACAGCCGCCTTTGACGCAGGCCTGGCCGTACGAGAAGGTCCGAGAAAAGGGAGAGGAAGACCCATAATGATGAGAAGCGTGGAAGTGCCCGAGTACGTGGTCCACGAAGAGGTCCTGGTCGATCCTACCAAGACGTCGCTGATCATCGTGGACATGCAGAACGACTTCGTCAAGGAGGGCGGCTCGCTCCTCGTACCTAGCGCCGAGGACACGATCCCCAGCATAAAAGGCCTCCTCGACCTTGCCCGGGAGAGCGGGATGAGGGTGGTATTCACCCAGGACATGCACAACGCAGGCGATCCGGAGTGGGAGATCTGGCCGGAGCACGTCCGCGAAGGCAGCTGGGGTTGGCAGATAGCGGACGAGCTTGGGCCGCGCGAGGACGAGCTCGTGATCCGCAAGGTCCCCTACGGCGCCTTCTTCGGCACGCACCTGGACCATTTCTTGCGCGTGTGGGACGTGGACACCCTCGTCATCTGCGGCACGGTGGCCAACATCTGCGTTCACTACACCGCTGCGAGCGCGGCCTTGCGGTGGTCCGAGGTGGTGATAACGAAAGACGCCGTCTCGGTGCTCGAAGAGATCGACCTGGAGTCTTCGCTCAGGCAGACTTCCTTCCTCTTCGCCGGCAGGATTACCGACAGTGCGGCCATAAAAGCCGAATGAGGCCGATGAGTCCAGGCCAGGACGCGGGTAGCAGAAGACGATCACCAAGCCGAAAGCCTTTGTACAACGCTTTGTCGCAGCGCCGAGTTGTTGACGGCGGACTCAAGGCAACCGAATCGGTATGAGAGAGTTCGAAGAAAAAAGTGCTCCTGTCTGGGTAAGGCGAGGATTGAGCCTCGGTGCGACGTTGCTCCTCTTGGCAGGCCTCTTTGTGGGGTTGTTGCTTCGGGAGGTAATGCTGGGGGTGTTGCTCTTCGCCCTCGGCGCCATCCTCTTCGCCATCCGCGGGTACTCCAACACCGGAGATAAAGTGGTCACCGGGGCGTTGATCTTCGTTGCCCTTGTCGCCGTAGGGATAGAGGCCATCGTGTATTTTCTAGGCCGATAGGAGGGTTGTAGCTTACACCATGAACGGTCCCCCAAGGTATTAACCTTTCGGTTGTCTTCGACCAACCTCTCCAA
This sequence comes from Actinomycetota bacterium, assembly GCA_030776965.1. Lineage (GTDB taxonomy): Bacteria > Actinomycetota > Rubrobacteria > Rubrobacterales > Rubrobacteraceae > Rubrobacter_F. The sequence goes on from JALYGT010000069.1 coordinate 46,563, forward strand.
AGGCAGAGGCGGAATAGAAGGATCGAAGGTCTGTAACTTCCAAGAAGAGAAAGAAGAGGGAGAACTTTGAATGAAAGCGATCGCTATCTTCCCCGGCAAACCAAATAGTGTCCACCTAGCCGACCTGCCGGAGCCAAGCTTAGGAGCCATCCCCGAAGGGCGCGGCGTGCTCGTCGAGGTGTTGCGCGTGGGCGTCGATGGCACGGACAGGGAGATCAACGCCGCCGAGTACGGTGCGGCCCCGGAGGGCTACGATTTTTTAGTCACCGGCCACGAGTCGTTCGGGCGTGTACTGGAGGTGGGACCCAACGTGCGAGACCTTGAGCCCGGCGATTATGTGGTGGCCACCGTCAGGCGCCCCGGCGGCAGCATCTACGATCAGATCGGCGCCTCCGACATGACCACCGACGAGACGTACTACGAGCGCGGCATTAACTTCTTGCACGGCTTCCTGACCGAGCGCTACGTGGACGACGAAGAGTATATAGTGAAGGTGCCCGCCGCTTTGAAAGAGGTCGGGGTGCTCCTGGAGCCGATGAGCATCGTGGAGAAGGGGATCGAGCAGGCCTACGAGATCCAGCGACGCCTCAAAGTCTGGCGGCCGGCGCGGACGGCGGTTATCGGGGCCGGGCCTTTGGGCCTCTTGGCGACGCTGGCTTTGAGGCTGCGCGGCCTTTGGGTGACGACGCTAGCCCGGACCGAGCCGCCGACTCTGGGTAGCGAGCTGGTGGAGACTCTGGGTGCGCATTACGTGAGCACGCGCGAGCTGCCGCTGGCACAGACGGCCGAGAGGCACGGCCCGTTTGACCTCGTCTTCGAAGCGGCAGGTGCGAGCGGCGTGGCCTTCGAGAGCATGGAGGCGCTGGGGAAAAACGGCGTCCTAGTGTTGACCGGCATCCCGGGAGGCGGCGACCGCACGATCGAGGTGCCGGGGGACCGTATCATGCTTGGGTTTGTACTGGGTAACAAGGTTACGGTGGGCTCGGTAAACGCCAACCGCGGCCACTTTGAGGCCGGGGTGCGGGACATGGCCCTGGCAGAGGCACAGTACCCGGGATGGCTGAGGCGTCTGTTGACCCATCCGGTGCGGGGCCTCGCCAACTACGAAGTGATGATGCGACTCCTGACCGAGGAGGAGGAGGAGGAGGAGGACGTGATCAAGGTGTTCGTCGAGGTTGACAGCGAGGCGCCGAGATGAGTGCAAAAACAGTGGAGACTGGTTGAGGCCGAAGCAAAATCCATCACCATCGAGTCAGGGCACGTTCCGATAGTCCAGCCCACGTTTAAGGGGAAGCAATGGGATACCTTCCTATAGAGGATCACGGGGTCATAGGAGACCTGCACACCGCCGCTCTAGTCGGCACCGACGGGACCATAGACTGGCTCTGCCTCCCCAGGTTCGACGCCCCAAGCGTCTTCGCCTCTATCCTGGACGACGAGAAGGGCGGGCACTTCAAACTTCGCCCCTTAAGCTACGCTCGCAGTCAGCAACTGTATCTGCCGGACGCTAACGTGCTACTGACCCGGTTCCTCTCAGCAGAGGGCGTGGCCGAGATACTGGACTTCATGCCCATCGAGGACGAGCCAGAGGAGCGCCACGACCTCCTCCGCAGCGTGCGCATCATAAGGGGGAGGATGTCTTTTGAGATGGATTGCCGTCCGGCCTTTGACTACGCCCGTCAGAAACACAGGATCGCCTTGGGTAAGAGCGGGGCTGTCTTTGAGTGCGCAGACATGAGGTTAGGCCTTACGACTGAGGCGTCGCTCAGAGAAGGTCCGGCCCGTAATGCCCTGGCGCGGTTCACCTTAGCAGAGGGGGAGGGCGTCACGTTCGTGCTGCAACAGCTTAAGGAAGAAGAGGGACCCGGGAAAGTACTCTCAAGGGCCCAGTTCCAGGATAGGCTGCAGCACACGCTCGACTACTGGCGGCGCTGGATCTCCAAGAGCACCTACCAGGGTCGCTGGCGGGAGATGGTTAACCGCTCGGCGCTAGTGCTCAAGCTCATGGTTTATGACCCGACCGGGGCCCTGGTGGCCGCCCCGACCATGGGGTTGCCGGAGACTATCGGGGGAGAGCGTAACTGGGACTACCGCTACACCTGGCTCAGGGATGCGGCATTCACTCTCTACGCGCTCATTCGGGTCGGCTTCAACGAGGAGGCGCACAACTTCATGGGCTGGCTTGGGAGTATCTGCCGCAACTCCAAAGGTAGACTGCAGCCGCTTTACGGCATAGACGGCAAGGCAGAGCTACACGAGGAAGAGCTCGCCCACCTCTCCGGTTACCGCGGTTCGCGGCCTGTAAGACTAGGCAACGCCGCCTACGATCAACTCCAGCTCGACCTCTACGGCGCTGTGCTGGACGCAGCCTACCTGCACAACAAGCACGGCGCTCCTTTGGACTACGACCTCTGGTGCAATCTGCGACCCATCCTCGACTGGTTGAGTGAGAACTGGCGGCAGCCGGACGAAGGGATATGGGAGGTACGAGGCGGGCGCAAACCTTTTGTGTCCTCGAAGGTACTGAGCTGGGTAGCACTCGATCGAGGGGCGAGAATCGCGCACGAGAGGGGACTACCCGCCTCGGAAGATCTCTGGATAGGGCAGCGAAACGCTATCTACGAGGAGGTAATGGAGAAGGGGTGGGATGACGAGCGTAAAAGCTTCGTCCAATACTACGGGAGCAGAGCCCTCGATGCGTCGCTACTTCTGATGCCCTTGGTCAAATTTGTCGGATCCACTGACCCTCGGTGGCTGGCGACCTTGAACCGAATTCAAGATGAGCTCGCCTACGACCCGCTTGTCTTCCGTTACAAGGGAACGGAGGCTGCGGACGATGGCTTCTCAACAAGCGAGGAGGGTCGCTTCAGTACCTGCTCTTTCTGGCTGGTCGAGTGTCTTACCCGGGCCGGACGATTGGAGGAGGCACGTCTGACCTTGGAGAAAATGTTCTCCTATGCCAACCACCTGGGGCTCTTCGCCGAAGAGATAGGCCCATCTGGGGAAGCCTTGGGAAACTTTCCGCAAGCGTTCACCCACCTGGCCCTGATCAGCGCCGCCGTGAACCTGGATCAGGCTCTGGGGTAAAAGGTAGAACGAAGCGTATAGTGGGGACGGTAAACTGTTCGGAGATCGGAGGCAAGGAGAGGCGGGCTGTTGAATATAACGGACTTTAGGACCGCCGTGGTCGAGGCGAACTACGACTGGGCCTTTATCCGCGTCTACACAGACAAAGGGATCACGGGCCTCGGGGAGAGATTCCTGACGCCGGGTCTTACCGCGATCACCCAGGACCTCAAGCCCCTGCTCGTCAGGGAGGACCCGCGCAACGTGGACAAGCTGTGGCCCAAGATGCGCTGGGCCACCAGCGACGCGGGCGGGGGGCTTCCCGAAGACGGTCTTGGTGTCCGAGGCCGGGATAGAGGATACCCTCACCTACCACGTGCGAAAATTGCAGACGCCACTTACGGACAGGAGGAGCTACAAAGATGACCGAAGCCAAACCTGGAGGACCGCGGCCGGTAGGACCGGAAGTCGCCTCAGATAAGAGCGGGTTCGCCGACAGCTGGGTGCACGCCGTCCTGGCTTTCATCGGCACTTCGCGCTGGTCGCGCCTCTTAGGGTACGGGTTTTTGATCGTCGTTTGCCGGGTGGTGCGCACCATCATTCGCGCCTAAGGGACCCACGAACGGAGGTCCCACCCTACAGCATCACTTAGCACTGCCTCGCTCTGTGGCTTCGATTTTGGGTGCTTTTCGGCGTATTTTCAGCATCTTTATAGCCCTTTCGTTTCTCGATACGCGCACGGCAGGCAGTGTTCAGCAGGTCGTTCCGCGCAAGTGATGTAGGGCTCCTTCAAAGGCTCTGGTGAATAAACGGGGCACTGTTCTAAGGCAGTCCCTTCGGGGAATAGGAGTAATACATGAGTGTGAAACGCGTGCGGCCTGTGGTGAAGATCGTGCGTCCCTTCCAGGAGTTCGCCGACAGGGCGTCCTCGGGCGGCATCGCCTTGATCGCGGCTGCCATCGTGGCCCTAGTGTGGGCCAACTCGCCCTGGGGGGACAGCTATACCCAGCTGTGGGCAACGGAGCTCTCTGTTGGCTTGGGAGGCTTCTCGATGGAAAAGGACCTGACCCACTGGATCAACGACGGGCTGATGGCGGTCTTCTTCCTGGTCGTCGGCTTGGAGATCAAGCGCGAGATCCTGGTCGGCGAACTCTCTTCCCCAAGACGGGCGGCACTCCCCATTGCCGCTGCCATCGGCGGGGCGGTGCTGCCGGCTGTGATCTACGTGGCCATCAACTTCGGAACCGAGGGCGTATACGGGTGGGGCATCCCGATGGCCACCGACATAGCCTTCGCCCTTGGCGTCTTGGCCTTGCTCGGCGAACGGGCGCCCCTTGGCCTCAAGGTCTTCATGACGGCCCTTGCCATCGTGGACGACATAGTAGCCGTCGTGGTGATCGCCGTCTTCTACACGTCCGACGTCTCCTGGAGCGCACTGGTCATAGGTGCCGCGTTCCTTGCCGCGCTCGTCACGGCTAACCTGGCGGGAGTGGGCAAGCCGCTGGTCTACGTCCTGCTGGGGATCGGGCTGTGGTTTGCTTTTCTGCAGTCGGGCGTGCACGCGACCATAGCCGGGGTGCTCCTGGCGATGACCGTTCCGGCCAGTTCCTTCATCGACACCGGGGAGTTCCTCCAGCGGAGCAGGAGCCTACTGGACCGCTTCGAGCGGGCCGGGGAGCGGGGAGACAGCGTGCTTTGCAACGAGGAACGCCAGGGGACCTTGCACGCCCTTAATAGCGCCAACGAAGAGGTAGAGCCGCCGCTGCAGGAGATGGAACACGCCTTGCATCCTTGGGTGGTCTTCGCCATCATGCCACTCTTCGCCCTGGCCAATGCTGGCGTAGTGGTGGATGAGGATTTCGCCGCGACGTTGCTCAACCCGGTGAGTCTGGGGATCGTGGCAGGCCTCTTGCTCGGCAAGCAATTCGGCATCGCCCTGTTCGCTTGGTTGGCCGTGAAGAGCGGCATCTCGGAGCTGCCAGGAGGGACAACCTGGCGTCATGTCTATGGTGCCGGGTGGCTGGGGGGAATCGGCTTCACGATGTCCTTGTTCATCTCGGACCTGGCCTTCACGGATGGCCCGTTACTGGACGTCGCCAAGCTAGGCATCCTCGTAGCGTCGCTGATCGCGGGGGTAGTGGGTTGGATGATACTCAGGGGAGCCTCCTCTTCGCTTCCTGGAGAATGAAGCCGAGCCAACGAGAATGGGAGGGAAGGGGCCGTTATGAGGTCGGGCGGGAAGCCACCGCAGGAGTGGATTGGCCAACAGGTGATAGTAAGGTTCCCGAGCCAGGGATCAGCACAATTACTTGCACGACTCGATGGCGCCAGCGATTGGGGTGTTACTTTGACCCCTATACGCTTCTATGGGGAAGGGCGGGTAGAGACGAACGTAGTCTACCCGAACGGGTTCTACCTATGGGAGCGCATCGGCAGCATACGACTCGCTGACGAGGACGAACGGATGTAAACGCCCGACGCAGAGTTTCCGAGAAGGCGCCAACCTGCACGCAGTCTGCTGAGCAGGTCACGAGAGCCTAACCGCTAGACCAGCGCCAGCTCGACCTCCGGCTTCTCCCCCGGCGTGGCGACGACGCGGAGGTGCGTTGCAAACCGGTGGTAGGGGTGGGGGTGAGCCGCCGACCACACGCGAGGGCCAACCCCTTCCTTGAGCTTCCTTGACAGTCAGCAGGGCGCCGAGTACAGCGTTACAGAACAGGCGCTCGCTTACGGGTATCATCGTGTACCGTGCTGTCGGCAGGAGAGGAGA
>JALYGT010000070.1 GCA_030776965.1 Actinomycetota bacterium
CTTCTGAGGACATGCGGGCGAAGGTGTCGCGGGCCGAGAGTTGGTAGTCCTCTTCCGAGAGGTTGGGTGCAACTTCCCTGTAGCGGTGTATCGCTTCTTCGTCGGAGATACCTTCGTGCGGTGCCCCTTCGTCGTAGCGGTTCGCGAAGTCCCGGTACTCTTCCAGGCGGTCACTGTCTATAAAGTCTCTCAAAGAGCCCACTCTCTTCCTCCTTTTCGTCTCTTGACGGGAATGTTCCCTGGGGGGGAGGATGTCAATCGCGTGGTGCGCAGTCTTGACCGGTCCCGATTGGTTAGTTAAATTTGCGTCTAAGCGAGAGGTATTCGTGTCAGGAGTTGGGTTCACACAGGCTGATGGAGTATAATCGTAGCTTAGGGAAAGGAGAGGGATGGAAGCATCCGAGTCTCAAGCGGGCGCAGCGCAACAATCTGGGCAGTTAAGGCGTGCCATCGGTCCGACGCTGCTGTTGTTCTTTATCGTCGGCGATATGGTGGGGGGTGGAATCTACGCGCTCGTCGGACAGGTCGGGGGAGTTACTGGCGGCGCCATTTGGAGCGCCTTTTTGCTCGCCTTGATCCTGGCCATCTTCACCGCGTTCGCCTACGCTGAGCTCGTGACCAAGTATCCCCAGGCCGGGGGCGCTGCCACCTACACCCACCGCGCGTTCAAGACACCCTTCTTGAGCTTCATGGTGGCCTTCGCAGTGGCCTTGTCTGGCATAACGTCAGCGTCAGCCCTCTCCATAGCGTTCAGCGGCGACTACCTGTCACAGTTCGTCACGGTGCCGAGGTTACTCGCCGCGCTGGGGGTCATGCTGTTGCTGGCCTTGATCAACTTCATCGGTATCTCGGAATCGGTCAGGCTCAACGCGGCCTTCACCATCGTTGAGCTCTTCGGATTGTTGCTGATCGTCTTGATAGGGATCGTGACGCTCTCCAGCGGGGTGGGAGACCCCAGCAGGGCTTTCGAGTTCGAGGGGGGGATGAGCGTCCCCATAGCCATTCTGGCCGGGGCGGCGCTGGCGTTCTACGCCCTGATCGGCTTCGAGGACTCGGTCAACGTCGCCGAGGAGACCCAGAATCCGGTCAGGACCTATCCCCGCATCCTCTTCGGCGGGCTATTGTTGACGGGCTTCATCTACCTGCTCGTCACCATCATCGCCTCGATGGTTGTGCCCACAGACCAGCTCGCGGGGTCTAGCGGGCCCCTGCTGGAGGTGGTATCGGAAGGAACCCTGGGAGTTCCGTTGTGGCTGTTCTCGGCCATAGCGCTCCTGGCTCTCATTAACGGCGCCCTGATAAACATGATCATGGCTTCTCGTTTGGTCTATGGAATGGGTGAGGAGGGGGTCATGCCCTCCGTGTTCAGCAGGGTCCACCGCGGGCGCCGGACACCTTGGGTCGCGATCATCTTCACCACCCTGATCGCGCTAGGCCTGATCTCGACCGGCAACCTCGGGACCCTGGCGAGCACAACGGTCGTGCTGCTCCTCTTGGTCTTCATAGTCGTGAACGTCGCCGTCCTCGTCCTGCGCCGCGATCGGGTAGAGCACGACCACTTCCGCGCCCCGAGCGTCTTCCCCATCCTCGGTATCCTGGTCTCCATCGGCTTGCTAACCCAGCAGGACGCGAACATCTTCCTGCGCGCAGGGGTGCTTTTGGTGATCGGGGTCGTGCTCTACGGCGTCAACTTCGCGGCTCGCCGCCTCCTAGACAAGAGGAGCCCCGAGGCGGCGCGGTAGTAGCTGGCGGACGGGCGCCTCAAGCCAGGTCGTAGAGCTCCCCGAACTTATCTTCGAGATACCGGAGATAGGGGACGGTGTCTAGAGAGCGGCCGGTCGCGCGCTGGACGAGCTCGTCCGGGTAGTACCAGGAGCCGTGCCGGTGAACGTTCTCGCGGAGCCAGTCTAATAGGAGCGAGAACTCGCCCTCTTCCATGCGGGTGAGGATCTCAGGGTGCGCCTTCAGCGCCTCTTCGAAGAACTGGACGGAGAGGACGTTGCCGACGGCGTAGGTCGGGAAGTAGCCGAAGAGCCCGTCCGCCCAGTGGATGTCCTGCAACACGCCCTCGGCGCCGTTCTTTGGGACGACGCCGAGGTACTCCTCCATCTTGGCGTTCCAGGCGTCGGGGAGATCCTCGACGGAGAGGCTGCCCTCGATGAGGGCGACCTCGAGCTCGAAGCGCAAGAGGATATGCAGGTTGTAGGTTACCTCGTCGGCCTCCACCCGGATCTTGGTGGGTGAGATGACGTTGATCGCCTCGTAGAACGTCTCGGAGTCCACGTCGCTCAAAGCCTCCGGAAACACCCCTTGCAGCTTCGGGTAGTAGTGAGACCAGAACATCCTCGACCGCCCGACCAGGTTCTCCCAGAGCCTCGACTGCGATTCGTGGACGCCCATCGAGGTACCCCCGCCCAAGGGGGTGCGGGAGTAGGCGGGGTTCACCCCCTGTTCATAGAGGGCGTGGCCGGATTCGTGGAAGGTGCCGAAGAGGGCGGACGCGAGCCAGCCCTTATTGAAGCGGGTCGTGATGCGCACGTCGCCCGGGCCGAAGTTTATGCAGAACGGGTGTACGGAGCGGTCCTGGCGGCCCCGTTCCCAGTCGTAGCCGAAATCTGTTACCACAGCCCTACCGAACTTTTCCTGCTCTGCCTCTCCAAAGGCGCCGTAGAGGGGCGTGGCACGGTCACCATCGCCTCGCTCGACAACCGCGCGTATGAGCGGCACGATGCCCTTCTTTAGCTCCTCGAACATCGCCTCGATCCGCGCCTTCTTTGCACCCGGTTCGTAGCCCTCCAGGAGGGCGTCGTAGGGGTGGTCGTCGTAGTCCAAAAGCTCGGCGGCCTCGCGTTTCAGGGTCAGGATCTCGCTCAGGCGGGGGGCGAAGAGGGACCAGTCGGATTTCGCGCGCGCCTCTACCCAGACCCGTTCGGCGATCGTGGTGGTGCGCGTGATCTGCGCGACCAGACTGCTGGGCAGCTTCGTCGCCCGTTCGTAGTCGCGCTGGGCTCGCCTTACGAGAGCCCCTTCCTCCGAAGAGTGGTCCGGCCAGGAAGAGCTGAGGAGCCTGCCTGTTTCGGCGTTAGCGAGCATCTCGTGGCCGAGTCGGCTCAAGGTCGCCATCTGCTCGGCCCTTCCCGCGACGCCGCCCGCGGGCATGTACGTCTGCTGATCCCAAAAGAGCAGACTTCTCGCCGAGCGCAGGTCCCTTACCGCCGCTAGCCGATCCTTGAGTCGTTCATAGGCTGTCTGACACTCCTCCTTCATGAGTCTATGCTAGCACCCCGGCACCGGCGACCATGCTGCTGAGTGTACGGGACGCGGGTTAGAATCTACGTCCCCTGCGTCCTCACCCCCAAGTTCGACAATGCCTATCCGGACCGCATCACCAACATCCATCACTCCTTCCTCCCTGCCTTCGTCGGGGCCGCCCCCTACCGCCGTGCCCACGACCGGGGCGTCAAAACCATCGGCGCCACCGCTCAATACGTCACCGAAGAGCTCGGCGTCGGTCCGATGATCCACCAGGACACCGCCCACGTCACCCATCGCGACACCGTCGAAGACCTGGTCCGCACGGGACGTGAGATCGAGTGTCGCGTCCTCGCCCGAGCCGTCCGCTGTCACCTCGAAGACCAGGTGCTCGTCGACGGCAATCGCACTGTCGTCTTCGAGTAGGCCTAACCTTCAGACACGTGGGTACGCTGCCTCTAGTACCGGTCGGCTTGGGAGGACTTATGAGAGGCCATTCTAACCGCATAGCGCACCCGACGAGTCGCACGGTCGGGCTGGCGGTGTGGCGCTCAATGCGGAAGGTGCGTTCGGTGAGGGCTTAGAGCTGTTTGCGAACGCTGGCCTCTTTCTCGATCGGGCCGACCTGATCTCCGAGATGGCATTCGGCGCAAAGAATCCGCGCTATCGGTTAAGATAGTTTTTCGTATGAACCGCCAGAGGCCCAGAAGAAAGTTCGCGACCACGCCCGGCACCCGGGACGTTCTGCCACCGGAGTCAACCCGACTCCTGGAAGTGCAGGCCAGGATTCGGGAACACTTCAAGCTCTTTGGCTACGGCGAGGTCCTTACTCCTGCCCTGGAGTATTCGGAGGTCGTCGAAGAGCCGAGGCTCAGGGATGTGTCCTTCAAGCTCTTCGACCCGGACAACCAGATGCTCCTACTGCGCCCCGAAATGACGACGCCGATAGCCAGGCTCGTCGCCCAGCGCCTCAGGAACTTCCCGCCGCCCTTCAAACTCTCCTACGTCCTGCCGGTCTACCGCCGGGCGAGCGTGGGCCGCGGCCAGAGTGCCGAGCTCTACCAGGCCGGCGTGGAGGTCGTCGGCTCTGAGAGCGCGCAGGAGGACGCCGCCACGGTAGCCCTGCTCGTGGACGTTTTAAACACTTTAGGCCTCGAAGCACCGGACGACTTCGCAGTCGTACTCGGCCAGACGGCGTTCTACGAGGCCTATCTCCAGCACGCGGCACCCAAAGCGGCCCCGGCCTTCCTCGCGGCGCTCGCGGCCAAGGACCTCGTCCGGGTCGACGCCCTCGCCGCTAGCCTGTCCGGCAAGGTCGCCGCTGCGGTCAGGGAGATACCGCGCCTCGTCGGGTCCGCCACGGACGGCGCCGTGTTGGAGGAGGCGGCGCGGCTCGCGGGGGATGCGCCGGGCGCTGTGACGGCTCTTGAGAACTTGCAGGAGATCCTCAGGCACCTCGACGCCCACGAGTCTTTGGGGGCGGTGATCCTGGACCTCGGCCTGATCGGACGCCACAACTATTACACAGGCGCCGTCTTCGAGGCGTACTCCCCGAAGCTCGGGTTCACGATAGCCAACGGCGGCCGCTACGACAACCTCCTCAAGCGCTTTGGTCAGGAGCTTCCGGCCACGGGCTTCGCGATCTACCTCGAGCGGCTCCTCTCCGTGCTGCCCGAGGAGGACGCCTCTCCCTTGCTCGTTCTCGTCGGCGGGGGCGTCGAAGGTACGAAGGCCGCCGTTGCTTTGCGCGACTCAGGGGTGCCGACCCTGCACCTCTGCGAGGATGTCGAACCCGAGGACGCCGTAAGGTACGCCTCCTCGGTGGACGCCGGTTGGGTCTGCTACCCGACCCTGGAAGGCGTGAAGCTCGCTCCCGCGGAGCCTAAAGCTGGCTTCGAAGTGCTAGGGATCGAGAGCGTCGCCGAAAGGGTGCTCGGGGAAGTCTCCCGGGAGGCGTACCGATGAGCGTCAGAGGCAACCTCCGGGTCGCGGTACCCAAAGGGGTCATCTTCGACGACGCCCTGCGGGCGCTAGAAGGGGCCGGGCTGCCGGTGGAGGTTTTGCGGGAGGACGGCCGCAGGCTCTTTTACGAGGCGGAGGGCACCGAGTTCATAATTTGCCGGCCGTGGGACGTGCCGGTCTACGTCGAGTACGGGGCGGCGGACATCGGTATCGTCGGCAAGGACGTGTTGGAGGAGGGGGAGCCGAACGTCGTAGAGCTGATGAACCTGGGGACGGGCCTAGTGCGCATGATCCTCGCGGCCCCTGCGGAGAGGGCCGAGGCGGTGGGGCAGGCCATCGGGCACGCGGAGGTGGTGCGCGTGGCGACCAAGTTCCCTCGCACGGCGCGCCGGTACTTCGAGGGGATGGGCCGCCAGGCGGAGGTCATCGCGCTGCATGGCTCTATAGAGCTTGCCCCGCTCGTCGGGCTCGCTGAATGCATCGTGGACCTCACCGAGACCGGAACCACGCTGCGCGAGAACAACCTCATCGTACTCGACGAGATCTCCACCTCTACCGCGCGGCTGATCGCTAACCGCGGCGCCTACCGCCTCCGCAACCAGGAAGTTGCCGCCCTCGCGGAGGTCATGAAAGCCGGAGTTCCCCTTGGTTAAGCTGCTCGACGCCCGCGAAGCGGACCCCGAAGAGATCGTCGCGCAACTCAGGCGCCCGGGCGGCTTTCTTTCGGAGAAGGTGCGCCACGCCGCGTGGCGCATCGTGGGTGACGTTCGCGACAAGGGAGACGAGGCCCTCCTTGAGTACACCGAGCGCTTCGATGGCGTCCGTCCCGACCCTATCCGGGTCCCCCTTGAGGAGATACAGGGGGCCAGAGCCTCCCTCGACGAGGGAGTAGAGGAGAGCTTCCACGTCGCGATAGAGAACGTGCGCTTCTTCCACAAGCGGGAGCTGGATCGCCCCTTCGAGACGAGCCACAGGGGCGCAACCGTGGGCCAGAGGGTGCGGCCTGTGAGAAGGGCCGGTCTTTACGTTCCCGGCGGCCACGGCGCCTACCCGAGCACGCTCTTTATGGCGGCGGTTCCCGCGCAGGTCGCAAGGGTAAGGGAGATCACCGTCTGCGCCCCGCCCGGCCCCGACGGCAACGTGAGCCCTCACGTGCTCGCGGTTGCGGACCTCTTGGGGATCGAAGAGGTCTACGCCGTAGGCGGCGCTCAGGCGGTGGGAGCCCTAGCCTACGGTACACAAACGATACCCCCGGTCGACAAGATCGCGGGCCCCGGCAATGACTACGTAGTCGCCGCCAAGCTCGAGGTCTTCGGCGTCTGCGGCGTTGACGCCCCGCAGGGGCCGAGCGAGGTTATCGTGATGGCCGACGTAGGCGCCTTCCCCGAGAGGGTGGCCCACGATCTCATGGCCCAGGCCGAGCACCTCTCCGGGGCCTCGGCAATCTTATTGACGCCCTCCACTGAGCTCATAAGCAACGTCGAACCCCTCCTCTCGGGCGAGCCCGCGGAACTCGTAACGCTCGTGCGGGTACAAGACACGGCGCAGGCCGTAAAGATAGCCAACCTCTACGCCCCCGAGCACGCGCACGTGATCTCTGAGGACCACGAAGCGATCCTCCAGCGCCTGGACTCTGTGGGCATGGTGACGATTGGGGACTTCAGCCCCGTAGCTCTAGGGGACTACGCGGCCGGTCCCTCCCACGCCCTCCCAACCGGCGGCACGGCTGCCTGGGCCTCACCTCTGGGGACCCATGACTTCACCGTCCGCACCAACTACCTCCACTACACCTCCGAAGCCCTCGCTGCTTTGGGTCCACACGTCGAACGGCTCGCCCGCCTCGAAGGCTTCGAGAACCACGCAAAGAGCGTTGGAGTGCGGCTCGGAAAGGGAGCGTAATATTGACGCCGGAGGCCAAAGAAATGATCTCTGATGCAGAGTCGGTGCCCACCTTCGCCGTAATGCGGCAGCTGCGGACGCACGTTATCGAAGGCGAGTACCTGGTGACTACAAAACGCCTGCGGCATTCTGGTTACCGGATGGCTGCTATCGTCGAGGCGGGGGAGGTGCGATACATAGCGGGGTTCAGAATCGTCGAGTTTCTGGCCCACGGCAAGTTCCTGTACGTGGACCATCTCGTGGCCGCCGAAAGTGCCCGCTCGGAAGGCCACGGCAAGCGGATGCTCGACTGGCTTACCGGTGTTGCCCGGGAAGAAGGCTGCCGATCCCTCCAGCTCGACTCTGGGGTGCAGAGGCACGAAGCGCACAGGTTCTACTTTCAGCAAGAAACGAAGATCTCCGGCAACCGCTTTTCGAAGGCGATCTAGGGGAAATGGACGAAGCAGAGATGCCGCGGATCGGGACGGCCGAACGGACGACGGAAGAGACGCACGTAAGGGTACGCCTGGAACTCGATGTCGAAGGACGAGCTGAGGTAATGACCGGTGTCGGCTTCTTCGACCACCTCCTGCACCTCCTCGCCCACCATTCCGGCATGGACCTAACGGTCGAGGCCGAGGGAGACCTCCACGTCGACGACCATCACACTGTCGAGGATACAGGGCTCGTTCTCGGGCACGCCTTCGACGAGGCTTTGGGGGATCGCACGGACCTCGTCCGCTTCGCCGACGCGAGCGCGCCGCTCATCGAGGCCCTTTCGACCGCTGTCGTGGATCTCGGCGGACGTAGTCACCTGACCTGCAATCTGGGGCCGATGCCCGAGAAGATCGGGGCCTTCGACGTCGAGCTCTTCCCCGAGTTCTTGCGCGCCTTTACCCAATACGGACGCTTCACCCTCCACCTGAACTGCCAATACGGCGAGAACGCCCACCACAAGGTCGAGTCCGGCGTAAAGGCCTTGGCGGTAGCCCTCCGCGCCGGGGTAACCCGAAGGAGCAGCGGCAGCGCCTCGACGAAGGGGGTCGTAGATTGAACGTCGCCGTCGTGGACTACGATGCCGGGAACACGCTCTCGGTAACGCGCGCCCTGAAGAAGGTAGGGGCGCGGGTGTACCTCACGTCAGACCCGGAGGAGGTCGTGACCGCGGATGCGGTGGTCCTGCCGGGGGTGGGGGCCTTCGGGGATTGCGTAAGGAAGCTCAAAGAGAGGGGGATGGACGAGGCTTGTCTGGAGACTTATCGTGCCGGTAAGCCTTTCTTAGGGGTGTGCATAGCGCTCCAGGTCTTCTTCGAGGCATCAGAGGAGTCCCCGGGCGTCGAAGGCCTGGGGATACTACCCGGGAAGGTGGTCAGATTCGACGTGGGCGAGCTCAAGGTGCCGCACATTGGCTGGAACGAGCTGGACGTCGTGCGAGAGCACTCGATCCTCGGGGGCTTAAGCGGCGAGGCCTTTTACTTCGTCCACTCCTACCACCCGGAGCCCGAAGAAGACTCGGACGTCCTAGGGGAGAGCGACTACGGTGGGCGGTTCTGCGCGGCGGCCGGTAGGGAGAACCTGGTGGCGGTACAGTTCCACCCCGAGAAGAGCAGCCGCGCGGGGTTGAAGCTCTACGAGAACTTCCTCTCTTGGGGACGCGGCCTTTGAGCTTCACCGTCTACCCGGCCATAGACATCCGGGGGGGCCGGTGCGTCCGCCTCGTACAAGGAGATTTCGGACGCCAGAAGGAGTACGACGCGGACCCCGTGGGACGCGCCATCGAGTGGGAGCGCCGGGGCGCCCGCGCCATCCACGTCGTGGACCTTGACGGCGCGAAGGAGGGCCGTCCCGTCCAGCTCGACATCGCCCGCAAAGTCTCCGGCTCCGTCGGCGTGCCCTTGCAGATCGGTGGCGGCATCCGCACGTTGGAAGACTTGCGGGCCGTGCGAGAAGCCGGGGCCGCCCGCGTGGTCATGGGCACTGCGGCGGTCCTCGACCGCGAGCTGCGCTTGCGGGCCGTGGACGAGGCAGGCGACGCCCTCGTCGTGGCCGTGGACGCCCGCGGCGGCATCGTGGCGACCCACGCTTGGCAGGAAGAGAGCGGCCGTGACGTCCTAGATTTGGTCCGGGAGCTCGCCCAGGATAGTGTCTCTTCCGTCCTCTACACCGACGTAGCTCGCGACGGCACGGACGCCGGGGCCTCTCTGGCCGGGACCGCCCCTGTAGCAAAGATACTGCCTACCATCGCCAGCGGCGGCGTGCGGGGAACCGAAGACGTAGCCGCCCTTTCGGAGACTCGTGGCGTCGTCGGTGCGGTCGTAGGCACCGCGCTCTACGAGGGGCGGGTCACCCTGGAAGAGTTGTTGGAGGCGCCGAAAACCGGAGGCCGGGCTTAGATCTCCAGCATGCCGGTACGGGGCTCACCCTCTTCGTACTTGGCGGATTGCAGCGTCTTCCAGGAGAGTTGGAAGAGGGATTCTTCGGTGGGCTTGTTGGCAAGTCTCGGGTCTGCCTCGGCGATGGCGGCGCGAGCGGACTCGACGCACTGGTCGAGGGCGGCGTTGATCTCGTAGGCTCGGGCGGCCTGGTACTTTATCTGCAATGTTTCCGGCCGCGCATCTCCGACGGCGAAGGCGAGCTCGTACTCCTCCGTTCGGCTCTCGTAGTCCCCGATGCGCCTCGCCGTGCAAAAGAGTTCGGGCATGAAGCCTACTCTACCAGCGCTCCCGGCGCTTTCACAGACGGAGCACAGATCCCTGCGGTATCTTAGGCGCGTCGAAACACGAAGGAACGGTGATGCTGCTATGACCGAGCGCGCGCAAGACGTCCCCACACGCACCATCCGGGTTGCCCACAGCCCGGACTCGGACGACGCGTTTATGTTCTATGCCCTCGGGAACGACAAGCTGGATACGGGGCCTTTGCGTTTCGTGCATGAGCTCTCGGATATCGAGAGCCTGAACCAACGGGCGCTGACGGGAGATCTCGAGGTGTCGGCCGTCTCCATCCACGCCTACGCGTACATCGCGCACAAGTACGCACTGCTCTCCAGTGGATCCTCGATGGGGGACAGGTACGGGCCGCGGCTCGTGGCGAAGGAGGCGATCGGCCGCGAGGACCTCAAAGGGAAGACGGTCGCGGTCCCCGGGGCATGGACGACGGCGTTCCTTGCCTTGAAGCTCTACGAGCCCGAGGTGAAGCACGTCGTGGTGCCGTTCGACGAGATCATGGGGTACGTGGCACGCGGGGAAGCGGATGTGGGGCTCCTCATCCACGAGGGCCAGCTCACCCATGAGAGCGAAGGCTTTCGTTTGATCGAGGACCTCGGCGAGTGGTGGTACTCCGAGACGAGATTGCCGCTGCCTTTAGGCGGCAACGTGGTAAGGCGCGACCTCGGCGAGGAGACAGTCCGCGAGGTGGCGCGTCTCATCAAGGTCAGCATCCAATATGCCCTCGACCACCGCGAGGAGGCCCTCGCCTACGCACTCGCCTACGCCCGGGACCTCTCGCCCGAGATGGCAAACGAGTTCGTCTCTATGTACGTGAACGAGTGGACCCTGGACTACGGCGAGACTGGCCGGGAGGCCGTGCGGACGCTCCTCGCGCGAGGATACGAAGCGGGCGTCATACCGCATAAGGTGGAGGTCGAGTTCGTCGGGTAGGCCATGTTGTGCATCGCCCGCGGTGCTTCTGGGATAAACTGGATGCTAGTGGTTTTTGTGGAGAAGTTTTTCCATACGAGTAAGAAGGCGTCCAGGAGGCCTAGGGGTTAGGCCTTACGCTTCCTGCGTTTCCTCTTACCTCGCCGTAATCTTCGTCATCAGCGTTTTGGTCGTCGACTCGGGCCTCTGCGCGTAGGGGGTCTACATCTACGAGGACCGGCTCGAGCGCCGGTACCCGGACCTCGTCTAGAACTTCTCCGTCTACGAATTGGACGGCAACGGATAGACGAGTTCAAGGCCGACGAGAACCGGCGGACGGTCGGCGAAGACGACCTCGGCGAGTACCTCCCGCGAGCGGTCGTCGCAGTGAAAGACAGGAGCTTCTACGAGCACTAGGGTGTGGACTTCGCCGGTGCTGTCTTTGCTCGTTGCCCGCGGGATAGTCAGGCTTGGGGGCGTCCCGAGGCGTTGGGTCTCGTCTGCTCAGGGGTGCTAGTCGGCACCCTGGTCGTGGGCGTGGCCGCTCCGGCCCTGACGCCGGCGCTCACCCTCCCGGCACCACCGGTCGTCCACGAGCAAGTACCGTATGAGACCGAGAAGGAGTCAAGCCCACGATGCACCATCACCTTTGGGCGACGGTTCTGTGCCAGCATAACAAGAGTTTCGGCTCCTTCCTTATCTTCCGCAATTAAACATCAGCCGTCTAAGCAGCGTTTTCGGCAACCTACCGGAGGGGATCATCGTAGTAAGGAGTAGACACCCGTCAGAGGAGGACCGATGAAGAAGTTGTTGAGGCGGCTGGCGATCTTAGCCGCACCTATAATCTGGCGCAAGATCCAGGAGCGCCGCCGCGGAGGCCATCAGGGGCACAGGGGTCATGGTCGCCGCCGCGGATGGTTGTGAGCCAGGCGCAGGTAGCGGCGGCCCCTGACTAGGGCAGCAAGTTCCTGCCTAGCTCCCCCAGGAGACGCCCTCGAAGCCATCTTCGGTCTTGCGAATGAGGACAAGGAAATCGCGAGGTTCGTGGTAGAGGACCACCGGAGCATTTCGCTCCTCGGCCTCTGTTAAAACCTCGATGCGGTTCCTGCGGGCGGCCTCGGGATCCGTGTCCACGCCGCTAATGAGGTCGGGGTTCAGCCAGATCTTGGCCGGTGCCAGGTCCGCCGTGAAGAGCGCCGCGTCATCGCCGGACTCTATCCAGGAGATCTGGTGCCCCTCCGAGTGCCCGCTCCTGACCTCGACCCGCAAGCCCTCGACAATCTCGGCGTTCCCCTCCAGGAGCTCGCACCACCCCTCCTCGACGCCACTCTCGACCGCCGGCACCGCCTCCTTGCGGGTGTCCCCCTCGGGCATCGCCCGTGCCTCCTCTAGAGCGTCCCTCTGCACGTAGACGGTGGCGTTCGGGAAGCTCGGCGGGTTGAGGGCCCAGCCGACGTGGTCCGCGTCCAGGTGCGAGAGGACGACGTGCGCCACGTCTGCTGGCTCGTGCCCTTCTTGCGCGAGGCTCTCCATAAGGCCCTCCTCGTCGCGTCTGAGCTCGTAGCGGCCCTCGAGGTAATCAGGCAGCTTGGGGCCAAAACCCGCGTCGAGGAGGACGAGGGCGTCTGCGGTGGCGACGAGGACCGCGTGCATGGCGCCCCGGATCTTGGCGTTCTTCGAGTTCGGTCCGAAGAGGTTACCGGCATCGGTGATGAAGACGCCGTCGTCGAGCACGTTGACCTTCGCGCTGCCCACTTCTAAAGAGTTCTGGGCCATGACTCTCCTCCCGGCCTCCTGTCGTGACCGAGACAGCATACAGGATAAAGTCGAAGGGGTTTTCGCGCTGAAGAAGGGTTGATGTCGAAAAGGAGGGGGGAAAGAGAAGGGTGATGTCGCGCTAGGGGTGGCTCATCATCGCGGCGTTTGCGATCCTCTTTGTTTGCTCGATCTCGGGCGAGAAAAGCGCCCGCACGGCCGACCCCTATGATCCAGAAGAGCTCCAATATCTGGAGATCATCAACGAGTACCGCAGAGTAGCGGGCTTCCGACCCTGATCCTCTCGGACGCCCTCACGGAGGCCTCTGAACACCACTCCGAGGAAATGGGCCGCTACGGCTTTTTCGCCCATGAAATCTTCGCCAGCTCCTACTTCCGGTTGACTCCAAGTCCTGGGATCGGATGGCCCTCTCAGGCTACAACTACGACGCCTTCATGGCCGAGAACCTCATCGCTGGTTACAAGACCGCCGAAGAAGTCTTCGAGGGGTGGCATACCTCCCCCGGCCACGACGCCGACATACTCAACAGCAACCAATGGGTGATTGGCATCGCCCGCATCTACGTCCCCGGCTCGACCTACAACTGGTACTGGACCACCGACTTCGGCTCTGACGTGGACCACACCTCCCCCCGCGGCGAAGTCCCGCCCCTCGAGCAGCAAGCACCATAGAAAGGGCAAAAGCCTGAAGGGGCCAACGAAGCTCGGGACCGGAACACGGATGGGGACAGCGTCGAGAACGGCTCGATAAAGGAGGACGGTGTCTGGGAACAGAAGGCCAAGAAGGAGGGGAAGAACCTTCTCGGCGAGGGCGTGGCCCGACCCGGCGGCTACGACGACGCTGAGGACGAGATCTCAAAGAAGATCCAGATACAGGCGGGACAGAGGATCTTCTACCGGGTGTGGGTGGAGACGGAGGAGAGAGCATCCGACAGATGGCCTCGTCGTGCGCCTCACGGACGAGGCTGGGAAGCATCTCGCCATCGTCGAGAGCCAGATAGACGCCGACGCGGAGTAGGCCAACGAGGATGGTTGGATCGAGGACAGCGTGAACCTTTCGCGTTTCGTGGGAACGACCTTGAAGGTCAGCTTCCTCGCCAAGACCGACGAAGAGCAGCCCACCACCTTCTACGGGGACGACGTAACACTGGAATAGTAGTCAGCTTGTCAGCCGGTCAGTAAAAGAGAAGCTGGCAAACTGAAGTGCTGACCGCTAACGAGACCGTACGCCTTTCACAAAGGCGCGGCCCAAAGCCCTCGGGTGCTTCAGGAGGCTGTAGATGGGAGCGTCGCCGCTAAACCCCTCAACGAGGGTGCGCCGGGCGTCGGGATCCTTCTCGCAGACTTTAAAGAATGGTTCCAGGAACTGCCCATTAGGGACAAGATTGATGAAGGTGTGGCCGGAGAGGTGCTCTTTCGCCCGTTTGCGCCAGAGCTGGCGCTCGTAACCTTTAAGGACCGCGGGTGAGTAGTCGCCCCTGGAGCGAGCCTCATATGCCCAGGCGGCGGCCAAGCGACCGGACTCCATAGCGTAGCCGAGACCCTCGCCGCATATGGGGTGGATCATGCTCGCAGCGTCCCCGACGGTCATCAGGCCCTGGGTGTATCGCTTGGCTCCCCACATCCCCGTCTTCAAAGACCAGCTCTTCGCCGGTCCCTCGGGCTCGGCGCCCTTAAGCCACTCGGCTATCTCAGGTTCCTTGAGAAAGCGGTCGAAGAAGTCCTTGAGGTTGCGCTGCGAGCGGTTGAGTGTCTTCGTGAACACACCGACCCCGACGTTCGCCCGGCCGTCCCCGAGGTAAAAGACCCAGCCGTAGCCGGCTCCCAACTCGTTCATGTCCTTCGTAATGAAGACGTGCAGGTGATCCTTCTCCGGCCCGGCGACGCCCTTGAAGTACTGCCTTCTCGCCACGGCGTTCTGGTGGGCCTTCATTCCCTCCCCGGCGAACCCTCCGACCCCGTCGGCGGCGACCACCAGCGGGGCCTCGTAGAACAGCGTCTCTCCAGACGACACTGCCTCAACACCTGTTACGTTCCCTGCGGGGGAACGGAGGAGTTTGGTGGCACGTACACCGCTCCGGAAGTCGGCGCCGGCTTCTCTAGCACGTTCAAGGAGGCGGGCGTCGGTCTCTTCGCGGGCGACCACATAGCCGTGAGGGCCGTGGATGGTGGCGGGGACCTTCTGGCGAAGGAATGCGGTTTGAGTGTACATGGAGAAGCCCGAGAACTTGCCGTGGTGCGGCTCGTCCAGCCAGTCGCCGAGGCCCATGAGCGAGATCTCTTGGGCCGCGTGGGGCATCAGGCCGTCGCCGCAGGGTTTGTCACGTGGGAACTCTTGCCTGTCGAGCAGCAAAACCGAAAGCCCGGCCCTCGCCGCGTGATAGGCTGTCGCCGACCCGCCTGGGCCCGCCCCGACCACGATCAAATCTGCACGTTCGGCCATCTCTCCCCCTTTTTCGGAGTTCTTCGCTGCGCCAGGTTTCTGTGCCGCCACCGTCCTGGCGAGGCAGACCGGGGCCCATTATACTGCCACCCCACGCGTCGCTACCGAGAAAGACAGACCGCTCAAGAGGAGGCAGGAAGATGGTGGACCGCAGTCGGCCGGCCTGCTACGGGGTGGGGGATAGGGCTGCTCTGAAGGCCACGGGCCAGCCCGTCGAGATACTCGAGGTCCGCCGAGGCGAGTTTGTCCCGGATTTCGTCTACAAGGTACGCGTGCTGGCAGAGAAACCTGCCCGCCCCTACAACCTCTCCGTTCCTCAGCACGACCTGAAGGACGAGTAGCGGGCGGTTACCCGCTTCACCTGCTTATCACTCGTCCACGTTCGTTGGGGACTACCCCTCCGCTCGCCGAAAGCCAAAACTCTATGCTGCTAGAAGCCCTCTCCCGATGTGACGCTAAGGTAGGCGACGTCCACGAGGGGGACGCCGGTCTCTAAGGCCCGATTCACGGCGCGCGCCAGGGCTTCGGCGGCAACGCCGGAGTCGGGGAAGTGCCCGTCGAGGAGGCGGGCGGCGCGGGCTATCTCGTAGAAGGAGAAGCGGCGACGGTGGCCGGTCAGGTCGTAGACTGCTTCGAGGACCTCGAGCCGCAAGGAGATCAGCTGCTCGAGGCGCCACCGGATCTCGTCCCCGGTGAGGTTCATCGTCTGGTAGAGGCGTGCTATCTTTGCGATCTGCACGAGCGTGGCGGCGTGTTTGCCCAGACGCGCCACCGAGCCCTCGTCGAGGTATCGTCGGGCCGTGATCCTGGCGAGCGCGAGCTGCCCGTTAGGCTCGTCGAACCCAGCTAGCGGCCGCCAACCTTCCCGGTCGGACCCCACCGAGGAGCTCTCCGCCCGTATCTCCTCGCCGCCGACGAAGACCCGCGGGACGTGACCGCCCGCGTAGTAAGCAATCTGACGGGCCATGATGCTCGCTTTTTCGGTGTCGCTCGGGGCCCGGATCTCCACCCAGCGCCGAACGGTCCCGGAATAGAGCCGCTCCAAGGCCCGCCAGGTCGCGTCCCCCCGGAGGTCCAACTCACCGGGCTCCGCTACGACCACCGAGACCTCGACCTTGAGCGGACTTTCCCCGTCGTCGTAAGCCGCCTCGACGGCCCGCAGCAGCTCCTCGAATTCTTCGTCCACGGCCCCCGATAGGTAGCGCCTCCGTTCGGCGGGCAGGACGTACATGAGGCGGCTCTTGATCCTCCGCTCCTTGCCTTCGGCCGCTTTGAGCCGATCTATCGCCTCGTAGAGCTCCCTCCGCCGCTCGTAGACCAGCGCACTAAGACGTTCCACCTCTTCGCCCGTGCCGAACCCCTCGGACGACTCTGCCCAGGCGTCGTCTCGGGCGGCGCAGGCGGCCTCGTGGGCGTTCTCCGCCCGAATCACCGCCTTCTGCTGCTCCACGCGAACGAGTTGGGCTTCCCCCAACTCGCGCTCTAAGGTCTCTATCGTGGATGACACCGCAAACCCTTCCCGCTTCTCTCAAACCGTTCTCGGCTCCCGCACATTCTACAGCAACCCCTAAACCGGCGACTCGCGACGCCGAGTGTTGCGTCAGGCTCAGTAAACAGCTACATTTCAAGTAACGAAAGAACTAATGCGGGAGGAGAGGCTATGGACTTCAACACGGGACCAGAATCGGGACGTTCTTCCTCAGAGCCCGGCGGTACACGGAGGCCGTCGCCGGGAGGGGCCGGAGGAGAGTTCACCCTCTCCGATCCGGTCGGCAGCTTTATCAGAACGGTCGTGGCGGTCGTTACCCGGCCGGTTCCCTTCTTCCGCGGCATAGCCCGGCAAGGAGACTTCCTAAACCCGCTGGTCTTCGCTTTGATATGCGCCCTGATCTCCGCCTTTCTCACCGGCATCCTCGGCATAATCTTTGCCCCGCTCTTCGCTGGCCCGGGCGATACTGGCGAGGCGTTCGCAGGAGGTATTGGGGGGTTCTTGGTCGGCCTGATCCTTACACCTATATACACAGCGATAGTTTTGGTTATAGTGGCTGGCATACTCCACTTGCTCGTGCTGCTTTTTGTAAGGCCTAGCAACGCGGGGTTCGAAGCGACTTTTAGGATCGCCTCTTACACTCAAGTGACGCAGCTCGTAACCTGGATACCTGTCATAGGGTCGATAATCGGTGCCATCTGGGCCATCGTCTTGTACATTTTCGGTGTCCGGGAGGTGCACGGTACGAGCACAGGTACGGCGGCTCTCGTCGTCCTGATCCCGGTGGCCGTGGTCCTGATCCTGCTGGTCATCTTCGGCATCAGCGCCGCGCTGTTGGTGTTCTTGCTCGGGAACCAGCAACAGATTTAGTTAGACGACTTTTATAGAAGAGAGCTGGAGGCCGGTTCCCCGATCCCCTCTGACAGCTCCGACCTCTGCTGATCGCCACGGTCATCCTCTGCTCGGGCCCGGGTTAGTAGAGTCGGCCACCAGCCGAGTGTTCGCGCGACCGCTATACTGAGTGCGGTCAAAGGCAAAGGAGGTTCTCTCGTGGCTCGGACGGTTACTCTCATACCGGGGGACGGCATAGGTCCCGACGTAACCAACTCGGTTCAGGAAGTGATAGATGCTTTAGGCGTAGACATCGAGTGGGAGATCGCCGAGGCCGGAGAGACGGTGATGGAGGAGAAGGGCACTCCCCTCCCGGAGGACGTCCTAGAGTCAATCCGTCGCAACAAGATCGCCATAAAAGGCCCGCTGACGACGCCCGTGGGGGCCGGTTTTCGTTCGGTGAACGTGGCCCTGCGTAAGGAGTTGGATCTCTACGCCAACGTCCGGCCGGCCTTGAGCATGCCGGGGATAGACCTCCCTTTCGAGGGCATAGATATCATCATCTTCCGCGAGAACACCGAGGACCTGTACGCCGGCGTCGAGCACACCGTCGGTCAACACGCCGCGGAGTCTATCAAGATAATCACCCGCGAGGGCACCGAGCGCCTGTGCCGCCTGGCCTTTGAGCAGTCGAAGGAGTGGGGACGCAAACGTATAACCGTCGTCCACAAGGCCAATATCATGAAGTTCACCGACGGTCTATTCAAGGACGTCTTCTTCGAGGTCGCAAGAGAGTACGAGAACGACTTCGAGGAGATCGACGACCGCATCGTGGACAACATGGCCATGCAGCTGATCACACGGCCGACCGAGTACGACGTTTTGGTCTGCCCGAACCTCTACGGCGACATCCTCTCCGACGAGTGCGCGGGCCTGACCGGGGGCTTGGGCGTGGCGCCAGGTGCGAACATCGGGGACGATACCGCCCTCTTCGAGCCGGTGCACGGCTCGGCGCCGAAGTACGCTGGCCAGAACCGGGCGAACCCGCTTGCGACCCTGCGCTCGGCGAAGAACATGCTCGACTACATGGGCCTGAACGAGGAAGCCGACAGGATGCAGAACGCCATAGAGGAGGCCCTCAAGAGCCCCGAGAACCGCACCAAGGACCTGGGGGGCTCGGCGGGCACCAAAGAATTCACGCAGGCAATAGTTCAAAACCTCTCGTAGTCCGGTAACGAAATATTTACAGGGGGCGCGGTCTCAAACCTCTCGCGGCCATGTAAACTGGTACTGTTCGTAACTCGAAATGGGAGGTTGGATGCGCGTTCTCGTGGCGGGCGGTGACGGTTTCTGCGGTTGGCCCACGTCCTTGTACCTCTCGGCGCAGGGCCATGAAGTCTTCGTAGCGGACAACTTCAGCCGCAGGCACTGGGACGAAGAGCTCGGCACAGAATCTCTGACCAGGATCTCCGACCTCGAGGCCCGCGCGACCCGGTGGAAGGAGCTCACGGGCCGCGAGATAGTGTACGCCGTCGGCGACCTCACCGACGAACGCTTCGTTTACGAGATCATGTGCGGCTTCGAGCCCGAGGCGCTGGTTCATTTCGCCGAGCAGCGTTCGGCCCCGTACTCCATGATCGACCGCTCCCACGCTGTCTTCACCCAGACGAACAACGTCGTCGGCAACTTGAACCTCCTCTTCGCCATGGGCGAGATCGTCCCGGGGTGCCACCTGATAAAGCTTGGCACGATGGGCGAGTATGGCACCCCCAATATAGACATCGAGGAGGGGTACATAACGGTCGAGTACAAGGGCCGCACCGACACCCTACCGTACCCGAAGCAGCCCGGCTCCTTCTACCACCTCTCCAAGGTCCACGACTCCCACAACATCATGTTCGCCTGCCGCACCTGGGGCTTGAGGGCCACCGACCTCAACCAGGGCGTCGTCTACAACGTGGAGACCGCCGAGACTGCCCCCGACCCGGTCCTCACCAACCGTTACGACTACGACGGCATCTTTGGAACGGCCCTGAACCGTTTCTGTGCCCAGGCAGCGAGCGGGAATCCCATCACCGTCTACGGCGAAGGCGGGCAGACGCGCGGCTTCATAGACATCCGGGACACAGTGCGCTGCATAGAGCTCGCCGCGAACAACCCGGCCGAGCCGGGTGAGTTCAGGGTCTTTAACCAGTTCACCGAGCAATGGAGCGTCCTGGGGCTCGCGAAGCTCGTCGAGAAGGTCGCCCGCACTTTAGACCTCGAACCAGAACTCGCCCACCTGAAGAATCCCAGGGTCGAAAAAGAGGAGCACTACTACAACGCGGCGAACACGAGCCTTTTAGAGCTGGGGCTGAAGCCACACCTCTTAGGCGAGGAAACGGTGGAGCGGCTGCTCTTGACGGCGATGGAGAACCGGGACCGGATCCACCCGGAGACTTTCGCTCCGCAGGTGAACTGGCGCGGGCCCCGCTACAAGTAGGGGGGTCAGACAAAAACCTTGCGAGTTGCGCTCTTCACGGAGACGTTCCTGCCGGAGACCAACGGCGTGGTCACACGCCTCAAGCACACCGTCGAGGAGCTCGTTCGCGCGGGGGACGAGGTTTTGGTCTTCGCGCCCTCGGGCGGACCGAAATCTTATGCCGGGGCACGCATCCACGGGGTAGCCGGCGTTCCGTTCCCGCCGTACCCCCAGATCCATCTCTGCCCGCCGCATCTGGGGGTGGCACGCACGCTCGGATGGTTCGACCCTGACCTGATCCACGCCGTCAACCCGTTTGTCCTCGGGACGGGCGGCATCTTCTACGCCCCACGCTTGAAAGTGCCGCTTATAACTTCCTACCACACCAACGTAGCGGCCTACACCCACTTCTACGGTCTAGGCTTCTTCGAGGGCGCGACCCGCTGGTGGACGAGGACCTTGCACAACCGGGCCGCTCTCACCCTCTGCACCTCTGGAACTACCCGCGACTACCTCCTCCGCGAGGGCATAACGCACGTCAGGCTCTGGCCGCGGGGCGTGGACGCCCGCCGCTTTCGCCCGGACCGTGCCTCTAAGGAGTGGCGAAACAGGCTCTCCGGCGGGCGCCCCGAGGAGAAGATACTCCTCTACGTTGGGCGGCTTGCCCCCGAGAAGAGCATCGGGCAGCTCAAGGCGGTGCTGCGTGGGATCCCGGGCACCAGGCTCGCCCTCGTCGGCGATGGCCCGGCCCGCAAAGCCCTGGAGAGGGAGTTCCGGGGGATGCCGACGATCTTTACCGGATTCCTCGGGGGGGACGACCTGGCAAACGCATACGCTTCGGCTGACTTATTCGTCTTTCCCTCGACCACGGAGACTTTGGGGATAGCCATGATCGAGGCCCTCTCCTCCGGCCTCCCGGTGGTCGCCGCCCGCAGCGGCGGCGCCCTCGAGGTCGTCTTAAAGGGGGAGAACGGCCTCCTCTACGAGCCCGGCTCCGATGGGGAACTCGTCGCTACCATCCGCCGCATCCTCGGAGACGGCGCGTTGTGTGCTGCTTTGGGCCGGGGAGCCCGGGCCTCGGCGGAGAAGCTGGATTGGGAGGCCTCGACCGCCGCGCTCCGGGGTTTCTACGAGGAGATACTCAACTTTTGAAGGCGAACAGCGCAGGTCGCGGAGCTTAAGCTTCCCGTTTCTTCCCGAAAATCAGTAGGGGTAAAGGGCCGAGTTTTAGACCCCGGCCTTTTACCCCTACAGCGCCTTGCGGTGATGTTGCACCACCCATCGATGGCACATGGGGATGCTTGCTAAGAAGACCTCCGAAGGAAGATAGGGGACACCCTCAAGCGCACGTTGGACTGAGCAAGGCTACCTGGTGCAACATCATTGCAACCC
>JALYGT010000071.1 GCA_030776965.1 Actinomycetota bacterium
CGTGCCCCTGTCGGCGTACCCCGGGCCGTGAGCCGCGTGAGCATCCTCCGGCGGACGGCCCTCGTTCGTGCGTCTCTCGGTCAAACCGACTCGCTCCTTTCCCTACGGAGGGAGGTCGGCGAAAAACTGGCCTCGCCCCACTCCAACCAGCCTCCGAGAGTTCCGTTACGGCGAAGCACCGTTCTGCAACTCTCGCTGCGCGCTCGCGTTAACTTCTTCTTCGCGCTGAACCTTTCCACGACCCCCTATTCCTGACACCCTTGCGAAGCGCAAGTCCTCACGAGAAAGGTTCGTATCGCGAGCTTTCCCGCTCTTCCCGCAGAACAGTTGTGTAGCGTTGTACCCTATTCAGCGCGGCTCTAAGCCTTATTCGAGCCGTTCCGCGCAAAAAGGGCCCAGAATATGTAATCAGGTGCACAAACGCCTTTTGCCGTATCTTTCGGCCGGGAACGGTAGCACCCACGCTGAGGAGAAAAAGGCTCGGTCGATGCCATTAATTTGACTCCACGGGTGATGAATCCGGCTTCCTTCGGTGTCATCATATTGGAGGTCTAGGAGCTGACCGCTCGGTGAGCGGGAAGGAGGTGGCGTGTTCGCGCGGATAACCAAGTTCGAGGGGCGCCCAGAGCAGGTGGATGAGCTCCGCTACGCCGTAGTAGAGAGGACCCTACCAGCCGTCAGGCGGCTGGACGGTTTTGCCGGAGCTCTAGTCCTCGCCGAACGCCAGGGCGTCAAGGTGGAGGTCATCATCCTATGGGAGAGCGAAGAAGCGATGGACGCCAGCGAGGAGTCGGCGTATTGGTTCCGCACCTACAGCGCCGAAACTGCCGGCGAGACGATAACGGGCGTGGAGCGGTATGAGGTCGTCTACTCGGAAGCAAAGGGAGCGCAGCCTTAGCCGGCCCTTACTGCCTGATGATCTCAGGGCTTCTGCGTAGTATCACCCGCGCCTTTCGTCGGACTCTACGCCTCTTTTCAGAAGGGGATCCAAGCCACCAATTAGCGACGACTTCATCGTGACCCCCTTTCTCGGCCGAAGGAGACCTCGCGGTGTTCGAGCGCCGACGCGTAGCAGGCATCTATGATACGAGCGCGGCGCAATCCCTCTACTCCGACCTGTCCCTCCCATTCGCCGCTCCGGATGGTCTCGACAAACCGACTGACGACCACCAGATGTCCCTCGCGCGGCTCGATCTCTGGGATGACGACGGCGGGTACACCGGCCACGTCGGTGTAGATACGTACGGTGTCTTGCGTACCATAGTTCCTAACCCTCATCTCGGCGCCCCCGTCGGTGCCATAGAGCGTGAGACCGAAGTCGTCGCTCGACTCACGATAGGCTGCCCACCCGGCCTCTAGGTTCAACGTCGCGCCCCCCGAGAGGCGGATATAAGCGGTGGCCAGGTCTTCGACCTCGTAGGCGTCACCGATTATCGTTTTGGCGTCTCCGCGGCCGCCGCGGCCTTGGGGACCAAGCTCGGCGTAGGTGGCACAGCTGACGCTCTCGATCTCGGGCTCGTCCATCAGGTAAAGGGCCATGTCGATCATGTGAACGCCCAAGTCTATGAGAGGGCCGCCGCCGGCCATCTCCTTGTTGGTGAACCAGCTCCCCATCCCCGGGATGCCATTGCGGCGCATCCAGGTCGCCTTGACATAGTAGATGCGGCCCAGATTGCCGTCCAGGATGTGGCGCTTGAGCACTTGTACGTCCCCACGCTCCCGCTGAGTAAAGGCGATGTGCACCACACGTCCGGCTTCCCGGGCAGTCCGCACGATCCTCTCAGCCTCGGCGCCTGTGCGTGCCAAGGGCTTCTCGCAGAGCACATGCTTGCTGCTCTCTAACGCCGCTATGGCCACCGGGGCGTGGAGGTGGTTGGGCGCACAGATACTTACCGCATCCAGGTCGTCGCGAGCGACGAGCTCGACGTAGTCACGGTGCAGATTGGGAACGCCGTACCTTTGCCCGAGCTCGCGCAGCCTGGGCTCCTCTAGGCCAGCGAGCGCCACGGCTTCCACGTTCGGCAGTCGCAGGTAGCTCTTGAGGTGCGTTTCGCCAGCCCAACCCAAACCCACAACGCCTATGCGCAGGGGCTTCACAGATGGTCTTTCCGGTCGCAAGTAACACTCCTTAGCAGGTTTTCGTTCGCTCTACTCCAGCGGCTCCGTGTGGCCATAGGCGGGAGCTTTGCCCGGCGTCGGGGCGGCCCAGCGGACGGCGTTCCTTATCACGCGCCGCACGTCAGAGTTGTGATACGAGGGGTTGGTCTCGTGACCGGGGCGGAAATAGAAGATCTTGCCGCGTCCCCTCCTGTAGCAGCAGCCACTCCGGAAGACCTCCCCCCCGCCGAACCAGCTCACGAAGACGAGTTCCTCGGGCGGCGGCACGTCGAAGGGTTCGCCGTACATCTCCTCCTCCAGCTCGATGTACTCCCCCAGTCCCTCGGCTATCTGGTGCCCGGGCGCCACTACCCAGATCCGCTCACGGTCGTCGTGGCGCCACTTCAGGTCGCAGCTCGTGCCCATGAGTCTCTTGAAGATCTTGGAGAAGTGCCCGGAGTGGAGCACTATAAGGCCCATGCCGGCGAGCACCCGCTCGTGCACCCTCTCGACCACCTCGTCGGCGACCTCGCCGTGGGCCACGTGTCCCCACCAGAGGAGCACGTTCGTCGTGTCGAGGACCTCCTCGGTGAGGCCATGCTCGGGCTCGTCGAGGGTGGCGGTGCGGATCTGGAGGCCGTCACCCCTGAGCGCCGCTGCCAGAGCACCGTGAATGCCGTCAGGATAGACCTTCGCAACCTCCTCGTCGCTCCTCTCGTGCCGGTACTCGTTCCAGACAGTGACACGCAGGGTATTCGCCACTAGAGTCCTCCGTATTCTGGTCTGATCCACTCGCGGCTCTCGGCGCTGCGTTCTACGGCGTCGAGGACCGCCTGGCAACGGTAGCCGTCCTTGAAGGTGGGGGCCGGGATCTTGCCGGCGGCTATGCCGTCCATGAGGTCCTTTATGGTGTGGACGAAGGTGTGCTCGTAGCCCAGGATGTGCCCTGGCGGCCACCAGGCCCCAGCATAGGGATGGTCGGGCTCTGTCACTATCACGGTGCGAAAACCCTTCGCATCCGGCTCGTCGTCCTCGAAGTACACCTCCAGCTCGTTCATCCGTTCCAGGTCGAAGGCCACGCTGCCCTTCGAGCCGTTGATCTCGAAGGAGTTCTGATTCTTACGGCCCGCCGCGAAGCGCGTAGCCTCAAAGGTGCCGATAGCTCCAC
>JALYGT010000072.1 GCA_030776965.1 Actinomycetota bacterium
ATGCACCATACTACACCACGAAGGCCTGCTTACGAACCCGCCGGATAGCCTATTTCTTCTTCTCCTCATCCTTGCCCTCTCCTAAGCGCCGAGGGCGCCTTGGGGGCCGCTGCCCGTGGTACGGTTCTCGAACCGCTCGCGTGCCTCCTGCAAGGCCTGGTCATTGAGCGGCACGTACTGGGCCTGCTCGACGAACTGGTTGAGGTTCTCTAGGTAGAAGCTCACGAACTCCTGGACCGACGGGTTCTCCTCGAGGGCCTGCGTGCTCACGTAGATGAACAGGGGCCGCGAGAGCGCATACTCGCCCGATTGGGCGGTCTCCTCGCTGGGCGCAACGCCGTTGACGGTGAGCGCCTTGAGCCGTTGCTGGTTCTGCAAGAAGTAACTGAGGCCGAAGTACCCGAGCGCGTTCGGGTCACCGCTGACGCCCTGCACCAGCACGTTGTCGTCCTCGCTAGCCTGGTAGTCCGTCCGGCTCGCGCCCTCCTCGCCGACAACCTCATCGGTGAAGTAATCGAAGGTACCTGACTCGGTCCCGGGGCCGTAGAGGTTGATCTGCTGCTCGGGCCACTCGGGATTCACCTGGTTCCAGGTCGTGACCTGCCCCTCCGCGTCAGGTTCCCAAAGCGTCCTGAGCTGGTCGAGCGTTATGTCGTTCGCGAAGTTGTTCTGGGAGTTGACCACGACCGAGAGGGCGTCCAAGGCCACCGGGATCTCGATGAACTCGATACCATTCTCCTGGCATGCTTGGACCTCATCTTCCTCGATCGGGCGGGAAGCGTTGGAGATTTGGGTATCCCCATTACAGAACGCCTCGAAGCCGTCACCGGTGCCGGACCCGCCGACGGTGATCCGGACGTCCGGGTTCTGCTGGTTAAACGCCTCGGCCGCCGCTTGAGTGATCGGCAGTACGGTGCTGGAACCCTCGACGGCGATCTGACCCGCTTCACCGCCGCCACCTCCGGCCGCTTTGGTATCCTCCGTCTTCTCTTCTTCCTTCTGTCCCCCGCCGCCTCCGCCCCCGCAGCCGGCCAAGACCAAGGCCAGCGTCAAGAGAAACACCCCGGTTAACAGGCTCAAACGCGCAGCTCTGTTCAATTCACTTTCTCCTCTCGTCGCGATACGATTCGTCTCGCCAGTAAACGATCTCCTACCGCAAAACACGAAGACCGTCCGCTCGATTTCCAGGGGACGATCATAGGGCATAGCCCTCTTGCTTTAGTTTCACCCGTGTAAACGCCGCGTTAAATCTGTGTTACACGGCCTCCTAGCACCCGGGGCGCGGCCGAAATGCTCGGCCACGCCCCGGGGTTGATCGCACAATGCTAGAGTCGCCGGTGGCGGCGAAACGGCCCGAAGGCTTGCCGGCGCCGCTTTCCTTACTTCTTCTCTTCTTCCTTCTTCTCCTAATCGTTCTCGTCCGTCTTCTCGCTGCCTCCCTGGCAAGCACCGGTCATGACCACGGCCAGGGACAGTAGAAGAGCTCCTATCAGTCACCTCAAACGCGCAGCTTTACTCAACCCATCCTCTCTTTTCTGGTTCTCGCGCCGGACGGCCCCAGGTTCGCAAATGGCCCCGTCGCCTCCGACGCAAAACTTTCAAGGCGGGACTATAGGCGATGGTTTTGTGCGTATGGTTTCACTCGAGAAAATGATGGTTTGTGTTTCTGGTGCAATTTCTGGTCACCTTCGTTAAAGGATGCGAAGGAGGGCTCAGGTAGGACTGGTAGATCGTGCCAGTACGTGAAGACACCCAAGAGCAAGAAGTTGGGCGCGATAAACGCCAGGAACAGAAGGTGCTGGCGCTGCACGTGGCGCCTCTTTATGCCGCCGTCCTCTCGCTTATCCTTCCCTACGCGCACGCCGGCCATGCTAGCAGTAGGCGTGTCCCGTTGGGTTAAAAGAGAGGAAACTCTGGGTTAAATCAATGTGTACCTGGAGGCTACTCGGACGCGGAGCGGCGAGGGGATTCTACGTCTCACTCACTCCCACTCGATGGTGCCCGGCGGCTTGCTGGTTATGTCCAGGGCCACCCGGTTCACGCCGGGGACCTCGTTTATGATCCGGTTACTGATGCGCTCCAGGAGATCGTAGGGTAACCGTGCCCAGTCGGCGGTCATGGCATCGTCTGAGGTGACGGCCCGGATGACGATAGGGTACTCGTAGGTCCTCGCGTCGCCCATGACGCCCACGGAGTGTATCGTCGGCAGCACGGCAAAGCTCTGCCAGAGCTGCTGGTAGAAGCCCGCGTTCCGGATCTCGTCCTGCAGCACGAAGTCGGCCTTGCGCAGGATCTCCAACCGCTCGGCCGTGACGTCACCGATGACCCTGATGGCTAGCCCCGGTCCCGGGAACGGTTGGCGCCACGCCATCCTCTCGGGCATCCCGAGCTCGGCCGCCACGACGCGAACCTCGTCTTTGAAGAGGTTGCGAAGAGGTTCGACGAGGTCCAGGTCCATCACCTCCGGCAAGCCTCCTACGTTGTGGTGGCTCTTGATGCGGGCAGCGTCGCGAGTGCCGCTCTCGATCACGTCCGAGTAGAGCGTGCCCTGCACGAGGAACTTCGCGTTCTCCGCTATCTTGCCCGCCTCCTCCTCAAAGGTGCGGATGAACTCTTCGCCGATCAGCTTGCGCTTCGCCTCCGGGTCGGTGACACCCGAGAGCTTGTTCAGGAAGCGCTCCTGGGCTTCGACGTGGACCAGGGGCACATCCGAGTTCTTCCCAAACGCCTCGACGACCTGCTCGGCCTCGTTTTGTCTCAGGAGCCCGTGATCCACGAAGACGCACGTCAGGTTATCGCCTATGGCCCTGTGGACCAGCATCGCCGCCGTCGCCGAGTCCACGCCTCCCGACAGACCGCAGATCGCTTTGGCGTCCCCGACCTGCTCCCTTATCTTCTCGACCGAGTCGGTGATGATGTTGACGGGCGTCCAGTTCGGCGCGCAACCGCAAACCTCGAAGAGGAAGTTTTTGAGCATCTCCATCCCATACTCGGTGTGCCTCACCTCCGGGTGGAACTGCACCCCGAAGAAGCCCTTCTCCGGCTCCTCGAAGGCGATGATCGGGACGGAAGGAGTCTCGGCCGTAACCGTGAAGCCCTCCGGGGGGGCGAAGACGGCGTCGCCGTGGCTCGTCCACGCCACCTGCTCGCCGGGGGTGCCCGCGAAGAGCAGCCCGTGTTCCTTGATTCGCAGATCCGAGCGGCCGTATTCCCTTATCTGCGTGGCCCCGACCTTTCCGCCCAAAGAAAGCGCCATGAGCTGCATCCCGTAGCAGATGCCCAAAGACGGTACGCCGAGATCGAAGAGCCTCTCATCTACTTGAGGGGCCCTTTCCCCGTAGACGCTGTTCGGCCCGCCGGAGAGGATGATGCCCTTCGGCTCGCGGGCTAGGATCTCTTCAACAGGCGTATCGTAGGGGATGAGCTCCGAGTAGACGCGGACCTCGCGGATGCGCCGGGCGATGAGCTGCGCGTACTGTCCGCCGAAATCGAGGACGACGATCAAGGGCGCTACCCCATCCCGGAGGAGCCTTGGCCGACACCCTGGGAGCGCTGCTCGAGCTTGCCCTCCGTGGCGAGCGACGGGGCGTACACGACCTCAGCTTTCTGGAACTCCTTGATGTTCTGGTAGCCGGTGGTCGCCATGCTGGTTCTCAAGGCTCCCATAAGGTTACGGGTCCCGTCGTTTTCGTGAGCGGGGCCGACCAGTATCTCTTCTAAAGTCCCGACGGACTTTGTTTGTATGCGCGTCCCCCGGGGGAGTGTCGGGTGGAAGGTCGCCATTCCCCACGAGTAGCCTCGTCCAGGGGCTTCTTCAGCCTTGGCGAAAGCGCTCCCGAGCATCACGGCGTCGGCCCCACAGGCCACGGCCTTAGCGACGTCTCCACCGGTGCGCATCCCGCCGTCGGCTATGACGTTGACGTACTCGCCCGTCTCCAGATAGTGGCGCATCCGTGCTGCCGTGGCATCGGCGATGGCGGTCGCCTGTGGGACCCCGGTACCGAGGACCCCGCGCGTGGTGCAGATGCGGCCCGGACCTACTCCGACGAGAACGCCCACCGCCCCGGTGCGCATGAGGTGCAGAGCGGTCGAGTAGCTCGCGCAACCGCCGACGATGACGGGAACGTTCAGGGACGGGACGAACTCCATGAGGTTGAGGGGTTCGACGGTCTTGGAGACGTGCTCGGCGGAGACGACCGTGCCCTGGATTACGAGCACGTCGAGGCCGGCCTCTATGGCGGCCTGGTGGTAACGCTCTACCCTTTGGGGGGTGAGGGAGGCGGCGGCTATCACGCCCTGATCCTTTATCTCCTGGATGCGGCGGAAGATCAGCTCCTCTTTCAGGGGCTCCGCGTAGATCTCTTGCATCACGCGCGTGGCCTTCGTCTCCGGGAGGCTCGCTATCTCCTCGAAGACGGACCCCGGGTCCTCGTAGCGCGTCTGGATACCTTCGAGGTTGAGGACGGCGAGACCGCCCAAATGCCCGACGATACCGGCCGTTTTGGGGTCTACGGCGGCGTCGATGGCACTCGCCAAGCATGGGAGATCCAGGTGTAGATCCCCCAAAGACCAGGAGATGTCTATGTCCTGCGGGTCACGGGTCCGGCGACTTGGGACGATGGCGATCTCATCGAGCCCGTACGCCCGCCGGCCCGTCTTGCCTTTGCCGATCTCAATGTCCATGCGCAGTGAGGGCCACCTTTCTCGTCGCTCTCCGACCGGGTGCGCAAAAGCCCACAGGGCTTCCCCCTGTGGGCTTATTCAACGCTAATTATCTTTCAGATACCGCAACTCCGCGCTAGGTTACACCCCCGACGCCCGTCGGGTCAAGACGGCCAAGAGGCTCAGAGAACGTCTAGAGAGATATGACGCCTAGCAGAGCGAGCACTACTATGACCACGACCACCACTACTATAATCCCGACGATACCTTGTGGCACCTTCCTCAACTCCTTTCGAAAAGCGCAAAACTTCGTGGAAGCTGTGCGAGGTTTAGAAGACCATCATGAGCAAATAAATCAACACGATGACTAGGATGACTACCACCAAAATGGTAACCAGTTGGTTGCCCCTCACGACATAACCTCCTTCTTTGCTTCCACGTTGCGACAATACGTACCCGTTCCCGGTCGCTCGAAACAAAATATCTTAAAAATTCCAAAAACAAAGGGCGGCGCCATTGCAGGCGCCGCCCCGAAGGATTCCTCTGGGAGGAACCTTACATCATGCCGCCCATGCCGCCGCCGGGCATCGCGGGGGCCTCCTCCTCGGGCTCGGCCACCACCACGTCGGTGGTGACGATGAGGCTGCCGATGGAGGCCGCGTTCTGCAACGCACTCCTCGTGACCATCGCAGGGTCTATGATCCCCGCGGAAACCAGGTCCTCGTA
>JALYGT010000073.1 GCA_030776965.1 Actinomycetota bacterium
TAGCGGTCGAGCTTACGGCGCCGACGTTTCTGATCGTGCTAGGTGCGGTGGCATTGGCGGCGGCGATAGCGTTCGGCATAGGCGGCCGGGAAGTGGCCCGGGACGTGATCGAGAAGGCCTACAACCGCGGCCAAGAGGAAGCGAGCAGCGCTGCAGGGGAAAGTACGACCGGCGGCACCAACGGAGGTGCAAGCGCAGAGAGGCCCGAGGCCTACCGCTTGCGGCGCGACACGTAATGCCGCCCGAGCGATGAAACGAGCGTAGGTACGCTGACGAAGAGAGCAAGAAGAAGGGAGAGCCGATGTCGCTAGCGGCTCTCCCTTCTTCTTGGCTGTTCGACGCCGACCGGCAGGAGAGTGTACCTTTTACCGCCCAACTGTCCCGATTTTACGTCCCCGGCAACATCGGAGAGAGTGCATTTCGAAGCTCGCTTGGCGCGCTGAAGCTAAGCGAACATTCGGAGCACAAGTGCAGAGATGCTCGCCGGGTTTCTTCCTTGGCCACATAGACGCAATGTAGCAGAGCAGGGTTTTGAAACGAGCTCTTAGCTGCCACCTCTCTGGAAAGCTATCCTCGATAGGGTTACACTAGCTTACACAGCCTCTCTTGGCTGCTAGGGAGTTCGGTTCCGGAGAATCGCGCCCAGGATCGTAAGATTCTTGCGCGTGCAGGCGGTATGCGTCACCTTCTTCGGCTTGCCCCTGGCGCGCAACCTCTCGTAGGACGGCTCGGGTTTCGGCTCCGTAAGTACTGCGCCGGGTGTAGCCGGCCCTCAGGGCGTCCCCCCGAGGACTCTAAGGCGCTCTATAGGATATCCGGGATAGTCTCGGCGCCCGCGAAAGGGCCCGCGGCGGTATACGCATAAACCTCACGTTGAGCTACCCGCGATAATAGGTCGAGAAAGGTTCACCTTGTAAGACATCCGCTTGCGTGTTAATTAGGCTACGGGTGGGCCCGCGAATGCTCTCTCGGGTCGCTTGGAGGGGGGTAAGCTCCCGGAGGGCCCTGTGGCCCAGCCTAGGTAATTCTATCTCAGGAGGGGGATAGCGGAAGTGGAGGACTACTCGGTTGAGTGTTCGGGACGCGTGGTTTTGGAGTGCAAGGGGTGCCAAGAGAAGCTGATCCTCTTGGGCCGCGAAGAGGACTGGCGAGAAGAGGGGCTCACCACCTTCGCTTGCGGGCGGTGCGGCCGAGGGGTCGCCCTCCCCGACGACCGTGCCGACGAGGAGGCCCTGGCTGTAAAGGAGATCTTAAGAAGCAACAGCTTCGGGTTATAGATTCCTTCGGGTCACCTAGGCGAAGGAGACCTCCCGTACCGACGCTTTCCCGGCCTGTAAGGAGCCATCCTCGCGGCTCATACGACGTCACGACCGCGATCTCCTGTCTGCTAACGCCGAGCGTGTCCCGGAACTCTCCTTGTTGCCCGCGAGCGCGGCGAGAGATTTTCAGGCCTCTGACGTGTTTCGGGTGGCGTTCAGGAACCGCGAGATTCCCGTCGCGCCGTTGGGGTGCTCCGCCGAACTACCGGCGGGGAGGCGCGAGGAGCGAGGGGGTTTCGTCCTCGACCAGGAACGGTAATATCTTGCCCTCCTGGCGGACGCGGGCGATCTTCTACCAGATCTCCGTCCGGGAGCCGCTTCCCGCCCTCGTCTGGGCCGTCCACCCGAAGCCGGCCTCCTTCAGACGACACGCGTCATGGCAAGGGCGTCGGACGCCACGCAGTAGTCTACGAGCCCACCGCCACGCTTCAGGAATGATCTCCAGCCCCACACGTTGTCCCGTTCGTCGTCGGGATCCACAAATGCCACGAGCTCCAGGTACATTCCGTCGGCAAACAGTACGAGGGCGTTACGGGTCAAACCGTCGGCGTGCTCGTCACAGGCCTCACCCGGAACCCGAGCTCCTCGTAGCCGGCGATAACCCTCCCCAGTTCCTCGACAGGATCATCAGACGGTCACGCCTCGTGATCATCTCCACTACAGCCTGACACCCGCCACCGTCGCGCCGACCTTCCAGCAATACCGGATGGTACCAACGACCCGTGGGCGAAGAAGAGCCACGCAAGAGACACGAAACGGACCCGGTCCTCGCCTACCTCGATAGGCTCGACGAAGAGACCATGACAATCGCATGGGGACCGGACAAGTCC
Organism: Actinomycetota bacterium; assembly: GCA_030776965.1. GTDB lineage: Bacteria > Actinomycetota > Rubrobacteria > Rubrobacterales > Rubrobacteraceae > Rubrobacter_F. The sequence goes on from JALYGT010000073.1 coordinate 2,150, forward strand.
CCCCAAGACCGGCGCCGCATCATCCTGGCGGCCACGGTCTTCGGCCGCAAGTTTGAGGAACGGATGTGCGATCGTCCCCCCGAAAGTCTCGACGAAAACAAGCTCCAGCATTTCCTGATGAGCCTGATGAACGACGTAGTCTCGGAATTCGCCGAGCGCGAGGGCCTGGATGCCGAGGAAGCTGTGGCCTTCCTCAGCGATGTCACTACCCGCGACCACGTGCTGGAGTTCAACGAAGTCCTCGAAGAGTATGCTGACAACCCCGTAAAGTCCCTCGACGAACACCTCAAAACCGCCGTCGAGAACCATCAGAAAAAGGCCGCTTGGTCCCAGCACTGGAGCAGCGGATAGTAATTAGACTAGCAAGGCCAGTACTCCGACATGAAGCGGATGGCCTTCTCGTCTACTCGATCAATTAGCACCCGTAGCGAGCCTGCTGAAACATTCGTAGCATTGCTCCTGCCACAAATCAGTTGTTATCGGTCACAGCCGGTGCTACACGACAATGGTCAAGCGACCGTTAAAGGGCGCAACCGCGAGGGATTAGGATCTACGGCGGTAGTGGCGGAGGAAGCGGGCGACGGTGACGGTTGCGACGACGAGGAAGACGTCCGAGTAGGAGCCGTCCCGACATAGCTTGCGGCTTGAACTGGGGTGGCGGTCGGAGTAAAGTTCGGCACTTGGACACTCGCAAGGAGTCAAGCGCGAAGAAGAAGGTGCGTCTTTTGGGCGCTTAAGAAGGCAAAAGGGAGGTTACTCTGGCGGGCAGGGGAAGGGCGAAGTTCAGGGAGAGCTTGCGTGGACGGTTGCTGTTCATGCGATCCATGGTGCAAAATCCTCGCAAGGTTGGCGCGGTCTGGCCTACTTCTCGCTGGGCGGTTCGGGACCTTTTGGACATGGGGGACCTGCCCCGGGCGCGCACCGTCGTCGAGTTCGGGTCCGGCACGGGCGCCTACACCGAGGAGATCCTAAAGCGCCTCCACACGGAAGGGGTCTTTCTTGCTTTCGAGCTCGACCCGGATCTGGTCTCCACCGTCACCGCTCGTCTAGAAGACCCGAGGCTGCATGTGATCAACGACTCCGCCGAGAACGTCGAGGCCTACCTCGAAGGCAAGAAGATAGACATCATAGTGAGCAGTCTGCCTTTCACCACGCTGCCGGCGAACGTGCGGCGGAACATCCTCGACGCCGCGCGCCGGGCCCTTAAGCCGGACGGGCAGATGCTCGTGCTGCAGTACTCGACCTCCGTCTTGGCGGATTTGAAGAAGTTTTTTGCCCCCATACGCAGACGCTTCTCGCCGCTCAACGTGCCGCCCGCCTTCCTCTTCGCCTGCTCGGTCCGCGACACGCCCAGCGAGACCATCGGAGAGGCAACGCCGCGGCACTAGGCCACGCGTCTTTTTGCGCCGCTCCTTTCGTCCTAGCTTCCGTTCCGCGAGTCGTGCCAGGCTACGAGTCCTTCGAGCGGGGCGAGGTCGTAGTCGGGACCGATGAAGCCGAGCATGAGGTGGGTGATGCCGTTCTCGGCGTAGGCGTTGGCGTTCTTTACCTGGTTGGGCCGGAAGTGGTCCCAGTTGAAGAGTGTGTCCGCCCCCATCTCCTCGACCCCGAGCCATGCGTCGCACAGACTACCTTACCGGGCCGGCCGAGAAGCTAGGCACTCGAAGGTAGAGCAGTCAATCTTCGGCCTTTCTCTTGCTGACCGCTGATTGGTGAAAGCCAACCGCCAATATCAGCGAAGGACGCCTGCGTAGAGCTTCTCCCAGGCATCCATCTCTGGCGTGAAGTAGCGGACCCTAGTCTTTTTGTACTCGCGAGTCGAGTACAGGGAGAGCCGCTCGGTGATCCCCGTCTCGGCCGCCATCGCGTCGAGGACCGCCTCGCACTCCTCCTCGGTGCGGCCGTGGACCATGCTGAAGAGGGCATACGGCCAGTCCTCGTAAACGGGACGCTGATAGCAGTGGGAGACCGCCTGGTACTGGGCGAAAGTGTTGCCGACCTCGTCTATCCGCTCGTCTGGCACCTTCCACACGCCCATCGCGTTCGCGCGGAAGCCCGCCTTGCGGTGGTAGAGGACGGCGGAGAAGCGGCGCATGATCTTGCGCCGCTGCAGGTCGTACGCCCGCTCCAAAAGCTCCTCGTAAGACAACCCGACCTGCCGTCCCCAGAGGTCGAACGGCCTCGGGGTGAGCGGGACGTCTTCCTGCAAGGCCCGGATAGCCGCCTTGTCGTCTTCGGAGATGTTCCGGTCGGCGCCCATGCGGTCGGCCTCGCCGTACTGCGGGGCCTCCTTCTTAGCGGTCGCGCCCTCCCTCATGTCGAGCGTCACCCCGATCTTGAACAGCTTCAGGGTAGGAAGTATCCGCGTCCTCTCGGCGCCGCTGATCTTGTGCAAGACGTCCACGGTACTCTCCAGCCCTAAGCGCGAGTCCGGCGGCACCGCCACGGTGTACCAGAGGTTGAACTCGTTGTTGCGCTCGTAGTTGTGGGAGACGCCGGGGTGGGAGTTTATGGCCTTGGCAGCGGCGTTGAGCTTGGTCGGCGGTACCTTGGCGGCGACAAGGCTCGACTGGTAACCCAGGACGCGGGTATCGAAGATCGCGCTGATCTGGCGTATCACCCGGCCCCTTTTGAGCGCTTCTATGCGCCGGATCACCTCGTCCCCAGCGACACCCAAAGTGAGCCCCAAGGCCTCGAACGGCTCCCGCTCCAGCGGAAACTCCCGCTGGATAAGGTTGAGCAAGTCCTTGTCTACGGTGTCCATCATCCGGGTGCTAGAAGCTGTGCTGACCAAGGTTCACGAGCCCTTCTCGACGCTTTACCACTGCTTTTTGCAGCATGATAACAGGGGAAACAAGAATCGGTTAGTAATATTCTTACGCCCGGCGAACGCGGAGCGGGCAAAGGCACCGCTCTTATGGCAGCTCGAAAGCTTCGAGAACGTCGCTCTGCCGGCTGCCGCCCGTCACGGGGGCGCCGGCGGGGACATAGACGATGCCCTCGACCGTGGCCGCGCCGAACCCGTGGCGGGGGGTAGGCAGGGGCGCCAGGGTCGTCCAGGCGTCGGTCGCCGGATCGTACGCCTCGTTCTCCTCGAAGATGCCCGCGCCCTCCTCGCCGCCGAATACCAGCACGCGCCCACTCAGCGCCGCGCCCGCGGTGCCGCTACGCGGGGTGGGCAAGGGCGCGACCTCCTCCCACGAGTCGGTGGCCAGATCGTAGACCTCGT
>JALYGT010000074.1 GCA_030776965.1 Actinomycetota bacterium
ACTTTGTAATTTTTGTGCAAAGTCGATTTTTTGTGCAACGCCTGTGCAAAGCCCGTCCTGCACAAAAATACCCCCCAAATGGCCAATTTCTGTGCAAAGCTACCTCTACCCTTCTGCTCCACCGCCACCCGCTCGAAGCGCACCTCTTGCGCATCTGGGGTCAGCAGGGTGCGCAACATGAGCTCGGGCAGTTTGCGATTCCAGTAATGGTAGCGGAAGACCATTTATGGTCTAAATAGCTGCACCTTAGTCCTCTCGCCCTCAGAAAGGGCGTTAAACCTAACCCATACGTTTGCCGGGTGGAAAGTCAATGTGTATAAAGGCTCAGGTAAGCGGATTTCTAACCCCCGCTAACCTCGGCGACCCTATCAAAGGAGACTCTTAATCTCTAGGTTTCAGGTTCGAGTCCTGGGCAGCTCACTTCTAAAGCCCCGACAAATAAGCCCAAGACGCTGGACGTAGAGAAGTCCTGGGTCCTTCGCGGAGCTTCTCCACGGTAGTTCTACACCGACTCGCTCGCCTCCCTCACCAGGCGGAAAAAGACCTCGTCGAAAGAGGGCTTGGGAATAGCCAAAGAGCGCAGATCGGTCCCGTTCAGGACCTCTGCCACCTTCGGTACCGCCGCGTCGGCGTCCTCGACGAGGAGCCGGACGCGGCTTGCGACCTCTTCTGCCCCTTCGTCCTGCCTGACCTCCACCACGCGACCGACCTCCTCCAGCGCTTTCAGAACCTCGCCGAGGCGCCCGGGATCCCCACCGAGGACCAGATGGACAAGCTCTCCGCCGAAGGCCCGGCGCCTCAGCTCGTCGGGGGTACCGACGGCGACGAGGTTGCCGTCTGAGAGGAGGCCCACGCGGTCGCACCGCTCGGCCTCTCCCACGTACTGGGTAGTGACGAAGAGCGTATGTCCTTGGTTGCGCAACCTCTCGAACTCGTCCCAGAACCGGCGCCGGAGGATGGGGTCGAGGTTTGCCGTGGGCTCGTCTACAAAGAGGAGCTCGGGGTCGTGGACTATGGCCGCCGCGAGCTGAAGGCGCCGCTGCATCCCGCCGGAGATGTTCGCCGTCGTCTTGCGTCGGTGTTCCCAGAGCTCGACGAACTCCAGTGTCTCGCGCACCCTCCGGCGCCGTTTCAGGAACCTCAAGCCGTAGAGTCCGGCCACGAAGTTCAGGTTCTGGCGCACGGAGAGCTCCCCGTAAAGCACGAACCCCTGCGGCATGAAGCCGATCCTGCGCCGGTCTTTGGAGGTGAACTCGTAAGGTGCTTTCTCAAGGACCTCGACCTTTCCCTCCGAGGGAGCCAGATAACCGGTAAGGGTTCTCAGGAAGGTGCTCTTGCCCGAACCGCTAGGGCCTATTAGGCCGAAGATCTCACCCTCTTTCACCGTCAGATCCAAGCCCTTCAGGACGCGCTCGTTGCCGAAGCGTTTGGCCAGATTTCCGACATCGATGACAGCCATCAGGTCTTTTTCCTTCTCATGAGGTAGAGCGTCAGGATGAGGCTTACCGCGGCAATGACGAGCGGCCCGGCGAGGTCGAAGAGCGGGATCTCTTGGCCCCGGATCATCACGTCCTGCAAGGAGCGGATACCATAGGCTGCCGGCAGGAGATAGGCGATCCATCGAGCCGGCCCCTGCATGTCGCCCAGGGGGAACAAAAAGCCGGCAAAGAGCACGCTCGCTATGAGCAGGAGCATCGCGACCTGGACGGCCTGCAGCTGGCTTCTGGCGAGCGCGGAGACCAGGAACCCCAGGCCCAAGGAGGCGAGCGTCACTAGTGCCATCGCCAGCGCCATCATGAGCACTCCGCCCCCGACGGGGATGCCGAGAAAGACCGCCAGGACAACCGCTACCGCTAGGGTGGCCGCGAGCACTAGCCCAAAGTAGGTCAAAAACTTCCCGGCCAGGAGCTCCCCGGTCCCGAGCGGCGAGACCTCGAAGAACTCGTAGGCACCCCTTTGACGTTCCCGTATGATGCTCAAGCAGGCCATGCTCACAGCGATATGCTGAATGAGCAACGCCAGGACTCCCGGCGCGTAGAACCCCACAATACCCGGTGCGGCGGCCAGGTTCCGGACTTCCGCCCGGAACGGGTTCGCCAGCACCTCGGGTGGGGCGTCCGGTGCTTCGGCGAAGGTATTTTGCAGATCCTCCACGGTCTGCTCCAGCTCAGAGACGCCGGTCAGCTCCTCCACCTCCTCGGCGCCACCCTCTTGGGCTTCGCGCACCTCAGCCAGCTGCTCGCGGACCTGCCGGACCTGCTCGAGCGCCGCCTGGGCGTCCTCCCCGGTCTCCCCCGGCGTGTCCTGCAGGATCTCTAGCGACTCTTCCAGCTCCGAAAGGGAATCGTCCAGCTCGGCCGTGGCGGCTTGGCCCTCTTCGGAGGCCAGGGTCTCGGCGGCGAGGTCTACGTTGTCGAGCTGGCGATTCAGGTAGTCTATTTGCTGCCGCGCCGAGCGGACATCCCCGATGTTGCGGGCGATGGCCTCCTCCACGAGGCTCTGGTTGAGGTCCAGAACAAGCCCGTACACGCGGCGCGGAACCGCTGTCCCGAAAACGGGGTTTATCGAGTTGTAGGTGACGTCCAAAACCGCCTGCTCTCCTTCGGATATAGTCTCCGAAGGATCGGAGGGTATGGAAATCACTGCGTCAACCTCGCCGCGCAGGAGTTGCTGCCTGGTGGCCTCCGGGTCGTCGGTAGTCCCCGCAAAGGTCGTGCGGTTAGTGAACTCGTACCGGTATTTCTCGAAGAGCTCGGCACCCTCGCTGCCAGGCTCCACCACGACGAGGGCGCGCGGTTGCAGGATGCTCTGCACGTCGAGGCTGAGGCCAAAGACCACCATGATCAAGACCGGTCCCACCAACAAGAGCAAGAGGAGCTGCGGCTGGCGTACAAGCCCCCAGAACTCCTTCGCCGCAACCGCCCCTATCTTTATAATCTGCCGCCTTCGCTCGTGAGGCCGAGAGGATAGGAATACTTATGCCTGAGGTTATATTGTACGCTCGTCTCCCGCATTTGCTTTTCCCAAGGTGGCCGTGCAAGCGGATAATCTAGAAGGATCTCCACGCACATCTTGGATTCCTCCTCGTAGCTGAAGACAGCACACCCCACCTACTTCTCGGCTCGTACTATCAGGGCATTCTCTGATGAGGGCTCTACGCTTACAAGCTCGGTCCCCAGAGGTAGCTCGCTCAGGTTCAGCATCCGGCCTCCGGTGGTGAGTCGTTCCGTCAGAAAAGGGGGCAGCGTGAACCCACCCCACCGTCACCTCCTCGGGGACCACCTCGACGGTGTAGGGGCCCACGACCCCGAGGTCAAGGCCGACGCTCGCGGGGAGCCCGAAGAGGACGTTCGCATCCCTATAAATGACCTCCTGCGGGCGAACGTCTATTTCCCTGCCCGCTAAACCCAACTCGTTCTCTCGTAAGTACTCGTTGATAGATTCCTCCGGCACCTCGGCTACCAGCGAAGCTCTCTGGATGCCACCCTCCAAATCCCCCCGTAAGGGGCTCAGAATCGCGACGTCGACGTCCTCGAGGTTCATGCGTAGGTCGCGTAGCAGGATGCCTTCCCTTGTATAGCTGTCGATGTGCACCTCGATCCGGTCGATACGTCCCAGCAAGAGCTTGGCTGGGAAGTTTGAGTAAATCTCGACCCTGGGTTCCTCCTCGAGTTCATACCGATCCTTCATGCTCGCCGCGAGACGCGCCTCGATCAGGACGGGCAGCACCGTGTGCGCGAGAACCCCTACTAAGAGAACCCCCCCGATAAGCCCGAGCATCGACAAAATCCGTAAGGGCGGCGGCAATCTTTCCAGCGCGACCGATAGTGTTATCTACACGATCCAGATTGACGACGAGCAAGCCTGGGGTTCCCCGCCGCCCGATCTAAGATGTCTTCTTCATCTTCTCCGCAATGCGCAAACGCCATCCCTCACCTCCTACGACCGAGAAACAGCTCGACAGTTACTTCTCAAGGTCCTTTAAGTCCGGACGAGAAGGTTCCCCGAGCTTCCCGCCAATCAAGCCGCCGAACAGGTTGATCAGGAATAGGATGGCACCGAAGGCCCACACGGCACCGATAGGTCCGACGCTCGCGGGTGGTACCACCACCTCGGCAACGCCCTCCCCTAGCACGGCCCCAAACAGAATGAGGACTACCGCCAGGACGACGCCTACGATTAGGCCGAACACCGCGGCAAGCGCCCCTGTATCAGTTCGGAGGAAATCTATCCTGAGATCACAGGCAAAGGCAGTCAGCAGTACCACGATTACAACACGCCTCCTTAACCTCTCGCTCGAGGGTTCTTGCCCGGGCCAACCGGTCCGGCTCATTGCTCGTCAGGACGCCCAGCAGCGACACCTTCTACCTGGTGCGTTACTCGTCGGAGGGCGGATACTGTATGACCTCCTTGATCCCGTTAACCAACTCGTCGTAAGAGCCAGGCATTGCATACGGCCCCACGAAGAGGCCAACTAACGCGGCGACCACGCACAGAACGACCGTCGCGACTCCGAGGGTTAGCGCTCCCAGCAGATAACCCACCATACCTAGAGCGATCCCTATGCCCTCGCTCGCTATGGACACGAAGAACACTCCTACGATCGTAAGGACAATCCCTACCGCGCAGAGCACCCGCCCCCAGAACGCCCCGAGCCTCTTCCGGCTCTTCCTCCTTTCGTCGTTTTCACTTATCTACTGGTCTGTTTCACCCCTGTTCCTGTCTACGGTCCTCTTAGCCACTAGTACTTCTTTACCTCTCCAGATCTGCTTACATCCTGCTCGACCGTAGGATCCCCAGTGTATTCTACGGATCCGCTGCCACTGACTTTCGCTTCCAACTCGTCGCTCGCGTTATTCTCGCCACTAAAGCCTTCGGCAACCTCGTCTTTCGCGTCGTCCTCGCTGACTTGCCCAGTCTGGGCACAGCCGGCAGCTGTGAGGGCAACCAGGACCAGAACGAGAAGGTCGTGACGTCCTTTGTCCTCACGGCTTTACTCCTCTAAGTACGCCTTGGAGGGCGATGTACGGCTAGAAGGGCACCACCGCCCTTAGGGGCGGGCTCTCTTGTTAGCCGGAGATGAAGCCCGAGGTATCCCACACCAAAAGGACGCCCTGGCTTGTCGGGTCTTGCGCCACGCCCACAATCCTCCAACTCTGCCTGGCACCCTTATTGACCGCTACTTGCAGCGTCGAGAGCGAGGATGAGCCGGTCTCCGCTGCCAGAGGCACGAGCTCTACCTGATAGCGCTCGGCCTCTATTTGGTCGGTGTCTTCGAATCGTCCTTCAGCCATAGTCTTCCTTTCTGTGCCGCCTGCTACTGCTTAATATTGCCTCCGACTGTAAACGCCCTGCGGGCTTTCTTTTGTTGCTGGTTTGTAAAGAGCGTGCAAAGAATTCTTATGCCGTCATAGCATGCGAGCGCAACCTTTAGGGTGCGGGCCAACTCTCCTGCTGCGATAGTTCTCTTCACGCTGCAACACCCTCGCATCGGTTATGAAGCCCACCATAAGTAGCCGCACGTATACATCGGCTCCCCACACCGAGAATATGCTAACCCAGGCCCAGAATATGTGCCGTCCCGTTAGGACGCTGGCCCAACTATGAGAGTTCCTCTCCGAGTACTCCCGAATATGCTATTCGCTGCTTGAGACCAAGAATAGAGAGGCCTCAGACAAAACCTTAGACTGTTTTCGGATAGTTTCGACGGTGTCTTCTCGGAGACTAGACTTCCGGTGTCACCAGTCTTCTCGCTCCCCCAAGGATAGTAATGGCATAAGTAGAGGACCGGGGCGTAGCAGAGCTTCAACCTTCGTATTCAACAAATAAACCTCAGGCACCGCCACCTTGTCCCCTCGGCCGAGGAAAAGCCGCTGTACCGCCAAATAATTGGCACCCGGTCCAATGCGCTACCCCTGTGCCTTACACCATACTCATGGTGTTGCTGCTCATGAAGAAGAGGAGACTACTGTGCTTACGCAAGTAGACCCAACCAGCGAAATTATCCTCGGTCGCCTTAGAGACACGGAGCACTACCCGGACGAGGCTCTCGCTACCCATCTGAATGGGCAGCCTAAGCATCTCCTCTTCGGACCGGGGTGGCCACACTTCCTCCTCCCCACGCCATCCTGGGCCTCTCCCTCTGGTGGAGAATTTTTGGGGGTAATCCAGAAGGACAGCACTTCTAAGCAGGAAGGAGATACGGATGTCGGAGGCACAGACGCACACCTTGGGTCAGAATGTACAGGTTCCCATCAGGCTGAGGGATGAGGGCAGTATCGGACATGTCTCCGCCGTCTTCCGGCTGTTGGCGAGCCCGTCTATCGGCCCCAGTGCCCTAGCCCCGGACGCCCCAATGCTCCTCCTGGAGGGCGACGGAGAAGAGCAAACCGAAGCCACGATAGAAGCCTCGTGCGAGGACACCGAGGAGTTGGTCCCTGGCGACTATCTGTACGTGGCAATCCACGTTCGCGACATGCACGATCACCGTAACACCACAGAGAGCCCCTCCCCTGCGAAGGTTATCCGACTTGGCAGTAGCGCTCGCGAAGGACCCGGGAAGCCGGCGGAGTTTTTGGGGTGGGAATAGCGCTATCCACTTCCGTACCGATCACGATGGAGGATCTGCGCTTTGGATCGGCGCGGAAACGCTCTCGGTCCTTCAGCGCAGTAACCTATAGGGATGATCCCGACGGGGCGAACCTCCGGAGGCAAGCCCAAAATGTCTTGCACCTCCTCATCGTAGAACGACCCGACAAAGCAGGCACCCAAACCCTCGTTCACCACCGCCAGTAGGATGAGCATCGCAGCGAAGCTGCCATCGGTAATGCTGAAAAAGTGGACACCCCGTTCCCCGTAACGACGTGCCGACCTCCTGGTATCTGAGACGACTACGATGACCAGCGGGGCTTGGGCGACAAACATCTGCTCAAGTGCAGCCTGCGCCAGGTTCTCTTTCACGCGCTGGTCTCGTACCACGATGAATTCCTGCGGCTCGGTATGCCCTGCCGAAGGGTAGCGTGAGGCCAGATCAAGGATCCGATCGATCTTCTCTTGCGGCACGTCCCTGTTCAGAAATTCCCGGCACATCCGACGCTTTTCGACTACCGTCTCAAGGTCCATCAGATAATCACCTCCAACGACAGCTCTCTCAATCAGAGCCTTACGAAGGCTAGGCCACAAGCTAGGCACGAAACGAAGTACCCGCTGACGCGCACGATTAGTCAAAGAGCTTACGTCTCCAAGGCTGTCTTTGTCCGAAGTCCTTAGGACGAAGACGGTAGCTGCTCTCTCGCGGGTGTAATGCCGCCCTTTGTACTACCCATATTTTGACCGCAATCTGACCGCAACCGGGTATCCCTCCCTGTCTGTGTAGGCGTGAGGAATTTTCGGTAAAAGTGCGGTTTTGTCTCCCCGTTTACCTCCTTGCCGGTGCCTGTACCTGGGCAGAACGGACTCAAAATTTTATCCGGTCAATCAACACGTCGTACCATCTTTATTCACCGAGCTGCCGATTGAGAAAACATCTGCTCATAGCTTGTGTCAATAGGCGAGAGATGTTGGGCAGGCTGTCATTGTTTGTGGCCTAGGAAGACTTCGCTGCGTTCGCCCTCGATTGAGGGATCATCGACGACCTCGGCCCCGAAGCCGACATCTTCCAGCAACCGTAGCCAGGTCGCGCGCGGGAAGAGGCCAACGACTTGACGGTCGACGACGGGGCGTTAGAGTGGCGTTAGGAATTCCGAGGTAGGAGAGACGGGATTTTCTAGTTACGCCGTCATTTCGGGCCTCTCGAGAGCTGGCCGGAGAGCTTGAGACGCGTTAGCGGCTCGGCACGGTTGGCGACGTCGTTCCAGAGCAGCAGCTCGGGCACCGCCTTTTCGGGCTGCCGGGGGTACCTGGTCACCTCCACGAAGGTAAAGAGCTCACGAGTGGTCAGCAAATCGAAGCGGTGCGGTATGAGTGGCGTCCAAGTACCGCTGTTGAAGTAGCGAGCTTCACTTTCGCCGATCGGGAACTGCTCGGCGTTGTGAGTGTGTCCGAAAATATAGGCCGGCACTGCCTGACCGTCTTTCACCAAAAGGTCGTGGACCTCCCGGGCGGTGGTAAAAAGATAGTTGTTCGACTGAGCACCGGGCACTTCAGGTTGCTCATCATGCGTGGCCAGAGGTCCAGTCTCGGCGCTCTGCGTTCGGGGTAAGCGATCTCCAGACCATAGCTGCCTGAATACCCGGTAGCCTTCAAGTCCTGCGGCTAGCAACGGACCCCCCAATCCAACCGACCGCAGCAGGGCCTCGACCTGCCTTAGTTCTTCTCGCACCGTCGGTATCCTGGCGAGCCGGTGATCGATCTCCTCGACCGTGGCCACCGGCAATCCAATCTGCTGGGCGTAGTGTCGCAAAGTTTCCCTGCGATCCTTCTCTTGGGCTTCCGAGTTCGCAGTTGGAGGTCCCGTCTTCTCCATTACTCGACGGAAAAATTCGGGGTACAGCCGGAGCGCCTTGAGAGCCTGCTGCGGGTGATGACGCAGCGCCCACTTGATGTAGAGCGTGGACGGTTTGACATTGTCCGCGAAAGGGTCGCCCCGCTCTATTTCGTTGAATAGGTAGAGCACGAAGAAGGAGCCCAGCGGCAACTCGATCTTCTTGTTCTCCGGAGGCAAGAAGGGGCTGAGCGGGTTTATAAACGAGTTCCGGGCATCGTACTGATGGCCATGATCAGCATAGGCAACGCCGGGTACGTAGAAGATCCAACGGTGGAAAGCTATGCTGCCGCCGACATCCAAACCAGCGTATCTGGAGACCAACTCCCTAAAGCGTTTCTGAACGTCAGGCCAGACGAACTCGACGTCGTGATTGCCGAGTACGATGTCGAGTAGATGTCCTTCTTCGATAAAGTTGCCTAATGCTTTGAACACAGCCTTGTGACCCCGGGCTATAATCTCCAGCTTCACGAGCGTGCTCTCGCTCGAGGTGTCCCCGATTTCGTGACCAGAAACCTTATAAGGGTCGACCTGCAGGAAGTCGACGAAGTCGCCCAGGATTACCAACCTCCACCGCCGCTCTTCCTCCCGGGCACGCCCGATCAAGTGATCCACGAAGCGTCCGAATGCTCCGTCGTAGAAGAAATCCTCGTTACGATCGAAGGTGCCGGTACGCTCATCACGACCGGCTGACATATGCAGGTCGCTGATGATAACGATGTCGCGACCATCGTCAGCGGGCATATCGGCGATCCTTTCCGTTGCGGACGTCCAGGATCCGGTACATCCAGCGTACGTTATTGCGGGCCGTCGCCCAGGTGAGCTTCCTGCTGTGAAAAGATGGCAGGGCAGAGAGCTTCCACCCCGACAAATCGATCTCTTTTGTGGTCTCCTCTTCGCTCAAGCCGGCCCTGTGGGAGTGCTTGACACTCTCGTAGAGGAACTCCAGGTAGTCCGCGTGGCGGCGCAGCTCGTTAGCCCGGACCGGGAGGCCATGTCCCGGCAGGAAAACCGCCTCCGGGTACCTGTCGGCGAGGCTTCGAATGGACTCGATCGACTCCGGGAACGAAACTCCCCCCTCTCCCCTGTCAAGAAACGGGTAGTGCCCGCTGAAGACGAGGTCCCCCGTGGCTACAATGTTATGTCTAGGTAAGTGGAGTACTAGGTCGCCACTGGTGTGTGCCCGACCCGGATGAGTCAGCACGACTTCCTGGTCACCGACAGTCAGGTGATGGTCTCCCCTTCCGAGTCTCTCGGTGGGCAAGCTGCCCCGGTGGTTCGCCCACCACTCGCTGCTGTTGAACTCGTTGGCGCGAGTCAACATGAGATCCGGCACGTTCTCGTGGGCAAAGATTCTTGCCTCAGGGTAGAGGACATTGCCCTGGGTGTGGTCGTAGTGGTAGTGGGTGTTCACGATCTTCTTTACCGGAGCGTCCAAGTTCTCGGCGATCCAGTCGCGCAACCACCTCGAAGCCGGGGGGAACTTGGGGTCCATCAACAGAACTTCTTCTCCGCCCTTGACGACTAGAGAGTTACCTCCACCGCCTAATACCGCATAGACGCCGGGCGCGAGCTCTACAACTCTCTGCCTTACATAAGAGTTGTAGAACCACCAAAGAGCCGCTGCTCCGGCAAGCACTGGAAGCAGAAGGAGGAGTAGAGATTTCGGGAGGTTGCGGTAACGTCTAGGTAAAGTCGACTCGTCTATCCGGCCTTCGCGGCGATAAATCTCCTTAAGAAAGCTGGCACCTTCTAATGAACGATCCTTGACGAAGATGAAGTGGGGTATCCAGAACCACTTCGTCAACCGGAAGGTTCGGCCCATCGCCTTCTCCCAGGAGCCAAAGCGGGTACGCCCCTCTCCCAGATCCTCCATATGGTAAGTATGATGAGCGTAGAATCCTGGGAGGGCCGCAACCTCCCACGTCACCCGGCGTTTGTCTTTGACCTCTACGATCTTTGCTATAGCTGGTAGTAAGTAGGGGTACAATCGGCGTATCGGACGGAAGGCCCAAAGCAACTGCTGTCCCGCGACCAGATCCCGGTTTCTGACCCACAGCATGCACTCGTTCCACCGGGGCCAGAGATCGGCACGGGTAAAAGCCTCCCAAAGCGTCGGAAGCGGGACCTCTACGTCCACGGTACCCTCTACCGGATCCATGTCGGTAGATTCTGCCAGCGCTCGTTCCTTGCTCTTAGCTGACAGGGCGGACCCCTTGCCCCTCCTCACTCTAATTCCGACTTCCCGCTCACCCGCGATTCTAGAAAGTATCCTCTCAACCACCACGATTACTCCTCACCTGCCATCAAAAGGGGCTCGAGGAGAGCACACGCCGGGCGTAAACGTCCCACAGGTCGCCGAGGAAGAGCCTGCCAAACCGAGCTAGCGCCGAGGCTCTGTCGGCAGGAGTGGGTCCTTCTGTCTGGAAGGTCGTCAGTTGCCTGAAAAAGTCGAGCAGGTGGATCTGGATAATCCCCGATGCCACGACTTCCGCCTGAACTTCCTCCTCAGGTCCCACGTGGCCCTGCAATATCCGGGTGAACAAGGTCGTGGTATCGGCCCAGAGATCGAAGCCAGGATCGTCCTCCACCACCTTAAAGCCGCTGAGCGTGAGCGGGTGACCGTCACTGTCGTGGAAGAAGAGGCGGTAGAGCATTCGCTTGCGGCTCGGGTCTTCTCTATCCACGAAGAGGTTGAAGACCCCTTTCTCCACCGGCAGCTCACCGCCGAGCTCCTCGCACTTTATGTAGCCCTCGGCGAAGGCCTCGTGCTCCGGGTCGGCGACGAAGTTACTTACACCGTCCACCTCGATAGTGAGACGGAACATTATGAACGTGTCGCTCTCGCGCCCCTTTCTGAGGCCTGCGTCATAGTCGGTCTCTCCGAAGGTTACGTAGCCCTTCATCTCTTCGGTGAAGCGCAGCTTGGTGGGATCTTCGGGCTTGGGACCGTCAGCGCTGTCCAACGGAATTCCCTGCTCCACGCACCACGCCCGCGCCGCCTGCACACCCCGGTTCACCGCCTCCCGGAGACGGTCGGAGCTGAGGTTGATCAGGTAGTGGAGCGGTACCTCTGCCTTTAGGATCTTCGGCTCTATGTGACGGCCGAATTCCCCGGGTTCACCCCTTGAGATCGCGGCGTTGTTCTGCTCTATCCGCTGCACAATCCTCTTGAAGTTCCCGTTGGCGCTGGTCTCGATGATCTGGAAATAGTTGGCAATGAAGCCGTCATTCCACTCGCCACGCTCGCTAACTGTCCAGATCACCCAGAGTTCATCGGCGCCGCGCCGGATCGCCTCCTCAAGGTTAGCGTCAGTTACGAAGACTGGGTCGATGTAAGTATCGCCGTTTATGACTACCGGTGGGAACCACATTGGGAGCGAGACGCAGGCGGCCATGTAGTCCTCGCTCATCTCCTCGGGCATGAGCACCTCCAGCTCGTGCTTGCTGAAGTTGTAGACGTTGAAGGTGGCCTCCTTTTGGGAGGCGCGGATCCGCTCCCAGTCCAGGCTCCATTCCGGGAAGACGTTCTTCCTGTACCGGTCGAGCGTAAACAGCGACTCGGCGTAGAAGAGCTTTGCGTAGTGCTCCCAGTTAAAGTCCACACCGACGACCGGCGAGAGCTTGCGCCAATTGTCAGCGATCTCGGTGCCGCTCATGCCCTGGCAGTACATCGCGAGGTTGAAGACGCCGCCGCTCGCCCCGTCTGCGTGATCGAACGTCAGGCCGGCCTCGTCAAGCCAGACCTGCAGCACGCCCGCCTGGAAGGCAACCTTGATACCGCCTCCGGCCAGGATTAGGGAGCGCTTCTTCTGGTGGTTCCCGTTCTCACTCATCCTTGCGCTCCTCTCTGCTCGACGATCCGGTCGGCGAAGCGGTCGGCCAGAGCCGCGATCGTCAGGCTCGGATTTGGACCGACCGGGCCGGGCATGACCGAACCGTCGGCGATGTAGAGCCCTGGATGCCCGAAGACTTCTCCGTACGGACCCACCACCCCTTCCGTTTTCTCACGTCCCATCGGACAGCCGCCTAAGGGGTGCACGGTGACCAGACGGTTGAGACGATCGAGGGGGTCTGAGAACTCGGCTTCCAGTCCGTCTTCGGCGATGTATCGCATCGTCTCTCTGACGCGCTCGAAGTACGAAGCGGAGTTCTCGACGCGCCAATCGACGTTCATCTTCTCCCCACGCAGCTCCATCTTCCCGTCCGGGATGTCCCGTCCCATACCGAGCAGGGGGAGCAGACCCGCGGAGAGCTCGGTCGAGCCCAGCAGTCTCGTTACCTCCGCCCCTATATCGGTCTCCGGCTCGCGGCTCAGCAGCTTGTCAAGGAGCCACTTCGTGGCTCCGCTCCAGTTCCAAATGGCCCGTACCGCGTCGGCGGGCGCGTCGACCGTCTCCAGCATCCAGTTGACGAACTCCGGGTAACCCGCGTCTTCCACGTAGAATCCTCGCCCCTCACCACCATCATCGTCCTCCTGATCCGCGACGCGGACGCGGCTCGTAATGACGGGACCGTAACCGGCGTCGATCAGCCGCGGCTGCTTCTCGCCGCCTATTTCTTTTTTGCTCCTCATCGCGAAGGTGATGAGGTCGCCGTTGCCACAGAACCGCGTCCCTAGCCGATCGCTGAGACCGGGGAAGCGGTCACGGTTCTTGAGCAGCAGGAAGGTGGAGCCTAAGGTGCCGGCAGAGAGGATTAGACGGTCGGCGGTAATCGTGTGCTCCTGCAGTATAGACGTGTCTATCTTGTGTCCCTCACGCGCGAGGTCGTGCTGTACGTAGTGTACGGCGTACCCTCCTTCGAGCGGGCGAGGCTCGAAGCTTCGCACCTCGCACAAGGTGCGGATCTCCGCCCCTTGCCGCTCGGCCTCCGAGAGGTAGTTGTAGTCGAGCGTGTTCTTGCTACCGAAGTTGCACCCGGCGTCGCACTCGCCGACGAGTCGGCAGGTATAGCGGGTGCGGCCGTGCAGATTCTTGTGTTTCTCCTTGATGGGCTCCCCCGGCATCGGATCCTCCCCCTCGTTGGCGAAGGTCACCGCCAGCTTGGGGAGCTCCCAATCCAACCCGAGCCGTTCGGCCGCGGCCTTGTACTCCCTGGTCTTGGGCGTCTCGTTGTACGGCTCTTTGTCGAACGGGTACCTTTGCGCGCCGAGCATCTTCTCGACCCGGTCGTAGTGCGTGTCTAGGTCGGCACGGGTAACCGGCCAGTACTCGTACCCGCCATCGTTTACATCCTCCTTGACGAACCAGCGCTCGTCCTTACGGATCAAGACGTTCGCGTAGATCAAGGACCCACCACCAAGCCCGCTACAGACGACCGAGCCCAGCTCGTCGAACGACCAGACGTTGTACATCCCGTACAAGCCTTCACTCGGGTCCCAAAAGTTCTTCTTCATCCGGTGAGGGGCGCGGGGGAACGAATTGGGCGGGTACGCCTTTCCCCGTTCCAAGACGCAGACGCTAAGCTCCGCCTCGGCAAGCCGGTATGCCGTCACCGAGCCGCCAAATCCGGAACCGACGACAACCGCGTCGAAGTGTGTATCGCTCGTACTATTGTTCATAACACTTGCTCATTTCTCGTACGCTGCCGTTCAGGGTGTGCTTCGCTCGTCGAACCC
This sequence comes from Actinomycetota bacterium, assembly GCA_030776965.1. GTDB lineage: Bacteria > Actinomycetota > Rubrobacteria > Rubrobacterales > Rubrobacteraceae > Rubrobacter_F. The sequence continues at coordinate 14,103 of JALYGT010000074.1, forward strand.
TACAACTCAACATAGCAGTGGTAGCTTGATCTCGGAAAACCAGATGAACTGTCTAAAAAGCGCGACCAAAGGCGTCTGAGCGTGTGTAAAAGGTTGTAAAGGATCTGCACCGTCCAGGTTCGTTCTCCAGTAGGACCAACGTGTACAGATGCCGAAGCCTACTCCCAACACGTTAATGAACCTCCGATGAGGCGAACGGATCGGGCTCGAACACGGACATGATCTCTCGTGTCATCTTGTCGTGGTCGCCGTCGTACCGAGACAACTCGTAGCAGCCGAGCGGGTTCTCAACTACGTTGAGGAGACACTTATTGCAGAAAGTACAGGGCCTATCCGGAACATCTTTGCCCTGTGCGAAGATCTTTACCAGGTCGTTGTTGGCCATGAGAGGACGAGCAATCGAGACCGCGTCGCAAGATCCTTCAGCTATAGCCCTTTCGATGTAAGAAGCCCTCTGGAACCCGCCCGTACTCAGGACGGGGATGTTGACGTTTTGTTTGATCGCTCGCGCGGCGTTGACGTTGATGCCCTCTACCACGTCACCCTTGGCCCGATTCCACAGAAACCGGAAGACCGGCCTCAGCGGGCGGTAGCGGAACATCAGGTAGTTGCGGAAGGCGTGGCGCCCGCTCGAGATCATCGAGTCGTACGTTCTGGCGGCATGATCTACCGGAAGGTCGCCAGGCGGGTTGAGCGGGTGCGGGAAGAAGCTGCCGTTAGATACGTGCAGGGCGTCTGTCCCGGCCTCCTCTACCCACTTGCAAACCTGTATAGACTCTTCGAGAGTGTTGCCTTTCTTCTGCCAGAACATCACGGCATTGTCGTCCTCGACTGCGCTGATCTTGACCTGCAGGTGAAAGTCGTGCCCGACCTCCCTACGTATAGCCCTGATGACGTCGAGCAAGAACCGGGCGCGGTTCTCCAACGTCCCCCCGTACTCGTCCTCGCGGTCGTTTATCGCCGAGCTAAGGAACTGGGTGATCAGATAACCGTTGCAGGCGTGTAGCTCGATCCCGTCGAGCCCTGCTACTCGGGCGCGCCTGGCCCCGTTCGCGAAGAGTTGCACGGTATCTTTGATCTCCCCGAGCGTCATCGCTTGGCAGGGAAAGCCGTGAAAGGAGTCCGCCTTGCTGGTCGAGCTCAGCGCTTTCTTGTCTTGGTTCTCTACGCCTTGAATGTCCTGCTGGCGTCCGCCGTGGCTCAGTTGCAGAATAAATCTACAGTCGTACTGGTGCACCCTCTCACCGAGTCTACGCCAGAAGGGTATGCGGTCGTCGCTGTCGATAAAGGCGTAGTTCGGCAGGATGCGTCCGCGGACGTGGATCGGCACGTGAGCGGAGATGATTGCCCCGACGCCGCCCCGGGCAAACTTCTCCTCCCAATTGATGCGCGCGTGCGTGCCAGACCCGTCGTAGTTGTCGATCCGGCCCGAGATGTTGGCGCGAAAGATCCGGTTTTTGACCTTCAGGTGGCGGAACTGTAGCGGCTCAAAGATTACGCCCTTTTCCATGCCCGGTTCCTCCTCAGGAAAACTCACCGATCAACCAGCCTGATGTGCAGTTCCCCTTAATGTAAGCGCCTCATAGAATTGCTGTGTGTGTGGTCCTTCGGCAAAACCCGGCCGAAAGCCGGTGAGATGTGTCGTCCGGATCGCCAGGGTCTCAAAGGAGCTCTCGTTCCCCTCCAAGTTGATCGGCAACAACAGGGTCAGCGTTACCAGACCGGCATCGGCAATGAACTAGTCGTGGTTCAGTTCCACTGTAAGCAGCCTGCCGATCCTGCTCTCCTGGGAGTCTGGGGCCCTGGGTGGCGGTAGTCTCTGAGGTGGTGGTTTCTTCCTCAGGGGCGCTGCCCGATTCCTCGCTACTACAGTCAGCCATCACCAGCAGAGCGCTATGAGCACCGCTGACACTTTAGAGCCCAGACGCACCCTTTCGCTCCTTTCCCTCTGTTCGATAGCCCGGCTATCTCTAGTAAGAGACCCGCAGCTTTGCGCCCCCGCCTCACGACAGGTTTGCCTTTATCGCAGCGCCTAAGAAGATGCGCTTGCCGTTACTTTAATTAATGGCTGCAAGGAGCAAAGCTGTCAAGGGGTTGGCACCAATAATCCGAACGTTTCGTATACCAGAGCATAAATTCCCTCGATAGAGCTGGCGCCCATCGTGTAGAGGGTTGCCGTTACCTCTGAGGAACTACCTCTACAAACGGTAGGTCAGGTCGGAAGTGCCAGTGTTTGACAGAGATTTGACAGTTACCTGGGCGAACGGCTGCGAACATCCAGAACGAGAAGTTGGCTTAGGTGAGCAGTTTTGCAACAATCAGAGACAACTGTATGGTGCTGCGGGCGATGCGGTCGATGTTTTCGCGGACTGTACTGACTCTGGCGTCGCTTTTTGTCTACTTCTTGTACCGACTCGTGCCTATTGTTCCCGATCAGGCCCCGAGGTTTATCGGACCGGCTTGAGCACCTGGAGACCGATAGCGCCCAGGCCGACCAGCAGCACCGCCGCACCCACTGCCCCGATCGTGTTACTGAACAGTCCGCCTACCAGCACCAACGATGCTCCCGCGATCGCTACGCTACTCCAGCGCGGTACGGCGCGGGTAACGAACAGTCCCGTCGCCAACACGATAAGCCCGAGGTTGAGGCTCAGGCCCAGAAACACGCCCGGCAGCGCTCCTTCGAGGTCGACGAGCGCCTGCATCCCGGGTTTCAGCCCCCCGTACCGCTCTATCGGCCCGCTCACCACGGCGCTCATGGCAAGCTCGACCCCAAGGAAGACGCCGAAGAAGACCACGCCGACGGCCGCTAAGAGGCCGCCGATAAAGCCAAACCAAGCGCCTCTGTTCCTCAGCAGACGCACAAGTCCCCCCACGGCGGGGATTGACAGCGCCATCCCAAAAGAGAATGCGATGTGCGCCGCGTTCCAGCGTCCCGGATCATCGACGATCACTTCTAACGCCTCGGCACCGCTCATGGGCTCCGGAGGATGAATAGCGAACCCCACCAGAAGCAGCAACGGGGCCAATAACATCGAAAGTCCCCCAACCACTCCATTGGTAGCTTCCACGTCCATGCCGCCCACCTTAGTCGCTCGCGGCTCCTCGAGCTTGATCTAGCGAGGCGTAGATCATCTCGTAGGCCATTTCAGAAGCATACCTCCTATGATAGATCAGCTAACTAGCGTGAAGGGTACCTTGTACAGAGCACGGCATGCACTCGCGGCGAGGCTGCCTGATACACTGTCGTCGCTAACACCAGTCGCTTCACGGCAACCATCATGACTAACGAACAGCACATCGAGAAGATCGCTCGCTGGATCACTGAGTGCGAGCATATCGTCGCCTTCACGGGCGCAGGTATCAGCACCGACTCTGGCATCCCCGACTTTCGCAGCCCCGACGGGGTGTGGACGCGGCGCGGCGCCGGCCTGCCGGCCCCACGGTGGCGGGTTCCGCCGGGCCGGGTCGAGCCCAACGCATCCCACCTGTCCCTCGTCGAGCTCCAGCGGCTCGGCAAGCTCCGGTTCCTCATCACTCAGAACACAGATAACCTCCATCGCCGGTCTGGTATCCGCCCCGAGCTCCTGGCGGAGCTGCACGGCAACGGGCACCTAATGCGCTGCCTCGGCTGTAAGCGGCTGTACGCTCGCCAGGAGGTGGGGTGGGACACGGGCCGGTGGGGGCCGGGCTACCGCACCCAGAAGCCTCTACCCGGACAGCCGGCCTGCGCCGCCTGTGGGGGGCGGCTCGTCTCGTCCGTGGTGAACTTCGGGGATCCGATGCCGCAGGAAGAGCTGGAGCTAGCCGGCTGGCACGCTCGTCGCTGCGATCTGATGCTCGTGCTGGGCTCCTCGCTTATGGTGGAGCCGGCGGCCTCGCTGGTGGGGCTGGCGCTCAGGTCTGGGGCCTGGGTGGTCTTGGTCAACCGGGGCGAGACGCCCTACGATGAAGCAGCGACGCTGCGGGCGTGGGCAGGCATTGGGGAGTTGATCCCGCCGGCGGTAGAGCGGGCGAAGCGGGTGCTAGCAGAGCAGCCGAACAGGTCCTGAGCGCGAGGCTAGGGGCTGCTTCGATTTACTGCTTGGCTATCTGCTCCCCGAAACAGACGAGCTCTGGCCCCGACGCGTTTTTGACACGGGGAAAGAGGGTTGCCTCGATGCCTCTAGAAGGGGTAGCCACCGCTCACTCGCCGAACAACCTCTGCCACCAGCGACGCCGTGATCCCATTTCCCACCTCTCGCGGACTTCTTCTGGAGCCTCTTGAGAGGAGGTACTAGGCGGCACTACCGTGTTCTAGTCAGTATCCGCAATCTCCCGCCACACCAGCGACAAACCCAGTCTTCCAAGCCGCTGCTTGCCCGCAGTGCGGATAATAACGTCCAGCTGACTCCACCCTCCTCTCGTTGCCTCTACCCTCCGAACGGTCTCCTAAAGAATCCCTCTCGTCCCGTTCAGTCTCTAGCTTGGAGTCGGCCGCCCTTTCTTACCCTCGCCCCATCTCTTCGGAACCTTGAGCTGTGAACGCGTGGTCTTCGTACTGATTAAGTAAGCAACGTTCAGCAACGGTTGTTCGCTGCATCGTCTGCCCCTCCGAGGAGGCAGCTTCGCACCGCCCATTGGCGAAACCAGAAAATCCGCTTAAGTTGTAGCCGCACTAGCGGATGGAAGACATCGCCAAACGGCCAAAACGGCAGTCGGTAGCGCACGATATCTTCGATGATCGTCGCTTCACCACCATCGTGGAACCGGTGGGTGTGCCTCCAGAGGCGATAGGGACCGCGCAACTGCTCGTCTACGAATCCGATGGGCGGCCGCCAGTGCGAGATACACGCCTGCCAACGCAACGGGACCCCGAACAAGCGAAGCCTGTAGTCGATCAGGGTCCCTTCTTGCATCGTGACGGGTTGGGGTGTGAGGATCCGAAAGCGGAGTTCCGACGGGGTAATACGCTCCAGGTTGGCCGCGTCGGCGAAGAAGGCAAAAACCTCTTCTCGTGGCAGCGGCAGGCTCATAGTTGTCTTGAGGACGCGGAGCACTACGCTCCTTATTGTAAATAGAGCCTCGTTATTTGCCCGTACTGCCCGTATAACCCATGAAACCGAGTAGCAGATGGAGGCAAGAGCGTGACAAACGCGATCGAGAACGAGCGTTGGAGGATAGCCGCCCGGGCTGCTGACCTACTGTCCGTCGATCGGGAGGCGTGCCGCAGGGCGTCCCACCAGGAACCTGAGGAGCGTGTCCGCGAGGCCGTCCGGTGGGCCTTGTCCGAGCGAAACCTGCCCGGGCACGACCCCGAGCTGATGATCGAAGGTTGGGCCCGTGAGCGCTGCGCCGGCGTCTACGGCGAGAACGGTCGGCGCGGGGGTGGCCTAGAGCACGTCGAGGGGATCGTGGCCCGAAGCGTATTAGGGCGCTACGCGGCCTCGTAGGGTAACCACTCTCCCCATGACCGGGCGCCTTGGGAAGCCGTTTTGAGCACTCGCGTACCCTGGGTGCCCCCTCGGTCGTCGCAGCCCGGCTCTGTGGCTTATAAGCAATTCTAGGCGGCTGCAAGGGGCGTTAGTAGTCGGGCAGCGAGACCCATCGACCGTACGGCGGACCTAGCGTGTTGCGGTAGGGTAGGAATCTCTCAGGGAGCTCGGGCCGGTGCCCTTTGGTACCCTTACTCCTCGTAGCCCTGTCCGACCGGCGATGCGGCCATGAGGGGGAAGAAGTGAAACCCGACAAGCCTATCGTGCGCCGTTATCTAGGAGACGCAAATTACCCAGCCGACCTGCGGGAGCTGATCTCCGAGGCCGAGGGCAATGGCGCCCCCGCACCCCTCGTCGAGCGTCTTAAGAACCTGCCGACTGACGTCGAGTTCTCCGACCCCAGCGAGGTCGCAGAGGCGTTGGAGCGCCAAGACGAGAGCTACGAAGAGCAGGCCAAGTCGCGCCGAGGCAGCTTCTGAAGCACAGCAGGATGGGGCAGCCGCGGCGGAAGCCTGGCCGGTGGGAGCAGGACCCGATGCATCTAGCAGGAGGGGAAAGCCAGCGGTTGGTCGCCGGCTTTCCCCTAGCCGGTCGAGGGCGACCCTCCGCCGAACTCCTCGCGCAGTCTGTCGGGGTCGAGATCGTACCTGCGAAGCCGCCCGGCGTCGGTATCGGAGTCGAGGTCGATCCTGTCGGGGAGCTCGTCGTTCGCCGAGTCCGCCGCTTCGGGGCCGCTGCGGCCGCGGATGCGCTCGACGATCGTGGACTTCGGGATCTCTACCATGTTCCGCTCCTTTC
>JALYGT010000075.1 GCA_030776965.1 Actinomycetota bacterium
GTCGAGCCCCGTCTCCTACTACAACCCGTTGTAAATTCATGCTCGTCGAGCACGCAAGCATGCTGGCTATAATGCCCGGTCTTCCCGTGCGCCGGTTGCGTGGGCGCGACCGCGGGCACAAAAAACGGGACACCGAAAAGGACCCCGCAACAGGCGCGCAACGTAAGTTCTAGATCGGCCTGGGCCCATCTCGGCCCTGTCCGAGGCTACGGCTTGATGGAGATGTCGCCGAAGATGAGGACCGCGCGCTCCAGGTCGAAGTATATGGTCCCGGTCTGTCCGAACATGTCTACCAGCACGTCGGAGTCCTCGTTCGTCGGGCGGATAACGAACTCCTCTGCGCCGTTGTCGAGGATAAGCTGAAAGGAGAACTTGCCGGGCTCGCCGCGCTCTTCCTCGTTCCAGTTGGCATGAACCTGGGTGACTTGCCGTACCTTTATCGCTTGCTCTGTACGTTCTTCCGCATCCGCCACTAAAGCACCTCCTGTTTTTTCTGCGTTGTTAACGCGACCGCTTGTACCCTTGCGAAACCTTCTCAAACTCTCCGGGAGAGCGACGACGTGATCCCTGGACCTCCTAGGCCGCGCCTAGCCGGATGTTGCTGACTATGAGGGTCTTGCGCCCCAGATCGAAGGTGAGGGCGTCGCTCCTGTCCAGCAACTTCCTGATCACCTTGGCGTCGCCCACGGTCGGTTGCAGGACGTACTCTTCCGCGCCGTCGTCGAGGATCAACTGGAACGTGAAGCTCCCGGGTTCCCCGCGCACCTCCTCGGTCCAGGACGCTTGGTAGTCCGTGACCTGCCGGACCTTTATCGCTTGCTCTGTACGTTCTTCCGCATCCGCCACTAAAGCACCTCCCGTACTCGCTCTACGAACCGTCGCCCACCCTATTTGCCCACCTCGGCCCGACCGAAACCACCGGCGGTTCCGCGGACCGGGTAGCGCCTAGAACGTGTCCACCTTGGCGGCGAAGACGAAGTCGCTCTCGGTGAGGCCGTCGATCTTGTGCGTAAAGACCGTGACCTCAGCGTAGCCCCAACCGAAGCTTATGTCCGGGTGATGCCCCTGCTCCTCGGCGAGCTCGCCTACCCTGTTGACGAACCCCAGGGCCTCCCGGAAGCTCTTGAATTTGAAGGCCCTCCTTAGGTGATGCTCCTCGACGACCTCCCAATCGGGGACCTGCCGCCGGAGGCCGTCTAACTCCTCGCCCTTCAAGGGTGGCGTATCGCCCCTGCACGGCACGCAATTTCTGTTCGCAAGCTCGGTCATCCCGTACCTCTCTTAGGAGAACTGATTCTTGTAGCGCTCTAGGGCGCGTCGGATGTACTCGACGGCGTCCTCGGGACCGGAGATTTCCCCCACCTCTACCTCTTTCCCTTCCAGGTTTTTGTACTCCTTGAAGAACTGTTTTATCTCGTTCAACCGGTGCTCGGGTAATTCGTTGACGTGGGTGATCGACTCGTATTGCGGGTCTTCGACGTGCACACAGAGGATGTTTTCGTCGTTCTCACCCTCGTCCACCATCGGCAGCAGGCCGATCGGCCGCACCTCCAACAGGCTCATCGGTTGGATCGGCTCTTGCATCAGCACTATCGCGTCTAGCGGGTCGTCGTCGTCGGCTAGTGTCCGGGGTATGAAGCCGTAGTTCTCTGGATAGACGACCGACGAGTACAGTACCCGGTCGACCTCCAGGAGCCCGGTGTCCTTGTCGAGCTCGTACTTGACCTTGGAGCCTTTCGAGATCTCGACCACGATGTTGATCTCGTCGGGAACGTCGTCGCCGATAGGAACGTCGTGCCAGGGATGGGTCATGGAAATCCTTTCGGGTCTTTACTGTTACGTGTGCGAAACAGGATTCTACGGTTCTGGCGATCTACCGGCAACCGGGTTTCCGCGGAGGGCACGAATAGGGGTAAGATGACCAGCATGGAAGAGGGTATCTACACGACGGTCTGCATCCTCGGGTTGAGGAACCGCTGCGTGCGGGGGCCGGCAGAGGGGGGCTAGAGGCCCCGGAGGTTGTTCGGGGGATGACGTCGAACGAGGGTCTGTCTTGGTGGGAGAAGGCGAGGTTCTTCCTTCGGGTTCGTCAGCGCCTGCGCGCGGGTCTTGTCCGCCTCCGGGAAGGGTGGTGGCAGATCCTGCAGACGGCGGTGGCCGCCGGCGTCGCGTGGCTCCTGGCGGTCCTGGTCCTCGGGAACGAGCAGCCGGTGTTCGCGTCGATAGTGACGGTGATCTCGCTGAGCCTGGCCGTCGGCCAGCGCAACCGTCGCGTGGTCGAGCTGGTCTTCGGGGTGGCCTTCGGGGTCGCCCTCGCCGACCTCCTCGTGTTCATCACCGACGTCGGGGCGGTGCAGATCGGGGTCCTGGTGGCGCTGGCGATGTCGGTGACCGTGTTCTTGGGCAGGGGGGAGCTCGGCGTGAACGAGGCCGCCATCTCGGCGATGATCCTGATAGCCGTAGAGCTGCCCTCTGGCGGCGACTTCTCGCCCGACCGTTTTCTGGAGGCGCTGATCGGAGGTGGCGTCGCCCTCGCCGTCAACGCGTTGCTCCCGGTCAACCCCGAGCTCATGGTCCAAAGGGCGGCACATCCGATCTTCGACGAGTCGGTCGCTGTGCTCGAGGAGACGGCCGCTGCGCTCGACGACGGCGACCTGGAGCGGGCCGAGCGGGCGCTCGCAAAAGCCCGGGAGATCGACGCTCGGGTGAGCGGCTTCAAAGAGGCCCTCGCCGCCGGCCGCGAGACCGCCCGGTTCTCCCCGCCGAGGCGGCGCACCTTGAGGCACCTCGACCTCTACGCCGCAGCGGCCGACCAGATAGACCTGACCGTGCGCAACGTGCGGGGGTTGGCCCGCGCTGCTCTGAGCGTGGTGCGCTCCGGAGATAGTGCGCCGGAGCCGCTGGCGATGGCGCTCCACGACCTGGCCCGGGCGATGGAGTCTTTGGCCGGGTACCTGGAGACGCCCGGCGAGCCCGAGGACACTCGCCGTTACACTCTCAGGGCCGCGGGGAACGCCACCACGCTGCTCAAGGAACGAGACGACCTGGCGAGAGATCTCGCCACCAACGCGTTCGTCGACCAGATCCTCTCTGCTGCGGTCGACCTCTTGGGGGGCACCGGCATGGATCGAGCATCGGCCTTGCAAGCGATAGAGGAAGCCTCGAACCGCGCCTCGGAACCCGGCTAGCGCACCAACGCCTCGTCGTGCCGGACGTGGGCCTCGATCACACCCGAGGTTGCCCTCATCGGGTTTTGAGTCCGAAGTGGTTGGAGACGCCTCGTGTAGCTGCGTTCGTAAAACCCTCGCAAACGATCACACAACCGCTCGTCGAATAGTTACGACTTAGGTGAACACCTCTGTTCTGCCTCCGGCGAAACCGTATTCCACCAAATCCACTATCGCTCGTGCGATCTTCTCGCCGCCCCGTGCCGAGGGTTCAATCGGGTTGGCGTAATCTCCTTCTTCGGTGCAGATCAATCGCAGATCGAGCAGGGGGAGGCCGTGGGCGAACGCCGCGCGGATGATGCAGTCGTTGAACACCGTAAGCCCCGCGACCGCCATTCTTTGCAAGGCCGCCTCGGCGAAGCGCGGATAATAGACGGTGCAGATCGCCGTGGGTAGCCCGTGTGCCAGCACCATCGACAACATGGCGAGGTAGCTTCGCTCGAACTCGTCGCCGATGTCGGCGAGGCCCAAGAGTGCTTCAGCGGTGGAACGGGCGGGCGTGGTGAGGAAGTCGCTGCTGTTGAGCGCGTCGTTGCCGCCGACGCTGACGACTAGGTGCGTCGCGTCTGGAGGCAGGCGTCCGAGTTGTTCGCGCACGTCCCTAGTCGAGCTCCCGTCGACGGCTGCCAACGTCGCTTTCGACCCGTACGGCAACCGCTGCCGCACCTGCCGGACGACATCGGGTGCCCCCGCCACGTAAGCGGCATTATCGAAGATAGAATCGCCCAGAAGCACCACGTGGCTCACGGAAGCATCATTCCCCAAAGAGAACGTAAGACAACCTCCTCCTAGCGGGGAGCGTCAACCGGCGCTCCCCGCTCCGATTTCCCTGCTATCCGCGGTCGCCGCCACAAACTCCCGGTAGCGGCGTGCACAGGGGTAGAGCCAACTTCTTTTACCGGGCGCCGGGTTCCTACTTGTTCTGAAGTATAACTACGATTATCTATCTTCCTGACCAACCAGCCGGTCGCACCGATAAGAACCAGATAGAGGTCAGAAAGCGCGTAGATAAGGCTAAAAGCTGACCGGCAACGATCCGGGCAGCGCCTCTTCCCTACCGGTCACTGTGGCGGTTGAAGGTAAGTGGAATACAGTGAACGACAGCCTTTGCTCTGCGACCGGAAGGGGCCGGTCAGAAAACCGCTTAGACAAGCGGTAAAGAGTATCTATCTGCGAGGTGATCGAGCCGACCGGCGGATTTTTGCCTCAGAAGTCTCTTGCAGAGATAGCTCTGGCGCGTATCGACCTTAGGATTCCCTCCTCTATGTACCCCCAGGAGGTTATA
>JALYGT010000076.1 GCA_030776965.1 Actinomycetota bacterium
ACCCCGCCCCCCGCCGAGGAGATGACCAGCAGCACGATCGGCTGGGTCAGGCCCGCCAGGAGGATTATCGAGCCGAGGATGATCATGGCCCACGCGACGGTGAAGTAGATCCTGCTCTCGCTCCAGAACTCCGACTCCCTCATAAATCGGTAGTTGGTCTTCGCCGCGTCAGCGATGAGCCGAGACGTGTAGTCGATGATGCCCACGTTGGTCGAGAAGAGCATAACGAAGCCGGCCACCCAGAACGCGGTCCCGAACCAGGGCGCCACGATCTCCTTGAGGGCCTGGCCCTCTTCATTGATGAACTCCAGCTCCGTCCCGATGTCCTCCTGCACCCCTACGGCCGAGTAGACGAGCACCGACAGGGCGACCATCAACATCACGCCGATGCCCCAGAAGACGATGAGCTGCTCCTGGTTGGCGATCCTCCACCAGGTCCGCCAGCGGCTCATGTTCTCTTCGTTCGTCTCGAACTTGTACCCGACGGACGGCTGGGCCACCTCCTCGCCTGTGACGGGCGAGACGATGTTGGGGATGTTGATACCCATGCCCATGCCCTTGTCCCGGAGGTAGTTGCTCTGCACCAGGTTGTTGGCGCCACCCGCCCCGGCGAAGGCTACCGCCCCAAGAAGCGCCGCGGCCCCGATCTCCGTGAAGTAGTCGGGTAAGTTCGCCACGCCCGAGGGCGTCTCCGTAACGACGCTGCCCCAAGCAGCCCCTCTAGTACCGATGATTATCGCCACCACGACGAAGACTATGACGATCGCGAGGAGCACCGCCTCGATCTTCTCGAAGACCTGGTAGATCACCGGCGAAAGGGTCAGCGTGATCCCGATGGCGACGAGTTGTATCACGGCGAGCCAGGAGACCTCGCCAAAAGGGAAGACGAACGTGAACAGCGTGCCAGCGCTGGCCGCCCACCCCGGCCAAAAGTTCGGCAGGAACGCCCCGAGCATGAAGAGTATCCCCCAGGGCAACCACAAGCGGCTGAAGCCCGTGACGGCGGTCTCGCCGGTAGCCAGAGTGTAGCGCTCGATCTCCATGTTAAGGAAGTACTGCATCGTGAACCCGATTACGGCGAGCCACAAAATGCCCACCCCCACCTGCGAGGTGACGTAGGGCCAGAGTATCAGCTCGCCGGACCCCATCGCCGTCGCGGACAGGATCACGCTCGCCCCTATGTAATTCCTCAGCTTCCGGGGCTCCGGCATCTCCTGGAAACTGGTCTCCGGCAGGTGCTTGGACGGGATGTCCCAGCCCGATCCTCCCCCGCCCGGACGATCAGCTACATCAGCCATGGACCCTCCTCTCTAGATTCCCCTAACAACCTTTTGCAGGTTAGTTCATTTTGCATGTTAGTTCAAACCCCATCTCCCCGCCAACCTCAGCAATATCTTTCATTCTTTCTCTGTACTGTAAGTGCTTTGCAAAGCTCCGTTAGCGTCTTGTAAAGTATGTGTTAAGAGTCCCAGGATCGCCTCTACACACCCTTTTTAGAGACCGAGGCACTCGAGTACACGAACGGACACCAAGGAAACATCCGTCACCTCTGGCCTGACTTCTCGGTGAGCGCCATCAAGCGGTCAGGGGCACAGGGACGAAGTTCGACGAGCCCTACAGACCCATAATCGAGGCTTATGAGAACGCTTGAGAAGGTCTGCTAGTAATTAAGTTTGAGAAATCGCAAAGGCTCAAACCTTACGAAGACCGTGCTCCGAAACCGGTATGAAACCGGTATAGAAGATACCTTTCGCAGCGCGGCCAGTACCAGTGCCGCGCCCTACGGCTACACCTGGCGACCCGCACCATCGGGGCGGTGCCAGGGCAGCCCGGCCACATAGTGCGCAAAGAGTGCCGTGACCAGCAGCGTCAGTGGGAGGCCAAGCTCAGACCCGTCTGGGCAGGTGCCACGCCAGACGAGGTTGCAGATACCGACACGCATCCCGTCGGCGAACAGCGCGCCGAATAGGGCGAGCTCGGCGAGGTGGCGCACCAGAGGGTCCTCGGGGTGCAGCTATCTCGTCAAGTTTGATTAGCCGTAGGTAAAAGTAGCGCTCGCCTATTATGTGCCTAGCCCGACTTTAGCTCCAGAGCTTGCCCGCGGGGACGTATGCTTCTGTGGCATCATCCTCTTCGAAACCCTAAGAGCTTTACTCTTGTTCGTACCGCCCCCAATTGAACTGGCCCTACGCGTGCCTCCCGTAGAGTTTGGTCAGCAGTGTGGCGGTCAGGCCGTGCGCGAGCACGGAGGCGCAGATGATGAGGCTGCCGACCACCCAGATCTCCTCGTTCCCCGTCTCGCGGTGCGCTAAAGCGGCGTAGTAGAGCGCCGCGGCCCCTATGGGCCCGAACCACCCGACGAAGAGCGCATCTCTCCTCCCCCGAGTCTGTCCTATCAAGGGACTCAGCGCCAGCACCGCCGGCAGCCGGCGCAGGAGCAGCACCGCCACAGCCAGGCTGAGACCGGCCCACCCCAGGCTCAGCCACCCCTCCCACGGGAGCGCCATGCCGAGCAGGACAAAGATGGGCAGGTCAAAGAAGCGCGTTATCGCTTCCTGCACCCGCTCCCTCTGCTCCTCCGCCTCGCTCCTCGTCGTCGCGTCGAAGGCCATCCCGGCGACGAAGACCGCGAGGATGCCGTCGCTGCCGATAAGGCTGGCGGCACCGAGCGCCGCCAAAGCCAGGGCAAGGGCGACGGTGAGGAGCGAGGCGTGCTCGCTCGTCTCACGGGCTTCGGCCCACATGAGGAGCCTGCCGGTCCCGTAGCCCACGAGCGCCCCCAGGACCACGGCCGCCCCGACCTCCCAGAGTATCGTGTACGCCAGCCAGTGCGATAACGCGTCCCCCGGCGGTCGCATCAAGAAGAGGATGGGGAGCAGGACGAAGGGGTAGGCCAACCCATCATTGAACCCGGACTCGGCGGAGATGGCGTGCCGCAAGCGCTCGGGCAGGTTCCGGTCCGCCACGCCCCCCGTGACTATAGAGCTCGCGACTACCGGATCAGTAGGGGTAACCACGGCCCCGACGAGCATCGCCACAGGGAAGGAGAGGCCCAGTATCAGGTACGCCAGCAGGCCGCCCGAGAGCCACATCAGCGGCATCAAAAGTCCCAGCAGGACGACCAGAGACCGCCAGTTGCGGCTAAAGTAGCCCACGGGCAGGCGCAAAGCCACGCCCATAAGGGCGACCGCGAGGGTGAGGCGCGCGGCCCCTTCCAGGATCACCTCCCGATCGCCGAAGGCGGCGAGGTCGAGCAGGCCGAAGGCGGCGGGCCCGATCAAGACCCCCGCCAGCAACGCCAGGAGCGGCTCCGAGACGAAAACGGTGTCCTTGATGAGGTTCGTGAGCAGCCCGAGCACCACGAGCAACCCACCCACGGCCGCCAGGGCTACGTTCAACTCGCTCAAGCCCGGCCCCCGCCTTTACCCTTCCGGCCGGTACGCCGTACGAACCACCACCGCCCCACGGCCGAAGCGGCCGCTATGTCGGCCGCGATCAGGAGCGCCGAGAACCAGTGCTGCGAGAGCCATCCCACCACCGTGACAAACGCCAACGAAAGCCCGCCGGCCCCGACATAGGGGGCTACCTTCGAAGAGGGTTTCGCGGCCACCCTGGCCCAGATGAAGTCCACGATCGCGAAGACCGCGATGAAGCTCAGGCTGGCGACGGCCACGAGAGAACCCGCCTGGAGCTCTCGCTCTAGATCCCCTCGCAAAAGGCTCCACACCGAGAAGTCGGCGTTCCTGAATTCTATCCGGAGATCCCAAAGCGGTTTGCCTTCGCGCGTCAGTTGATCTATCTGCCCCCCGATTCGGTCTACGCATCCCAGCAAGAGCTTCGGCGGGAAGTCCGAGAAGACCTCGACTTCGGGCTCGAGGAGGAGCCCGTACTCCTCCCGTAGGTTCGTCGCGAAGCGTGACTCTATCTCGCTGGGCAGCACCAGGTGAGAGGATAGCCCCACCAAGACGAGGAGAATAGCCAAGACAAGGCTGGCACCTTGAAGATCAAGCGTGACCCTTTTCACGCGGCAGGCAAGGCCCCAGCTACCGAAGCCGTCATCTTCGTTACCCTCTATCCTTGGCTCTCGGCCTGGGCGTCCGGGTTTACGGTCTCGGCCCGTTCGAGCTCTTGGAGGATCGCGCGTGCCTCGGCGTTTAGCTGTTCGATCTCCGGCAGATTCTCCTGCACGGTGTCGGTGAACGCGTCGACATCCCCGCTGTCGAAGGCCTGGATAACATTGTCGTAGGCAGCAAGCGCCTGCACGTAGGTCGCGATCAGCGTCTCGTTGACGGGCTCCAGACCTTCGGGCGGTTCTACCTGCCGGAGGGATTCGAGACCATCCTCGGCTGCTACTCGTGCCTCTTCGATCGACCCTTCCTCGACGCTCAGGGTAAGCGTCTCATCCTGCAACTCAACGCTCGGGTCTATGTACTGAGAGAGGCCACGGGCAGTGTCCTCGATTACCGGCCGCACGCTCTGTACGTAGTTTTCGACGGCTTCGCGCTCGACGGTGGTCTCGGGGACAGAGATCTCCCCGTTCGGGCCTTCTATGGCGAACCCGCCGATGACCACCTCGTTGTTCGCGGCCTCCGCGGATGACTGCTCTTCCGCGGACGCGGCGCTGTTCGTCGACTCGCTGCCTTGCTCTTCGCCCCCACCGGTGCAGCTCGCGAGGGCCAGGATAAAGGCTCCGTCAGCGATCGACATCGCTATCTTCTTCATGCTTTTCCTCTCCTAAGAAGCAAAGGTCCTTGTCTACTCAACACGCCAAACTTCTGGCCGGGTAGGCTCGCCGAGCTTGCCGCCGACGAAGCCCCCGAAGAGGTTGACGAGGAAGAGGATCAGGCCCGCCAGTAAGGCGCCCCCGGCGAGGCCGAAGTTCGCGGGTGGCATAGCCACGCCCTCGACGAAGATCAAACCGAAGACGGCCAGGATCACGGCCAGGATCACGCCGAGGACCACCCCGAAGACGGCCGTCATGGCGCCGTTGAGGCCTCCTGAGTAACCGGCGAGCCTGGCAGCCACGTAACCTCCTATGAGGTACCCCAAAAAGCCGGAGACCACGGCGATGACGACGACTGCGGCCGTGAACTCCCCGCGTTCTACGGGCGGTTCGGACACGAGGCCGTACAAGACCCTTAGAATGGGGCTGATCACGGCTCCGGCAAAAACCGCCACCACCCAGCCCAACGCAACGCTTCCCCAACTGATCCCCTTGCGCCCGCTCCCGTTCATGTGTTCGTCTCCTTGAAAGTCGCCTTCTACTCAGATGTCTGGTTCACGAGGCCCCTACTCCACCGCACCACCGAGTCGTTTGCTTTCCCTCGACTTGAGCACCCGCTCCGCTCTTTCCTGCAGCCTACGAACCCGCTCGCGGGAGATACCCAGCTTCTTTGCGAGCCTCGAGAAGGAGTTCGGCGCGTGCCTGTCGAGGCTGTAGCGCCGCACCAGCACGTAGCGCTCCCTCTCAGGGAGGCTTTCCACGGCTCTTCTGAGCTGCTCGATCTCTATCTCCTGGGTCACGGTGCCCGGTGTATCGGAGGTCTGCGCGTCCTCTATAAAGTCGCCCGCGGAACCGCTTTCGATGCCGACCGGCCGGTCGAGGTTCATGGTGTCCGGCATGGCGCTGATCGTGAGACGGACCTTCTCGACGCCCCAGCCGAGCCTCCGTGCGATCTCTCCCTCGTTGGGCTCGCGCCCGAGATCGGTGGCAAGCTCGGCGCGAGCTCGCGCCAACTCGCGGGCCATCTCCACCCGGTACGAGGGCACCCGGATCGCACGCCCCTTGTCCACCACCGCCCGCTGGACGGCCTGTCTTATCCACCAAGTCGCGTAGGTCGAGAAGCGGTAGCCCCTCTCCGGGTCGAACTTCTCGACGGCCTTTATAAGGCCTACGTTGCCTTCTTGGATGAGGTCCTCGAAGGGCAACCCTATCCCCCGGTACTTCTTCGCTACGCTGACGACCAGCTTCAGGTTCTTCTCGACGAGGGTGTTCCGTGCCCTGCGATCACCGTCCTTTGCCTGGCGGCTCAGCCGGATCTCCTGCCCGTGATCGAGGAGTTTCTCTCTGCCGATGCGGTTCAGGTAGTCTGATAGCAGGTCTGGGATTCCAGATTCCCGCCCTGCGATGTCTTTTCTGTAAGCTTCGTGCATCGGTAACGCCATCCCTCCACCTCCCTAAGCTAAGGTCTCCCTTTCATCTATCTCGCTCCGTCTACATTCTCGCGGGCATCGTTTAACGGGCCGTAAGCTACGGTTAGCGTTTGGTAAGGGTTCGGTTAACGAATGCGTTTTCGGAGGATGGTCGGATCCGCTAAAATCCGCGTGTGGGTTTGAGGTTTCGCATATGGATGCCGGCAGCGACGATCCTGATCGTTGGGCTCTCGATCGCGTCGCTCCTGCTCTACGTGCTCCCCGCGGCCAAGACCCGGCTCTCGGGATACGCTGAGGATCGCGCGATATCCCAGGCGGTCACGGCGGCGAGGACAGCGAGCATGAGATGGGAGGATCCCGACCTGCGAAAGGAGTTGGGACTTATCGCTGACGCGGGCGAGGGAGAGGTGCTAGTCGTCGACCGGCAGGGCCAGGTCGTGGCACGGGCCGGCGTGCGCCTCCTACCCTCCTCGCCGCCCGAGGATCTCCTCCAACGAGCGGCCGAGGGAGAACGGATCAACGAAACGGTCGGAGAACAAAGGGTGGTGGCGGTCCCGCTCGTCCGCGAGGGTAGCATCGAGGGAGGGACCATCTTCGTCCCCGAGGACTCCGAGGATACCCTTTACCAACTCTTCCTGCGCAGTGGCGTGGAGGCAGCGGTGATAGCCTCGGTCCTCGGGGGCGGCCTCGCGCTCCTCCTGGCAGCCATGCTGAGCCGGCGCGTCGAGCGGCTCACCCTGGGAGCCCGTTCTATAGAACAGGGAGATCTCCACTCTCGCATCGAGCCCGGCTACGACGACGAGCTAGGTGAACTGGCCAAGACCTTCAACGCCATGGCCACTAGGCTCGAAGCTTCCTTTGCCCAGCTCGAAGAGAGGAAAGTCACCCTCGACACCATCCTAAACAACCTCACCGAAGGGGTGCTGGCGACCGACCTCTCGGGCAACACGCTATTCGCAAACCGCTCCGCCCGCGTCATGTTGAGGCTCGGCGAGGGGCCACTTGGAGAGTTGCCGAGCCCCTTCAAAGACTTTGACCTGCCGGACGCGGTGGTCTGCTGCGCAGAAGAGCAAGAGTGCATCGAGGCCCGGCTGCGGGCCGATGAGGACTTTCTGCAAATCAGGCTGGAGTACATGCCCACGTTCGACGACAAAAAGGGCGGGGTGCTCGTGATGATCCAGGACCTCTCCGAGGGGCGGCGGCTTGAGGCGAACCAACAGCGCTTCCTCGCCAACGCCGCCCACGAGCTGAAAACCCCGATCACCACGATCTTGGGTGCTTCGGAGCTGCTCTTGTCCGACGGCGAAGACCCCCAGACCCGCCGCCGTTTCCTGAACCATATCCACTCCGAAGCCCGCCGCATGCAACGGCTCTCGGACACCCTGCTCAAGCTGGCTCGGACGGGCGTGGATCTCAGGAACCCGGAGATCGAGGTAGTGGACCTGGATGGCATAGCGAGGGAGGACACCGAGCGGATGAAGCCGCTCGCGGAGAGCGCAGGGGTTGACTTGCGCGTGGAGGGACGAGGCGGGCAAGTCCGAGCTGACCGCGAGTGGCTCGAGCAGGCACTCCTCGTCGTGCTCGGCAACGCCGTCCAGCACTCGGAGCGCGGTGGAGAGGTCAGGCTTCGCGTTGAGGGCAGGACCGTGACCGCGGAGGACGAGGGAGCAGGGATAAGCGAGACCGATCTGCCCTACGTCTTCGAGCGCTTCTACCAGGGAAAACGAAGCTCCGGCAGCTTCGGGCTGGGGTTGGCCATCTGCAAGGACCTCGTGGAGAGGATGGGTGGGTGCATCTCTCTGGAATCGGAAGAAGGCGTAGGTACCAAGGTCGAGATCGAGCTGCCGGAGGCGGGTGACTAGAAGAAGATGCCCAGGATACTGATAGTCGAGGATGACGCAGCCGTCAGGGACGTGGTGGAGCACGCCCTCTCGCGCGATGGGATGGCCACCTTGGCGGCCGCGGACGGGGAGGCGGCCTTGGAGCGCATGAGGCAAGAGGCGGAGCCCTTCGACCTCGTCGTTCTGGATGTGATGCTCCCGGAGATGGACGGCGTAGAGGTGTGCCGCCAGATCCGGGCGGGTGACGTCGGGGAGGCGAGCAGTCACGTACCCATAGTAATGCTCACCGCCCGCGACGACGAGATCAACAGGGTGGTAGGCCTGGAGGTCGGCGCCGACGACTACGTCACGAAGCCTTTTTCCCCGCGCGAGCTGGTGAGCCGCGTGAGGGCGAACCTCCGTCGTCGCCGCCTGGACGCCCAGGCTGCCATCGCCGAGAAAGAGCAGCAGAGGCTCGAGTTTCCGGGGTTGGAGCTCGACCTCAGCAGGCGGCAGGTCTTCGCCGGCGGCGAGCCCGTTGACCTCACCTTCAAGGAGTTCGAGGTCCTGGCGCTTCTGGCCTCCCACCCGGGGTGGGTATACAGCCGGGAGCAGATCATGCGCCACATATGGGGCGGGGAATTCTTTGGCGAGATGCGGGCAGCGGACGTCCACGTCCAGCACATCCGCAAGAAGGTAGAGCCCGACCCCAAGAACCCCCGCTACGTCCAGACTGTCCGCGGGATAGGTTACCGCTTCGCGCAGCGTTGAGCCTCCTACGTCCCGACTATCGTTGGCAAGGGCGATCGGGCCGGAAGTCACCTTAGCTGCCCAAACTCGCAACTCGATAAGGAATTTATTACCGAATCTTTACCATGCGCTAACCGGCGCTTACAGAACGTTGAGAACAACGTACTAAATTCCCACTAAAGAGCACAGGAGCCAAGAGCGGATTTTAATGGTACAGGAAAGGCGAGCATTTCGGAAACCGTCTTTAACTCACTACCCTCTGGGGGACGAGAGCGGGAAGCTCTCGGGCACCTCAATTGCAAAGAGGCGATCGGGTAACGCGAAGATAGAGCGCGAAGCGGAGACGCCGGAGCTCTTGGCGAAGTACTTAAGGCACATCGGGCAGGGTAACCTCCTCACGCACGAGGAGGAGATAGATCTCTCCAAGCGCGCCAAGCAGGGCGACAAGAGGGCCAGGAAGCGGCTTA
>JALYGT010000077.1 GCA_030776965.1 Actinomycetota bacterium
AACATCATGACGGCGAGCACCGACAAGCTCTTTAACTGGGCCAGGAAGAACTCCCTTTGGCCCCTGCAGTTCGGCCTGGCGTGTTGCGCGATCGAGATGATGGCCACCGGCATGTCCCACAACGACCTCGACCGCTTCGGGGCCGGTTTCTTCCCCCCCTCGCCACGGCAGTCGGATGTCATGATCGTCTCCGGCACCGTCTCCACCAAGATGGCCGAGCGGATGACGCGCCTCTACGAGCAGATGCCCGAGCCCAAGTGGGTCATCGCGATGGGCGCCTGCGCCATCTCGGGCGGCCCTTTCCTCGACGGCTACTCCGTCCTCATGGGGGCGGATAGGGTCATTCCCGTGGACGTCTACGTGCCGGGCTGTCCGCCGCGTCCCGAAGCGCTCATCTTCGGGGTCATGACGCTGCAGAAGAAGGTCGAACGAGAACAGCAGGTCGGCTACGAGAAGCCGCGCCCCGCCCTCGTCACCGAGGACGGCGAGTTCCTCGAGTACCTCCCCGAAAGGGAGTACACGAACATCAGCGAGGGCACGGCCCCGCGTTTCGAGGGCATAAAGCCCGTGAAGCGCACCTACGTCTTCGAGCGCAAGGGCATGCCGCCCGCCGCCATGACCGACGTTGGATGGATCCCGGAGAAGGAGCCAGCCGAGCAGGGCGGCGGACAAGAGGAGCCGGCGAGCCCGAAGGGGAGCGCTGACTACTCCGCCAAGAAGCCCGACAAGTCGAAGGACGAGGGCTAGAAGATGGGCGTAACGCTACCCCAAGGCGAGCTCGAAGGTAGGCTAGAGCGCTACCTCGAGGGTTTTCGCGGCCGGCACGGGCTCGAGGAGGCGTCGATCGCAGGGAACGCGGTGCGGCTCGTGGTCGAGCCCGGTATCGTTCCGGCCGTTTTGGCGACGGCGCGGGAGTCTCTAGGGATCATGCACCTCTCGTACATCGCGGTCGTGGACCGGGAGGGGTTGTTCGAGCTTACGTACGAGTTGCTTGACTTGCGCGGCGGGATCGTGCGGGTCAAGACCAGGATCGAGGACGAGGAGCCGGTCATAGACTCGGTGACGGGGATCTATCCCACCGCCAACTGGCACGAGCGGGAGGCTTACGACATGTTCGGGGTGGCCTTCAAGGGGCATCCCGACCTGCGGCGGCTGTACATGTGGCAGGACCACTTCGACCACCACCCGCTGCTCAAGAGCTTCGAGATCAACACCAAGCGTACCTTCGAGGGGCTGAGGTAGGAGATGCTAAGAGAAGAGCGTAGGCCCGAGAGCGCTGCCTTGAGCGGCCAGAAGAGCGGGCGGCTGGCGAACCCGGACGTCCGGGACGAGTTCGGCCTCGAGACGATAGACATGAACATGGGCCCCCAGCACCCGTCGATGCACGGCCTCTTGCGGCTCATCCTGGAGCTCGACGGGGAGACGATAGTGCGCTGTGATCCCATCATGGGCTATCTGCACCGCAGCAAGGAGAAGATCTCCGAGAACCGGACGTACCCGGCGGTAGTCCCGATTACAGACCGCATAGACTACTTAGGCAACATGCATATGGAGCACGGTTATTGCCTCGCCGTGGAGGATCTGCTGGACGTCGAGGTGCCGCCGCGCGCGGACGCGATACGCGTCCTCATGTGCGAGCTCATGCGCCTGGCAAGCCACACCCCGTCCATAGGCTTCCTGTTGCTGGAGCTCGGGGCGTTCACGCCGATCCTGTACGCGTTCCGGGAGCGGGAGCGGATACAGGACATCTTCGAGGCGGTCACGGGCGCCAGAATGATGTTCCACTACATTCGCATCGGTGGGGTGAAGGCGGACCTGCCGGAGGACATACCCGAGAGGATTTGGGAGCGCGTCGAGAGCATAGAGGCGAACTTCCAGAGAGACTTCGTGGACCTCATCGAGGGGAACGAGATCTTCGTCGCCCGCACCCGCGGCGTCGGGAAGATGACGCAGGAGAAGGCCATCGAGATGGGCCTGACCGGGCCTCCTTTGCGATGCACCGGGGTGGACTTCGACGTCCGGCGCGACTACCCGTACGGCTGGTACCCGAACGTGGAGTTCGACGTCGTCACCGACACTGAGGGCGACGCCGAGGCTTCGTACCGGGTGAGGCTCGGGGAGATCAAGCAGAGCGTCAGGATCATCAAGCAGGTTTTGGAGAAGCTGCCCGAAGGCGAGGTCATGGCGGACGTGAGCCGCCGGGTGCGTCCACCCGAGGGCGAGGGCTTCGGCAGGGTCGAGAGCCCCAGGGGGGAGTATGCGGTCCACGTGGTCTCCGACGGGTCGGACATCCCCTACCGGGTCCATTACCGGACCCCGTGCACCGTGAACATGCAGCTCCTCCAAGAGATCATCCCCGGCCACTACCTGCCGGACGTCATGCCGATCATGGGCATCGTGGATCCCGTCTCCGGATCCTGGGATAAGTAATGGGCACGCTACTCGAGTACCTCGACCAGGAGCCCTGGCGTTTCCTGATCTCCTTCGGGGCGATACTATTCTTGAGCCTGAACCTGGCGGCGGTCCTCACGCTGGCCGAGCGGAAGGTGGCGGGGTACATACAGCTCAGGCACGGGCCGAACCGGGTGGGCCCAAGGGGCTTGCTCCAGCCGGCGGCGGATATGGTCAAGCTGTTTACCAAGGAGAACCTCTCGCCGAGGGGGTCGGACCGCTGGACCTTCCTCGCGGCGCCCATCGCCATGTTCCTCCCGGCGCCACTCATCTGGCTGGTGGTGCCGTTCGCGCCCGGGGTAGTCGTCGCGGACCTGAACATCGCGCTGCCGTTCTTCATCGCTATAACGTCCATCGGGGCCCTGGGGGTGATGATGGCGGGCTACGGGAGCCGGTCGAACTTCTCGCTCCTGGGCGCTCTCCGGGGCGCGGGCCAGCTGATCTCCTACGAGGTGCCGCTGATCTTGAGCTTGCTCGGGGTCGCAGTACTCGCCGGGAGTTTGTCGCTCGTCGACGTGGTGAACGCGCAGGACGGCGGGTTCTGGAATTGGTACTTCTTGCCGCAGTTCCCGATGCTTATCGCGTTCTTCGTCGCGGGGATCGCGGAGGTAAAGCGGATTCCGTTCGACCTGCCGGAGGGGGAGAGCGAGATCGTCGGCGGGTTCATGGTCGAGTACTCCGGGATGACCTGGGCCATGATCCAAGCCTCCGAGTTCGGCTTGATGGGCCTGATGTCGGCGGTCAGCGCTACGGTGTTTTTCGGGGGCTGGCAGCCGCCGCTCGAGTTTCTCGACCTCGGCTACTTCAACTGGATCTGGCTCGGTCTCAAGACGGCGCTCCTCATGTTTACCTTCCTGTGGATACGCTGGACCTTGCCGCGCCTGCGCATGGACCAGCTGATGAACCTCGGCTGGAAGGTTCTGGTCCCGCTCACCATTTTCTGGCTGTTCGTTACCGCCGGCGCGGTGCTGGCGTTCCCGTCGATTTTCGGATAGAGGAGGGCTCGTAGTATGCCTCAGTTGGGACAGGGAATCTTGAAGGGGATGGGGATCACCCTCAAGCATCTCTTCGAGAAGAAGATCACGCGCCAGTACCCCGAGTACAAGCGCCCGCTCCCCGAACGCAGCCGCGGGCTGCTGACGGTAGACATGGACCGCTGCATCTCGTGTCTGCAGTGCATGAGGGTCTGTCCGGACCACTGCATCTCCATCGAGATGGAGAAGCGCGACGTGGATGGCTCCGGCAAGGCCAGGCCCTACTCGGTAGGGTTCATGATCGACGACTCGCGCTGCCTGTACTGCGGTATGTGCGTGGAGGTGTGCCCGGTCAACTGTATCTACCACACCGAGGAGTACGAGATCCAGGCTTACGACCGCCTGGAGCTCGCGAGGCAGTTCGGCGAGCGGCCCGTCGACCCGACGGTGGACCCCAAGCCCGCCATCAAAAAGAAGAAAAAGGTCGCCAAGAAAGCCCCCGAGACTGTAGATCAGCGTGCCGAAACCGTACAGCGTGCCGTAACCGAAAGGGACGAAGGGCCTTGATCGTCGCGTTCGCCTTTCTGGCTTCGATGACCCTCCTTTCGGCGCTCGGGGTGGTCTTGAGCCGCAGCGTCGTTCACTCGGCGTTGTTCATGTCGGCCTCTTTCTTAGGGGTCGCCGGCTTCTTCGTGATGCTCAACGCCCCGGCGCTAGCTGCGTTTCAGGTTTTGATCTACGTTGGAGCGGTAACGGTCCTGATCCTGTTCGGGATCATGTTCACCCAGCGACCGCAGGTCAGGCGGTTCAGGTTGATCATTAACCGGCAGTTCTGGACAGGTTTGGCCGTCATGTTCGGGGTCGGGGCTTTTTTGGCTTACATCCTGAACATACAGGAGTGGGCCGGGACTGAGCCGGGCAACGGGCCGCGGGAGGTCGCGGCTCTGGGCGAGATCCTGCTCGGGGTGAACGGGGCGCCGCCGATCTTCGGGCTGCTCTTCGAGGTGATCTCGGTACTACTCTTGGTCGCGATCATCGCGGCGATCGTGATCAGCCGCCGCAAGACCGGCGAGGAGGTCGACCGGCAGGGGGTGGAGGAGTAATGACGCCCCAGGTGCAGCAGTTTCTGGACACGCTGAACGCGACGATCCCCTTAGAAGGATACCTGGTGGTTGGGGCGATCATGTTCGCCATCGGGGTGTGGGGAGCGCTGATCCGGCGCAACGCCGTGGTGGTCTTTATGTGCATCGAGCTTACGATCAACGCCGTCAACCTCTCGCTCGTGGCGTTCGCGGACTACCTACCGGACGCGGGTGGGGCGGGGGCCGGTTACGCAGTTTTGGTGATCGCCGTCGCCGCCGCGGAGGTCGCGGTGGGGCTCGCGATAGCCCTGGCGGTGTACCGCACGCGCAGGACGGTTAACGTGGACGAAGTGAACCTCATGAAGGGGTGAGATGGCGCAGACCGTCGGACAACAGCTGATCATCGCGGCCATCCCGGGCCTTCCACTGCTGGTCTTCTTCGTTCTGACGCTCTTCGGGCGCTACCTTAAGGAAGGGGCCCAGTTCGTCGCCATCTTCGGGGTCGCGACCTCGTTGGTCTTCTCCTGCTTCGCGCTGTTCTTCGTCCTCCGGGGCGACGGACCGATCGACTTCGCGGTCAATTGGATCGACCTCGGGGAGGGCGGCTCCTTCCAGATGGGGGTGTACATCGACGGGCTGGCGGCGATGATGCTCGTCGTGGTGTGCTTCGTGAGCCTGATGATCCAGCTCTACTCCGGGGCTTTCATGCAGGGCGACAAGAGGTTCGCCTGGTACTACGCCGTCTTAAACCTTTTTACTGCCTCGATGCTCGGCCTCGTCTTGGCACCGAACTTCATAGAGCTGTACGTCTTCTGGGAGCTGGTCGGCCTTTGCTCTTACCTCCTGATCGGGCACTGGTTTGAGAAGCCTTCGGCGGCGAAGGCGGCGACGAAGGCGTTTGTCGTCACCCGCATCGGGGACGCGGCACTCTTCGTCGGGATCCTCATGTTCTGGCGGGCGACGGGGACGACCTCCTTCGAGGGCATCACTCAGGCGGCCCAGGCCGGCTTTATCGGCGGTTCCTTGTTCACGGTGGCGGTGGTGCTGGTCTTCATCGGCGCCATCGGCAAGAGCGCTCAGTTTCCGCTGCACGTCTGGCTCCCGGACGCGATGGAGGGTCCGACGCCGGTCTCCGCGCTCATCCACGCGGCCACGATGGTCGCGGCTGGCGTCTACCTCGTCGCGCGCACTTACGGCATCTTCGTACAGAGCGAGACCGCGATGCTCGTGGTGGCATATATCGGCGGCTTCACGGCGCTCATGGCGGCGACGATGGCGCTGACCAAGAAGGACATAAAACGGGTCATCGCCTACTCGACCGTCTCGCAGCTCGGGTACATGATGCTGGCGTTGGGGATCGGGGCGTTCACGGCGGGAATGTTCCACCTCTACAACCATGCGTTCTTCAAGGCGCTCCTCTTCCTGGGCGCCGGCAGCATCATCACCGCGATGAACAGCTACAACATCTTCGAGATGGGGGGCCTACGGAGAAGGATGCCCATAACATTCTGGACGATGGTCGCCGCAGGGCTCTCGCTCGCGGGGATCTTCCCCTTCTCGGGCTTCTGGTCGAAGGAAGCCATAATCGGCTCCGCCTTCGAGGAGCACTTCTACGTACTATACGCGATGGCTCTTCTTACGGTGTTCCTCACGGCTTTCTACATCTTCCGGGCGATCTTCGTTGCGTTCATGGGCGAGCCCCAGACCGAAGGGGCGCGGGAGGCGGTCGAGTCGCCGGGGATCATGACGGCCCCGATGGTGATCCTGGCCTTCCTCGCGGTCGTGAGCGGCCTCGTCGGCACGCCGCTGAGGGACTTCTTCGGCGAGCTCGTCGCTCCGAGCACGTTCGCCGCTGAGGTGCTCGGGCTGGAGCCGCATCCGTTTAGCTACCTGCTCGCCGCCGTCTCGGTCGCGGTGGGAGTCGGGGGTATCGCGCTTGCCTACGCGCTCTATGTGCCCAAGCCCGAGCGGGCGACCGCGCTCTCACGCAGATTCTCGGGGCTGTACGCCTTCTTAGACAATGGCTGGTACTTCGACGCGCTCTACGGAGCTCTTTTCGTGCGGCCGGCGATGGCGGTCGGTCGCTTTGTCCGGGAGTTCGACCAGCGGGCTTTGGGCAGGTTCGTCACGGGCGTCGGTCGGGGCGCCTCGGGGATTGGAGAGAGGCTCAGGCCGCTGCAGAGCGGCGGGGCGCAGAACTACGTCCTGTTCATGCTGGTCAGCGTCCTGATCCTCGGGGTCATAGTCGGGGCCCAGTACGCGTTCCTGACGGTCGCCCTGATCGCGGGTATCGCGCTGGTCGTCGTGGCGGTGGGGGCGCGCCTGTGATCACCACCATTACTATCTTCTTCCCGCTCTTGGGCGTCCTCCTAATGCTTCTCTTGAGGAACGCCGACGTGCGGACCGTCCGCTACTCCGCTTTGGGGATCGCGGCGGTGCCTCTCTTGCTCGTCCTTTATGTCTACTTCGCCTATGGCGGTGACCTTCGTGAGGCTTCGGCGCTCACGCAGAGCTTCGACTGGATCTCCTCTTTGGGCATCGGTTACCGGGTGGGGCTCGACGGGTTGGGGTTCGGGATGTTCTTCCTCTCGGCCCTTCTCACGCTCATCGCCGTGGTCGCCTCGTGGGACATCAGGGAGAACCCGAGACAGTACTTCGCGATACTCTTCGTCGCGGAGCTCGGGATGCTCGGGGTGTTCGCAGCGCAGGATTTAATCCTGTTCTACGTCTTCTTCGAGATCACGCTGATCCCAATGTACCTGCTCGTAGGCATTTGGGGGGATGAGAATAGGCGCCCGGCGGCGATCAAGTTCTTCATCTACACTTTCCTGGGGAGCACGACTATGCTTGCGGGCTTCCTCGCCCTGGGGATGCTCTCGGGGCCGAACTTCTCGATCGAGGCGCTGCAAGAGAGCGGTACGCTCTCGCGAACCGCCCAAGTCGCCGTGGCGGCACCGATACTCTTCGGGCTCCTCGTGAAGGTGCCGGCGGTGCCGCTGCACAGCTGGCTCCTCGACGTGTACGTTTCGAGCCCGACGAGTACGAACGTGATGCTCTCGGGCGTTTTGCCGAAGCTCGGGACGTACGGCCTGATCAAGATAGCCGTCCCGCTCTTGCCGCAGGGAGTCGAGCCGTTTTTGCCGTTCTTGGCGATCTTCGGGGTCGTGAACATCATCTACGGCTCTTTCGTGGCGTTCTTGCAGCCGGACCTGAAGGCGCTCGTCGCCTACTCCTCGATCGGCACTTTGGGCTTCATCCTGCTCGGGGTTGCCTCCGGGAACGCCGTCGGGATCAACGGCGCGGTGATGCAGCAGGTCACGCACGGGCTGTATTCGGCGCTCCTCTTTATCCTTGTCGGGATCATCGCGAGCCGGACCGGGACGCGCCGGATCGCCGAGCTCGGGGGCCTGGCCGACCGGATGCCGTGGGTCGGCGGGCTCTTGGCCTTGGGGGCTCTGGCGGCGATGGGGGTGCCGGGGCTTGCGGTCTTCGTCTCGGAGTTCATGAGCATTATGGGCGGCTTCGTGGCATTCCCGGTGTGGGGGGTGTTGGCGGCCCTGGGCCTCATTCTCGGGGCGATGTACCTGCTCTTCATGCTCCAGCGCACGATCTTCGGCCCGATAACGCTGCCCGCCCTCGAAGAGACCAAGGACGCGGGGCCGGTGGAGATGGCGGCGGTCGTGCCGCTCGCCTTTCTGCTTCTGATCCTGGGCTTCGTTCCGAGCCTGCTCATAAACGTTCAGCGTCCGGCTGTCGAAGCCGTTCTGGTCGCGATAGGGGGTAGCTAGTGGTTACGGCGCAGACCTTCGTAGGGCTGATCCCCGAGATCGTGGCGTTCCTTTTCTCGCTCGTGGTGCTCATGGTCGGGGTCTTTGCCCCTCGCGCCACCGGGCTCACGACCGGGCTCGCCGCTTTTGGCGCTTTAGTGACCTTCGTGAGCACGGTCGTGCTCCTGGCTTTGAGGTTCGAGGGAAGCTTCTTCGGCGGTGGGTACGTGGTGGACGACTTCGCCCTGTACTTCAAGCTGATCGTGGCCCTATCGGCGTTCTTCGCGGTTCTCGCCGCTGCCCGCTGGGCGGGAGGGACCGGCGACGCCCCTGAGTACCTGAACCTGATCCTCTCCGTCGTGGTGGGCTCGATGCTGCTGGTCTCGATGCGGGATCTTTTCGGGATCTTCGTCGCGATAGAGCTCGCGACGATACCCTCCTATGCCCTGGTCGCCTTCGATAGGAGGCGCCGCGAGAGCTCTGAGGGCGGGATGAAGTACCTGCTCACCGGCATGATCGCATCCTCCATCCTACTCTACGGCATCGTGCTCATCTATGGCACGGCGGGGTCCGCGAATCTCACGGAGTTGTCCGGCGCCTTCGCCGGGC
Organism: Actinomycetota bacterium; assembly: GCA_030776965.1. Lineage (GTDB taxonomy): Bacteria > Actinomycetota > Rubrobacteria > Rubrobacterales > Rubrobacteraceae > Rubrobacter_F. The sequence goes on from JALYGT010000077.1 coordinate 8,884, forward strand.
AGATCTCGCCGGTCGCCCTCTTGGGCCTCGTCCTGCTCGTCTCTGGCTTCGCCTTCAAGGTCTCGGTGGCGCCGTTTCACTTCTGGACGCCGGACGCCTACCAGGGCGCTCCTGCGAGCGCTGCGGCCTTCCTCTCGGTGGCCCCGAAGGCGGCGACCTTCGCGGTGCTCTTGCGTATACTGCTCGAAGGCATGCCAGAGGTCGCGCCGTCGTGGACGGCCCTCTCGGCGGTCCTCGCCATCGTGACCATGTTCGTCGGCAACCTCCTCGCCTTGAGGCAGCGCAACGTGCGCAGGATGCTGGCGTACAGCTCGGTGGCACACTCGGGGTACATCCTCACGGCGTTCGCGGCGCTGCAAGGGGCGGGGCTACAGACGGCGGTGCAGGCCGTCCTCATCTACTCGGCCGCCTACGCGGTGATGAACCTGGGGGCGTTCTTCATGATAGACCTCGTCGGCGAGGAGACCAAGAGCTTCAACGGCCTCTTCAGGACGAGGCCTGGCGTGGCCCTGTCCATGGCTATCTTCATGGCGGCCCTGGTAGGCATCCCACCCTTCAGCGGCTTCTTTGGGAAGGCCTGGATCATCGCCGCCGGCGCTCAGTCTGGGGCGGTCATCGTCTACGTGGCTGTCGCGGCTCTCGTCGTGAACAGCGTCCTCTCCGTCCCCTACTACTTTGGCATCATCCGCAACATGTTCTTCGAAGAAGCGGTAACGGACGCTGGGAGGAAGGAGAGCGCGGGAGCCCTCAAGTTCTCCGTCTACGCCCTGGCTGTCGCCACCACCCTGTTCGCCTTCTTCGTCGGCCCGCTCGCGGCGCTGGCGGGGACTTCCGGGTTGTTTTAGGTCGAGCTCTAACCCCGGCTCTGCAAGCGCCTTCGCATCTGTTGCAGCGAATATTAAAAAAATTGCATTGCCCTCTGTAGCTCTAGCCCGAAGCCGCAGGTTGGTGTAACCTTCCCGCTGCTATGAAGGCCGTTATTCTAGTAGGGGGACAGGGGAGTCGGCTGCGGCCGATCACGTTTAGCGTACCCAAGGCGATGGTTCCTTTGAGGAACCGGCCTTTCATGGGGTACATGATGGACTTTCTGAGGGCCGGGGGCCTGGATGGGGCGGTGCTCTCTTTGGGCTACCTGCCGGACCCCATCCAGGAGTACTTCGCCGGGCAGGACCTGGACGGCTTCTCGGTGGACTACGCCGTCGAAGACCATGCTCTAGGCACGGCGGGCGGCATCAAGAACACGGAAGATTACCTCGACGGCGAGCCGTTGGTCGTCGTGAACGGGGACGTCCTCTCGGGGATGAACCTGCGGGTGGCGATAGAGAAGCACAAAGAGTCCGACGCCCTGGCCACGATCGTGCTGATAAGCGTCGAGGATCCGACGGTCTACGGTCTCGTCGAGGTGGACCACGACATGCAGGTGCACCGCTTCATAGAGAAACCCGCCGCCGACGAGGTGACGACGAACCTGGTGAACGCTGGCATCTACGTCCTGGAGCCGGAGGTCTTGGGCATGATCCCTGTAGGGATCGAGGTCTCCATAGAGCGCGAGATCTTCCCTAACCTCCAGGCCGAGGGGCGTCTCAGGGCGTACGTCTCGAGCTCCTACTGGAAGGACATAGGCACGCCGAGAAGCTACCTCGCCGCCTCCCACGACGTCCTCTCCGGCGCCGTCGGCGCTGGCGAAGACTTCGATTTCCTCCAGGTCCACTCCTCGTCGGTGGTGGGCAAGGGTGTGAAGGTCCTGCCGCCAGTCTCGGTAGCCGCCGGGTGCGTGCTCGGGGATGGGGCTACGCTCGGGGGCCGCTCCTCGCTCGGGCGCGGCTGCAGGATCGGGGAGGGTGCGGTAGTCGAGGGGAGCATCCTCTTCGATGGAGCGGAGGTCGAGCCGGACGCGGTGGTGCGCGGTTCGATTATAGGCCCCAATGCCCGCGTCGGGCAGGAGGCCATCGTCCGTGGCCTCTCGGTGCTCGGCGCGAACTGCGCGATCGGCGAAGGCAACGTCCTGGACCAGGGCGTTAGGATAAACCCTGGCGTGGTATTGCCCCCTAGAAGCATGAGTTTCTAGGGGCTGGACAGCTAACCAGCACTTCAGCTGATCAGCTATTGGGCTTTTCGCCGCAACGCTCCGCATAACCGTCAAGAGGGGACAGACTTCGATACAGTAGCCTCGAAAATTGCGATCACGTCGGCAACAACGATCTCCGGCGTCTCACTGAGACCTGACGCCTGATCGCTGATACCTAATGCCCAACCCTTAACTCGTCGCGCTCGCCGAGCTTTTCTATCCGCAGCGCTGCGTCGGCTGCTCCTGACGGGCGAACGACGTTCTCTGCCGAGAGTGCTTTGAGGACTTGCCCTTCGTGGTTTGCCCTTCGTGGGCCGTCCCTTCTGTTCTAGGTGCGGGGCGCCCACGGCTTTTGAGGTCTATTCTTGCGACGAGTGCAGGAGACGCGACTTCGGGTTCGACGGCGGTCGGGCACCTCTGCGGTGCGAGGGGGTGGAGAAGGAACTAGTGCACGCCCTCAAGTACAAGGGTTACGTGCGCGACGTGCACAAAAGAGGGTTTCAAAACCAGGCGGGGCTCATGGCCGAGGGGGTAGCGGAGAGGATCGGCGCACCCACTTCCGATAAACTTAGGGTCGTGCGCAGGACCAGGGATCAAGTCGAGCTCTCCGCCGAGGCGCGCATGTGGAACGCCGCGGGCGCCTACGCGTCACGAGGGCCCGTGGTGGGCAGAGGATCCTCATCGTGGACGGCGTCTTTACGACCGGCGCGACTTTGGGCGTGTGCGCCAAAACCCCGAAAAGCGGGCGCCAGAGAAGTCCACGCCCTGACCCTATGCAGGACGGTTTAGCGGTCTGCTATTAGGTAGCGATGGTAGAAGGAGCGAACGGTTCGTGGTCACGCAGCGACGGCAAACCGAAACCGAAAAGCTGACCGCTGAAAGCTGATAGCTGCCGACCGAAGGGAGGCGCAGATGGAGGTAGCGATCAAAGGACGGAATATTTCCGTGACGGAGGCCCTGGAGCGGTACGCCACGGAAAAGGTCGAGCGTGTCCGCAAGTTCTTCGACGACGAGCGCAGCGATGCGCGAGCGGAGGTCGAGCTCTTCCACGAGCGCAACCCGTCCAACCCCGAGCCCGAGGTCGCCGAGACGACCCTCTTCATCAACGGCACCGTCTTGAAGGCCAGGGAGGCCTCGGGGGACATGTACGCCTCCATTGATCGCATGTCGGACAAGTTAGAGCGGCAGGTCCGGCGCTACCGGGGGCGACAGCTCGACCGTTGGCAAGGCCAGAAAAGGTGGCATGCCCCGGCGGAGGCTCCAGGGCCCGTCGCCGGAGAGGATGAGGAAGAAGAGGTAGGGGCGCGCATCGTGCGTACCAAGCAGTTCCAGATGAAGCCGATGTCGCCCGAGGAAGCGGCGCTCCAGATGGACCTCCTGGATCACGCCTTCTTCGTCTTCACCAACGCCGATACGAACGAGATAAATGTGGTATACCGGCGCCGTGACGGAAACTATGGGCTTATTGAGCCCGCTTGAGGCAAGCGGACGGGCGAACGGGCGAGCAGGCCAGGCACTCGAGTGAGGAACGAGACTTTGACTAATTTGCTTACGAGAATCTTACGCATAGGCGAAGGCCGGAAGGCCAAGGCGCTCCAGAGGGGCGTCGCGGCCGTGACGGCCCTGGAGCCCGAGATAGAGAAGCTCACCGACGACGCGCTTCGGGCGAAGACCGATGAGTTCCGGGAGAGGCTCGATAACGGGGAGACGCTCGACGACATCCTGCACGAGGCCTTCGCCGTCGTGCGGGAGGCTTCCAGGCGCACCTTAGAGATGCGGCCCTTCGACGTGCAGGTGATGGGCGGGATCGTCTTGCACGAGGGCAAGATCGCCGAGATGAAAACCGGCGAAGGAAAGACACTCGTGGCCACCATGCCCGTCTACCTCAACGCCCTCTCAGGTAAGGGCGTTCACGTGGTCACCGTCAACGATTACCTGGCACGCCGTGACGCGAACTGGATGGGCGCTATCTACGAGTTCCTCGGCCTGCGTGTGGGCCTGATACAGGACAACATGGGCTTCGATGAGCGGAAGGTGGGCTACTCGGCCGACGTAACCTACGGCACCAACGCCCAGTTCGGCTTCGACTACCTCAGGGACAACATCGCTGCCAGCGTGGATCACCTCGTCCAGAGGGAGCTCAACTACGCCATCGTCGACGAGGTCGACTCCATCCTCATAGACGAGGCCCGAACCCCCCTCATAATCTCTGGCATGCCCGAGGGCGCCGCCGACACTTACTACCGCTTCGCCGCCATCGTCCCACGCCTCAAAAAAGGCGAGGACTACGAGGTGGACGAGAAAAAGCGCCAGGTCGCCCCGACCGAGTCGGGCGTCGAGAAGGTCGAGAAGGCTTTGGGCGTCGAGAACCTCTACGACGACGTGAACACGAACCTGGTGAACCACCTGAACCAGGCGCTAAAGGCTCATACCCTCTTCCGCAAAGACGTCGAGTACATCGTCCGGGACGGGAGGGTCTTTATCGTCGACGAGTTCACGGGGCGTGTGCTCGAAGGGCGGCGGTACTCCGAGGGGTTGCACCAGGCCATAGAAGCCAAGGAAGGGGTGTCGATCGAGGAAGAGAACCAGACTGTCGCCACGATCACGATCCAGAACTACTTCAGGCAATACGACAAGCTCGCGGGCATGACCGGCACGGCCGCCACGGAGGCCGACGAGTTCATGCACATCTACGAGATGGCGGTCGTCTCGATACCGACGAACGAGCCGATGATCCGGGAAGACAAGGATGACCTGGTCTACAAGGTCAAGAAGGCCAAGTACGACGCCGTCGTGGAAGACATCGCCGAGCGCAACGGACTAGGCCAGCCGGTCCTCGTCGGCACGGTCTCGGTCGAGGTCTCGGAGCACCTCTCGGCCTTGCTCAAGCGACGCGGCATAAGGCACAACGTCCTCAACGCCAAGCAGCACGAGCGGGAGGCGGAGATCATCGCGGAGGCCGGCGAGAAGGGTTCGATCACCATCGCGACGAACATGGCCGGTAGGGGTACGGATATAAAGCTCGGCGAAGGAGTGCCGGAGCTCGGGGGGCTGTACGTCCTGGGGACCGAGCGGCATGAGGCACGCCGGATAGACAACCAGCTCAGGGGACGCAGCGGCAGACAGGGCGACCCGGGCGAGTCGAGGTTCTACCTCTCGTTCGAGGACGAGCTCTTGAGGCGCTTCGGCGGGCAGCGGATGCAGAACGTTATAGAGAGGATCGGGCTGGAGGAGGACGTGCCGATCGAGGCGGGGATGGTCTCGGGCTCGGTGCGGCGCGCCCAGGAGCAGGTCGAGAGCCAGAACTTCCAGATCCGTAAGCGGATCCTCGAGTACGACGACGTCCTGAACAAGCAGCGCGAGGTGATCTACGCGATAAGGCGGGATATCCTCATGGGCGGCGAGGTGGATACCTGGCAGTACGTCGAGCAGGTCCTCTCGGACGTGGTCGGCCAGTACGTCTCGGAGAACGTCTACCCCGAGAACTGGGACATGGAGACCCTC
>JALYGT010000078.1 GCA_030776965.1 Actinomycetota bacterium
TCAGGCGCTGAAACGCGGCTGCCACCGGGCTCGAGCTCACTTCGGATACCTCTCGTGCGTCCCGAAGAGCCGTCAGCCACAACTCGTTGGCACGTTAGTCGTGAGCTTGCGGCCAGGAGAGCTCAACAAGGTGCTAATCACGGACTGCTCCGGTGACGAACGGGGTGATCCGAGAAGTTTATTTAACCGTAAGTGAAAAATAAGAAAAAATAGTAATATAACGTAACCACGTTTACGTGCGGAAACAGCGATACCCAAAAGGAGTGCGTATGCCCGTTGCGGTAGGTATAGGCCTAACAAACGAGTGCAATCTAGACTGTCCACACTGCTACCGGCCTACGCTGACGCAGCAACGACTCTCTGTGCCGGAGGTGGAGACGATCCTGGATAACCTCGACGTGGGGTCGGTCAACCTCGGCGTAGGAGAGAACGGGGTACACCCCGAGTACCGGCGGATGCTCGGACTCTTCAGGGAGCGGGAGGTCAAGACCGCGGTCACCTCTAACGGCTACAGCCTGGCCATGCTCACCGACGAAGAGCTCGCGGCTTTCCATTCCGTCGAACTCTCCTTCGACTATCCCACGAAGGAGGAGATGGACGAGTTCCGCGGCGAGGGCGCGTGGGAGATGGCGATAGAGTCGCTCAAGCGATGCCAAGCTTTAGGCGTCTCCACCTCGGTAACGGCTGTGATGATGAACACCAACTACGACAAGATGGGCGAGGTGGCGCGTTTTGCGTTCTCTTTGGACTCCGACCTGCGCGTCAACGTGTACCAGCCGGTGGTGAACGAGGAGTTCACCCTCTCCTACGAACAGTTTTGGCAGGGGTTCGCCAACCTGTTCGCGGCCGGGCCGCTGGTCGTGTGCAGCGAGCCGCTGGTGAACGCGATCATGGGCCTTGAGACGACCCGGGGCAATCCGTGCGGCCAGCGGAGCATCCGGGCACTGCCAGCGGGCACGATCACGCCCTGCCCATACTGGCCGACCGCCGCCGCGCGTATACCTCATCTTGCCGACACGGAGCAGAGTATCTGGGACAGGCGCGAGTTCGAGAAGTCCCGGCAAGTACCGGAGGCGTGCAAGCCGTGCCGGTACGTCGAGAGCTGCGCGGGGGGCTGCGCGAGCCGCCGGGCACTGCGAAATAAGCTGGACGAGCCGGACGAGTACTGCCCGGTGGTGCGGGGCGAGGACGAGGTCCGGCGCATCCAGGAGATGCTCCGCTACACCTTGAGCAACCCGGAGGACGTACCGAAGGCGGGCAACGCCTGCACGACCGTCATCAAGACTGCCGACAGCTTACCGGCGTAAGACCGGCCCGTCTCGCTTACGGGTCTCGGGGTCGGTAGGTAGCAGTCAGATCCCGAACGGTCAAGGTCTCCGGCGCCGGCGTGCTCCCGAAGGCAGCGACCCGAGTGCGGTATTAATGGTCCAGGATGCTCTGCGCGGTCTTCAGCGCGGCTGCGACCACCTGGTCCATGTTGTAGTAGCGGTATTGTGCCAGGCGCCCCACGAAGGTGACATTCTCCTCTTCAGCGGCCAGGGCCTGGTACCGCTTGAACAACGCCTCGTTCTCGGGGCGTGGGATCGGGTAGTAGGGGTCACCATCGGCCTGCGGGTACTCTCGCACGATTGACGTTCCGGGGTGTTCCTGTCCAGTCACGTGCTTGAACTCGGTGATGCGTATGTACTCGTGCTCGTTCGGGTGGTTGATGGTCGCCACCGGTTGGTGCCAGGGTTTGTTCGGCAAGTGCTCGTGTTCAAAGCGCAAGGACCGGTAAGGTAGTCTTCCGAAGCGGTAGCCGAAGTAGGCGTCGATAGGACCCGTGTACACGACGTGCGCAGCCCGGACACGCTCTTTGACTTCACTAAAATCCACGCCCAACTCGATGCTGATGTTGGGGTGATCGAGCATCGTTTCGAACATCTTGGTGTAGCCGCGCAGCGGTACACCCTGGAACTCATCCGTCCAGTAACGATCGTCGCGGTTGGTGCGCACGGGGACGCGGGCAGCCACGCCTGCGCTGAGCTGCGAAGGGTCGAGCCCCCAGTGCTTGCGGGTGTAGTTCTTGAAGAACTTCTCGTACAGGTCGCGTCCGACGGTGCCGACCACCACGTCTTCGCTGGTTAGCACCGGGGTTTTCGGTTCGCGCACCCGCTCGAAAAAGGCTTCGACGTCCTCCTCATTGAGGCTCAACCCGTAAAGCTTGTTCACGGTGTCCAGGTTGATGGGGATGGGCAGCAGCTGACCGTCCACGTGGGCGAGAGCGCGGTGCTCGTACGTGCGCCACTCCGTGAAGTTAGAAAGGTATTCAACGACGCGCTTGGAGTTGGTGTGGAAGATGTGCGGTCCGTAACGGTGTACCAGAATGCCGTGTCCGTCGTGCTCGTCATATACATTGCCTGCGATATGAGGACGTTTGTCGATCACGTGGACCTGCTTGCCAGCGTTAGCCAGGCGCTCGGCTACGACGCTACCGGCGTAGCCTGCCCCCACGACCAAAATGTCGGTTTTCATATCATGCCTTCCGAAACCTGAGCAGGTCGTAGCCTTCCATAGTAAAGCACAAGGCATATGCCTGGGTGGAAAGTCGTGGTCGATGCTTTCTACCCTTAAGGGCTTCCCAGGCCCGATCGCTCGGAGCACGGACGAGCAGCCTCGTCGCCGCGCATTCCTGCGCTCTAGAGGCTGCCCCGTGGCGCCTCTTTCCTCAAATGCGCGCCACGCTTACCCCGCGCCCATCCACGCTTGCAACGAGCCGGCCCGCGGTTCCGCACATGGGGAAGGGCACGAGGTTCTTGGCGCGACTTCTTCTTGGCCTCGATCTCCAGCGCTTTTCGCATCTTTGGTGAGGCGTTGCCCCGTCCGTCAGCGAGTTCTAGGCAGGCTAGAATATTCTGGTATTTGCTACACTTTCGGATGCAATGTAAGGGTGGCGATGCAATACGATAGAGTGGCTAGTGCGAGGCCGCAGCTAATAGTCGAGACGGGCAACAACCTTGGAAGGCCGCGGGCGCACCGCTTCGTGACCTGGAGAGAGCAAGCCAAAGCGGCGCGAGTTAGCCTGCCCACCCGCGAGATCGAGAACGACCAGGTCGAGGCCCGCTTCTCGAGCATTCTCTGCCTGGCCAAGGCCCTCGGTGCCGAACCCGAAGAATCGTAGACCAAGAGTGGGTGTCCTCCTTCACGTGGTAATCCGTCGCGCCCGCAAATATCACCTCTACCCCCCAAAGACGCGAAAGCAGGAGCTTCTTCGCCCGGTGGGTCGCGAAGCGCGACCCACGGAGTGGTCAATACAACTGCTCAAAGGACGGTGGGCCCTGCTGCTCGGGTTGGTGGCGCTCGGTGGCGTTCTGCTGACTGTCCCCGACGTTCGCCAGCTGCTCGCTGGGCTCCTCGATGCCGCCTCTCGCAGCGACGGGGCGGCGATCCGCGACGCCATCCGCAGCTACGGCTCTCTGGCTCCGGCGGCCTCCATCGCCCTGATCCTGCTCCACATGGTGATCCCGTTACCTGCGGAGCTGATGGCCCTCGCCAACGGCCTGGCGTTCGGCTTCTGGGGCGGCTTGGCCGTAAGCTGGAGCGGTTTCATGCTCTCCGCTCTCATGATGTACGCCGCTGGTCGTCTCTGGGGCCGTCCCCTGCTCGACCGCGCCGTCTCACAGCGCCACCGAGAGCGCCTCGACGGCTGGCTCGAGCAGGAAGGCGCTTTCCCCTTGCTCGCGGTACGCCTGGTACCTCTCGTGCCTTTCAACACCGTTTGCCTGGTCGTGGGCGTTATCCGCGCCCCGCTCTGGACCTACGTCTGGACCACCGGCGTCGGGATCCTGCCCCTCGGGGCCATGCTTTCCCTCCTCGGAAGCCGCCTTGGCGAAAGTAGCTTTCGTCTGGGAGCTACCTTCTGGGTGCCGAACGCGATCTTTCTCATCGCAATCCTGACAACCTGGTGGGTCGTCCGACGGCGAACACGAAGGCGGTCCTGATGCCTGCCCCATCCGCGTAAGGCCGGGTCCTGGAAGGCTAACCCGGTCTGCGAGTTAGGCGCCGATTTAGACCCACGCCAGATCGCAACCGGTAGCCCTGGCGGCAGCATCGCTACGCCCGGCGACATCAGCTTGCTTGGCCGAGAACTACCCCGGCTAATACCCGGTCGGTGACGAGAGGGCTCTGGCCCGGCTGCTGCGATGCGCTGAGACCGACGACGCGTTCTACTGAACCCTCAACGCCCGAACACGAGCGGATGGCTTTTGGGAGGCTGCAGAGTCCCTGTCCCGGGGAAGGGTCTGAGGTACAATCTCCGCGTGGACGAGAAGACGCGCATAAGGCTGACTAAGTACTCGCAGAAGGCCGGTTGAGCCTCCAAGTTCGCTCCGGGGGACCTGGAGCAGGTACTTAAAGGCCTCTCGCCGGCAGCGGCGGAGGGGTTCGTAAGCGGGATGGAGACCCGTGACGACGCCGGGTACGTCCCTTTCGGCGGGGGCCTGCTCTTGCAGTCGGTCGACTTCTTCACCCCGATCGTGGACGACCCGTACCGCTTCGGCCAGATCGCGGCGGCCAACGCCCTCTCGGACATCTACGCGATGGGCGGCGTGCCCCTTACGGCGATGAACCTGGTGGCTTTCCCGTGCTCGCTGGACTTAGGGATCCTGCGCGAGATCCTCTTAGGCGGGCAGTCCAAGATCGAGGAGTCGGAGGCGAAGCTGTGCGGGGGGCACTCCATCCAGGACGACGAGCCCAAGTACGGTCTCTCGGTCACCGGCTTCGTCGAGGAGGATAAAGTCGTGAGGAACGCCGGGGCGAAGGTCGGGGACGTGCTGGTGCTCACCAAGCCTATAGGGAACGGTATCCTGACGACCGCACTAAAGAAGGATCTGGTCTCCGAAGACGAGATAGAGGACGCCATCGAGACGGCGGCCACTTTGAACAAGGGTGCGGGCGCGGCTACGAGCGAGGTCAGGGTTTCGGCAGCGACCGATGTGACGGGGTTCGGCTTCTTGGGGCATCTCTCGGAGATGATCGGGGCGACCGGGGTCGGGGCGATCGTGCGCCGGGGTGAGGTGCCGGTCTGGGAGAGGGCGGTCCCCCTGGCAGCCAAGGGGTGCTACCCGGGCGGCCTGGGCAGCAACTGGGAGTACCTCGACCATCACGTGCTCGCGGACGGCGTGGAAACAGAAGACCTCTTGCCGCTCTTCGACCCGCAGACGAGCGGGGGGTTGCTGATCTCGGTCTCGCCCGACCGTTCCCGAGCCCTCCTGAACGCACTCGAGGAGCATGGGGCGTCGGGCGCCTTAGTTGGCGAGGTAGTCGAGGGGACAAGCATCCGCGTTATTCCGTAAGGTCCATAGCACTTTTACCTTCCCGTGATAGGTTGCGGTGGTGGGGTTTAGCATCCAAAGCTTACGCGTCTTCCTCTCCGTGCTAGAGCACGGTTCGTTCTCGGCGGCCGCGCGGGCGTTGGGGATGACGCAACCAGCCGTATCGAACCACCTGCACGCTTTGGAGGAGCGCTTCGGGGTAGTGCTGGTCGTCCGGGGAGGTCGTAATACCCGGGCCACGCCGGCGGGAGAGTGTCTTGCGCAGCACGCGCGGCGGGTCCTGGAAGAGGTCCACGCTCTTGAGGCAGACATGGCCCATCACGTCGCGCCCCAGGGACGATTGCTCGTCGGGGCATCTTCGACGCCGGGGGAGATGCTGCTCCCGCGGCTGGCCGTAGAATTCTGCGCCCGTTACCCGGACGTGGCGCTCGACGTACACATCGCCGACACCGACGAGACGATAGATGCCCTGCTGCGACGCGACTTCGAGGTGGCCGTCGTAGGCCGCGAGGTGGACGATCCCCGGCTCACCGGCGCCGTAATCGGACGTGACGAGCTGGTCGTGGTGGTCGCCGCCAGCGACCCGCTCGCCGGGGGTGAGGTAGAAGCGCGGGATCTCGCCGAACGGCCTTTCGTGCTGCGGGAAGAGGGTTCGGCGTCGCGCCGGGCCGTGGAAGATACGCTGGCGTCCGCCGGGATCACGCCGCGAGTGGCGATGGAGCTCGGGTCCAACGCGGCGGTCTCGGGTGCCGTCGCTGCGGGCGCGGGCATAGGTGTAGTCCCTGCGCGCACGGTAGAGACGCAATCGGCGGTGAGTACGCTCAAGGTTCGGGGGCTCGCCTTTGTGCGGCCCTTCGTGCTCGTAACCGAACGCAACCGGCCGCTCTCCCCGGCGGCCGAGGCCTTCGTCGTGATCTGCACCGAAACGGTCCCTTCCGATAAGGAGCAGGCGTGAAGGCTTCAGCGGCAACCCAAGCGACGAGCCTTGCCCATCTCTTACGAAATCCTTAAATGCCTCGCTTGCGGCAAGTCCCACCCTTGACACCTGCGGGCTGAGTAACTAACCTATCGCTCTAAGTTTTGCTTTTGATTTCCATAATCATAAGCTTATAAAAAGGAGACACGCATGGCGATCGCCAAGCGACGCAACGTCGCGGTAACCGGGGACAAAGAGTGGGCCTAGTCCGAGTTGGTCACTCTTACTAGACATCGAGGTGACGATGATGTTTGTTGAAGGCGCTCGGTCGCTCGACCCCGTAGAGCAAGAGAATCTAGCGGGCGACCTCACGGATCTCGTGAATCGCTATAACCGTTCGGGCGACGAGACGATGGCGGTGCCCAGCGACTATCTAGAGGTTGT
>JALYGT010000079.1 GCA_030776965.1 Actinomycetota bacterium
TGGGTTCAACGCCCAACGCCTCGGCTAGCTTACGGATGGTGCGGGGTTGGGCTTCGCGCTTGCCGGTCTCAAGTTGGCTTATGGAGTCGTGCGCTATCCCTGTAATACCGGAGAGGTCTCGTTGAGAAAGCGCTCGTTCTCTCCTTAGCTGTCTGAGCCGATCCCCATTCACTCTCGTAAATCTGCTGCTCACACAACCATTGTACTACCAATGTACAAATAAAACCAGGCGAAAATTGGCAGTGAGAATACGGTAATGTCCTAAGTTCTCTTTGACATTCGGTGAGGGGTAAGGGGCTGTGCCGGAGGCTGCCAGTGAGGTACGGAGGGTCGTTCCGGTAGGGAAGCGAGGAGCGTATGCTCAGCCGTTAGTTTCGGGCCGTAGCTCAGTTGGAAGAGCGCCGCCTTTGCACGGCGGAGGTCAGGGGTTCGAATCCCCTCGGCTCCACACCTTGGATAGTGCGATTTGCAGGCGAAACGCCGCGCAAATAAGAAGGTGGGGTACGAGTGAAGCCCCTCTTTACACCAGTAGTACACCAACGCGTAAACCTACATAAGTAGTTGACGCAATTATCCGAAAGACATGTCTTTGGTCGGAGGACGGCCATGAGCGCGGCTCGTCGGACAATTGAGTTGTCTATTTTTGAGGACAGTTCGGACGGCGCCTAACCTCGCACGTTTCGATGTTGTGATGTCCCGATAGCTCAAGGAGAATCGGTAGTATAGCCATACGCAATGGCTGATGATCTGGCCTGAAAACCGGTGATGCCGATAGAGGGATAAGGATCTATTCACAGTGCTTCCTTCCTTGAAAGCCCCTGTCCTACTGCATCCCACCCTTACCTTGACGATACCGTTATGCAGCGTGATGGCTAAAGTCGAGCTGGGAAGACTCGTTAGAGTGCCCCCGATTTCGGGGAGACCGCCATCTCGTAAGCGTGTCCGTAACGGTAGACTGTTGCCTCGTCGAACGGATGCCCAATGAGCTGTAGCCCGACCGGCAGCCCCGAACGGGTGAGGCCGCATGGGACGGAGAGGCTCGGGAGGCCGTTGAGGTTGGTCGGCCCGGTCAGGCGGGTCAGGGCCGAGAATACGTATTCTTCGTAGCCGCCTATGTTCACCTTCCGTTGTCCTATCTCCGTAGCCGCGATGGAGACGGTCGGTGTCAGGAGTACGTCCGCTTCCCTCAGGGCGTGCTCGAACTCTTCTAACGAACGCCGCTTGGTTACCTGCTGCGCCGTCGCGTAGCGGTGGGCCTTCAGGTTCTCGCCGTCGCGGAGGCGTTCGCGGATCTCGTCGCCGAACCTCTCCGGCTCGCTCTTCAGCCGCTCCTCGTGGATGGCGTAGGCCTCGGTGGCGAGGATGTACCGCTGTGCCTTGAGCGCCTCCTGGAGGTTCGGGATCTCCACCTCTCGCACCTCCGCCCCCAGGGATCGGAGAACCTCGATCGCCTCCCTTACTCTCTGTCCAACTTCGTCCTCGACGTGCTCGAAATAGAAACTTGCCGGTACGCCGACCACGCCGCTTCGGATGGGGCGTCCCAGGTCTCGGGTGAAATCCTCGGCGGGCCTGTCGACGGAGTAGGGATCCTTGGGGTCGTGGCCAGCGAGCGCGTTCAGGAGGAGCGCGTTGTCCTCCACGGTCCGCGTCAGCGGTCCGACGTGATCTAGGGTCCAGGCGAGCGGGAAGACACCCTTCTTGCTCACCCTTCCGAAGGTCGGCTTCGTGCCGACGACGCCGCAGAGGGCGGCGGGAACCCGTACGGAGGCGGCGGTGTCGGAACCTAGCGCCGCGTAGCAGAGCCCCGCTGCGACGGCTGCACCCGAACCGCCGCTCGAGCCACCGGGGATCCTGTTTAGGTCGTGGGGGTTTCTCGCCGGGCCGAAGTGAGAGCGATCGCCGGTAGGACCGTAGGCGAACTCGTGGGTGTTCGTCTTGCCGATAAAGATCGCCCCGGCCTCTTTGAGCTTCGAGGCGACCGTGGCGTTGTCGTCGGGGATGTGGTCTTCAAAGAAAGCGGAGCCCATCGTGGTGCGAACGCCCCTCGTGTAGATGAGGTCTTTGAGCGCGATGGGGACGCCGTGCAGCGGCCCGCGGTATTTCCCGGTGAGTATCTCCCTCTCTGCCCGCACCGCCTCCTCGAGCGCCTCCGCCCGCAACACGCTGACAAAGGCGTTTAGCTCTTCGTCGACGGTCTCGATGCTTTCGAGGAGTGTGCCCACGACATCAACGGGGGAGAGACGCCGCTCCCGCAGGTCGCCGGCGAGAGCGGCGAGCGAGCGCGGTAAGTTTTCGCTCTCGTTCATCCTCCCTCGGAAGTGGACACGGTGTCGGACAGGGCACGACGCCTCGTTTCGACGCCGAGCAGGAACACCACGATTCCTCCTACGACGAAGGCGGCGGCCCACGTGGACAGGGCGCTCAGGAGGGCGACGCCGAACAAGATCCCGCCGAGGGTTGGGGTGATGACGCCGGCCACCCTCGCCATACCGCTCGCCCATCCCATGCCGGTGGTGCGTACCTCGGTCGGGTAAGACTCGGGCGTCCAGGCGTACAGCGCAGCCCAAGCGCCCAGGGCGAAGAAGCTCATCAGTATCGCGGAAGCTAGCAACCCCCCGAAGCCGGTCACGGTGGCGAAGAGGAACGTGAACACGCCGCTCGCTATGAGATAAATACCGAGGGTGTAACGCCGGCCCCAGCGTTCGATCAAGTACGCAGCGGAGAAGTAACCCGGCACCTGCGCCAGGGCGAGGATGAAGGTGTTCTGGTACGTCTGCAAGGACGAGAAGCCTTGCGCGACGAAGGCTTGTGGCAGCCACGTGAAGATGCCGTAGTAGGCGAGGGAGATGCAGAACCAGGTGATCCAGAGCATTAGAGTCATCCGCCGCAGCTCGGGCTTCCACAACTTGCCGACGGTGGTCCCGCTCTGCCGCTCGCCGGCGACCAGTTCCGGCTCAGGCGCGGGCCGGCCGTTCTCTGTTGCTATGCCGGCGAGGATCTCCCTGGCCTCATCTCTCCTTCCGGAGATCGCCAGGTAGCGCGGGGATTCCGGGATGCTCCTCCGGATCCACAGCACCAGGGCCGCCGCCACCGCCGACGACGCGAGCAGCGGCCGCCAGCCGAAGCTCGGCACGAGGAGCCACGCGAGCCCGCGGCTATGATCGTGCCCAAAGCCCAGAAGCTTTCGAATATGACCAGGTTGCGTCCCCGGTTCTCGGTCGGCAGGAATTCGGAGTAGAGCGAAAAGTCCAGCGGGAGCGCGCCGCCAAGACCGAAACCCGTGACGAAGCGTAGTATCAGGAGCAATTCCCAACTCGGCGCAAAAGCGGATAACAGGCCGAACAGGGCGAAGATCAGCACCGTCAGCTGGAAGCCCGTGCGCCGGCCTATGTAGTCCGAGATAGTGCCCCAGAACCAGGCGCCAACCAGCATCCCGGCGAAAGTCGCGGTGACGGTCAGGCCGCCCTGGGTCGTCGTTATCCCGAACTCGCCGATGATCGACGGCAGCGCGAAACCCAGCACGAGCACCTCTGCGGCATCCGCCGCCCACGTCACCCCGCAGACGGCCAGCAGTCGTTTCTGGAACCTCCCGAAGCCTATCCGATCGACGGCTTCCTGGACGCTTATCGCTCTCGTGTCAGCCATAGTGCTCCTCCTATGTTTAATGCCCGGGCCTTCGCCACCACTTGCTAGTAGGAGGCCCGTGCAACTGTCCGTAGCTCATCAGCCTCATGTCCTCCTGGTAGGCACGCAACGCCTTTCGGGAGGAGACGTAGTTGCCGATCAGGAGTCCCAACACAAGCCCAGCTACCGCGGGCGCCACCTGACGCAGCGCCGGCGTCCCGACGACCGACAGCAAGTCGAGCGATTCTTCCCCGGCCGGGGCCGTGGGGGCCGCCGAAGCTCGGGCCGCCTACGCTTCTCTGGCGGGAGCGGTCTCTTCGCCCGCCTCCGCTCCTTCGGATGGCGTCTCTTCCGTTTGTCCCCCTCCGGAGAGCACCTCGGATTCGAGATTGCGGGCGAACTGGTCGAGGATACGTTGCGAGACGTTGCCAGGGCGCACCGACCTCAGGATACCATCGTCACCGCGGCCCAGCGGATGATCGAGGAGGAGGAGAAGGGGCCGCTACCGGTCGTCGATGCGGGGCAGGTTGTCGGCATGATGACCGACCGCGACCTCGTCGCCCGGGTGGTGGCTGCGGGCCGCGACCCACGTTCGGTGAGGGTTGGGGACATCGACACACACGACCTCGTGACCATCAGGCCCGATGCGGACGTAGAAGAGGCGCGCCGGCTGATGGCGCAGCATCAGCTGGACCGTATCCTGGTCGTCGAGGAGGACATGCACCTCGTCGGCATCATCTCGGAGGCGGATATCCGCTCCGACGAAGGGCCCGTAACCTAACAATTCCCTTTGGGTACCCTCGAAGGGGAGGAGTCGGTCTCTCTGGCTCCTCCCCTTCGACTGCCGCAGCGATACCTGCACGACCTGCATGCAGAAGTGCCTGGAGGGTGAGATGGATCAGGACCTCGCCTCGGCTATCTCCGATTAGGGCTAGAGCTGTCTGGTGGACAGTTTGGCCCTGCCAGCCTCCTCGTTGAGCTATTGGAACAGCGGAGTGGTGGCCGGAACGACGGTCGTTATCGAGTTGGTGTTTCGAGCAGTGCGGTATAGTTGGTAGTTGTACTCTCAGGACCTTTGGCTGTCGTGAGGACGATCGACCATGAAGCGGACCTATCGCGTATCGATCCTGGCCGTGATCGCGCTCAGCATCGTCATCGTTTCTGCCGTTTGCTGGCATTCGCTCGAAGAGATCCACTACTTGAAATCCTTCTACCCGCAGCAATTTACCGTGGAAGAAGCTTTTTACGCTAGCGCGGTGGAATTGATCAAAGTAGCTGTAATCGGCTTGCCGTTCTTCCTGATCGTCGGCACCGGACTCTATTTGCTCCATCATTTCAAGGAAAAATCTTGACGCCAGACGTCATGGAGGGAGCATCGCTTGGAGGAACCCGGTACGACGAGCCGCTGGACCCGCGTCCAAGAGGCGCTGCGTCTCTTGGAGCAGGTTAGCGTTGTCGTTGGAACGCCATGCTCGAAGGAAAGCGAACCGGTCTGATCTAATCGGAAGCCAGCCGGTACAGACGTGTCGCGTTCCCGCGCAAGACGTTCTCGCCGGCAGCCTCGGCTTCGGGGATGCTCAACTCCCCGTATGCCACCAGCTCCTCCAGCGCCTGGCCGAGCACGCGCCGCCCGCCGGTAGCGCCCATCCAGTGAAGCTCCGGCACCCCTATGCCGTCGGAACTGTACAGGAGCTTGGAGATCGGAGCCACGCCCAGCGCCTCCCGCGTGAAGGAGAGCATCTCGCCGTAGCCGAGAAGCGGGATGCCGTAGGAGAGGTCCAAATAGACGTTCTCGTAAACGGCGGCGAGGTAGCCACCTTTCCGGGTGTACGGGTAGCACCCGTGCAGCAAAACCACGGGCATGCCGCGATAGTTCGGCCGCTCCAGTACAGCGCGCAGGTGCAACGGGTTGCCGAGCAAGAGATCGGTATCAGTGTCGCCATAGCCGACGTGGAACTGGACCGGAACCTCCTGCCGGGCCGCCTCCGCGAAGGCGACGTGCAACAGGCTATCCAGCAGCGGCTTGTGGGATAGCCGTGCCGAGCCTTCTCCGGTAGCCCGCCGGAACTCGCGCAGCGAAGCCTCCGCATCTTCTCTCGTCCACTCCAGTATGTTCAGGCCTGTCCGGTAGGCGACGATGCTCTTGAGCGCCACGTACCCCTGGCCCCGCACGTCGTCCAGCGCCGCCGCGAGCGCCTCTTTCACGTCTTCGAGAGAGTCGTGCTCGTTCAACAGGCGTTCCATCAGCGTCTCGAGGCGCAGCACCGGCTCGGCGCGGCAGCTTCCCAACTCTGCCAGCTCGGCCACCGGAAGCACCTCTTCGGGCAGCGGATAGCCGGTGTCTATCAGGAGGGTCTCAACGTTCGCGGCCCGGAGCAGCTCACCGGAGAGCTCCGGTCCGTTTCTCTCCGCACGAGCCGCGAACACGGGCTCCTCCTCGGGTTCGCAGCCGAAGAAGGCGGCGAGCGCGCGGATAAGGCGGCTGTAGAAGGCCGTGGTGGCGACGTGCTCGCGCGGCATACCAGGGTCCGCAGACTCGGTGAAGGCTCGCCGCCAGCTCACGCGGTCGTCGAAGTTCTGGGAGCGCAGGATGCCGTGACAGTGGTTGTCCACAATGGACACGTGCCGAAGATCTACGGCCTCCACGCGCATCATCTTTGGGCGAGCTGCATGCGGAGCATCAGTAGAGGGTCGCCGCTGCTGCCGCTACCTCCTCCGGCGAGTGTTCTCTGGCGATCTCGGCCTGGGCGCGGGCCACGGCAACGTGGGTGCGCACGAGCGGCTCGCCCAGCGCCTCGATTAGGACCTCGTCGTTCTCCAGCGCGTCCAGCGATTCGTCCAGTGAGGCGGGGAGCGGGTAGATGCCTTGGGATATGCGCTCCTCTTTGCTCAACGTGGCCGGGTCTACCATCGTCGGCTCCCCAGGATCCAGGCCGCGCTCCATCCCGTCCATTCCGGCGACCAGGACCGCGGCCAGCGCTAAGTAGGGGTTCGCCGTGACGTCTACCGGCTTGAACTCTATGTTGGCCGTCGCGGACTCCGCCCCGGCCACGGGGGAGGCGAGCCGGACGGCAGCCTCCCGGTTGTCAGGGCCGTAAGCGGCAAAGGCCGAGGCCCACATTCCTGGGGCGATGCGCTGGTAGGAGTTGGGGCTCGCGGCGGTGAATGCCATGACGGCGGGCAGGTGCTCCAGGATACCAGCTACGAAACCCGAGCCCTGGCCATTCAGTATCCCCGAGCCATCGAAAAGCGCCGGCGAATCGTCCTCCAGGGCGTATAGGCTCAGGTGCAGGTGATGGCCGTTGCCGGCCTGATCTAGGTACGGTTTAGGAGCCATCGTGGTCTCAAGGCCCATCCGATGGGCCACGCCTCGGATCACCTCCAAGACAAGCACGCGCCGGTCCGCCGCAGCCAACACCTCCGTCTCCCCCACCGAGAGCTCCAGGTTCCCGTGCCCCACCTCAGCGTGGCATTGCTCCGGCCGGATGCCCATCTCCTCCAGCGTCTCCGTCAGCTCAGCGACGAACTCCGCCGCCGGGGTCAGGGCGAAGTTGGCCCCATATGGGGTCCTGTCCAGGGGACCGTCCGAGTCGCGCACGTAGAACTCGGCCTCGTAAGAGGCGACGGACCTGTACCCCCTCTCCGCGAGCCGCCCGAGCACCCTTCTCAGGGCGCCGCGCGGGCATCCGTCCCAGGGCGTAGTAGCGTCCGGCTCCGTCATGTCGCAGGCGACCATCGCCTGGCCGCGGGCGAACGGGAGCGAGGTGAGGGTCGAGAGATCCGGGACAAGGCGACACTCTCCAACGGGGCTCAGCCCCGAGGCCGGGTGCAGCGCCCCGCTCGGGTCCAGCGCCAAGACTCCCTTGGCGAGCCCCACCCCCGCCCTCGCCCTCCTCTCGAAAGCACCCTGGTAGACGGCCTTGGACTTGGGTACGCCCGCGTGATCTACGAAGACGAACCGGACCCACAGGGTATCCTCCGGCAACGACCGCGCCGCGTTCTCCTGTGCTTCGCGCTCGGTTTGCATCTCACCTCCTAAGATGTAGCCGAACACCTTTCCCTTCCGGCGATAATGAAGATAATATCTCATGCTACAGCCTCACGTTCCATAGCGTTTTCGGCACCTAGATCAGTGCCCCACTCGCAGGAGAGAGAACGGCGAAGACCTCTTAAGGCGCAAGCCGAAGATGCTGGCCTGCGCCTTCCTTATGACTGCCGCAGCGGTACCTGCACCATCCGCATACAGAAGGGCTTCGAAGGTGAGATGGATCGGAAGCTCGCCTTCGACATCTCAGACGCGTCCTGATGGAAGTTTATGGCCCCGTTCGCGTCGCCAATCCCTCTTTGAGGCGGTGCCCTCCAGACAGCTAATCGGAAGACAGCCAGTATAGGCGCATCGCGTTCTCGCGCAGGGTGCCCTTTCAATGTTCCCCTCGACCTTAGCGAGGGACGCCGAACGGACGGCGGGGCTAATCCATGCCGAGCAGGGAGCTCGACTTCACCGCACAACGCTGTGAGAAGATCGCGAGTAGGTACGTAGCTGCGAGGGCGGTCTCGGGACTTGCCGCGAAGGGGTAAACTCGCCGCATTGAACGCTCGGGCAGTCAACGTTGCTATCCTGCTCTTGCTGGTGTTGGAGTTGGCAAGCGGTATCGGCAGCTTCCTAGTCGGGGAACCGGACGGCCGGTGGGCCTTCTGGCTTCACCGCGCCGGCGGCCTCGCCCTGGTCGTGCTCCTGGCCTGGAAGGTCGGCATGTCGGTGCGGTCCTACCGCCGCCGGGGCTTGAGCGTCGATACGGGGCTCTCGGCGGTCGGGGGCGTACTCTTCCTCGGAACACTCGCGACGGGGTTGCTCTGGGCTATCGGGTGGCTGGGGCGCATCCCGGTGCCTGTCTTCGGGAGCTGGACGGGCTTGAGCCTGCACGTCGCGCTTTCGGTGCTCCTGATCCCGCTGTTCCTGGTTCATACCTTCGTACGCTGGCCACGACCGAGCCGGACGGACCTGATCGGCCGACGTGCGACGCTCAGGTTGCTGGCACTGCTCGCGGTCGGCTTCGTCGCCTGGGGCATCCAAGAGGCCCTTTCGGCGCTCGTCGCGCCGTCCGGGTCGAGCCGCCGCTTCACCGGCTCGCGCGAGGAGGCGAGCTTCGCCGGCAACAACCACCCCTTCACCAACTGGCTCAGCGACCCTGTACCTCGGATCGAGGCTGACCTCTGGCAACTCGAGGTCCGCGGCGAGGTCGAACGCGAGACTGTCCTCTCATACGAAGAGGTTCGAGCCCTCGGCGACACCATCCGGGAGGCCACGCTCGATTGCACCGGCGGCTGGTACACGGTCCAGCGCTGGAGCGGGGTGGGGGTAGATGAGTTGCTGGAGGAGGCCGGGATCAAGGTCGGGGCGCGCAGCCTCCTTTTGCGCTCCTCGACCGGTTACGCCCGCCGCTTCGGGCTCGAAGAGACGGGCGACCTCCTCCTGGCTACCCACGTCGAGGACGAAACGCTCTCCGCCGGACACGGCTTCCCCTTGAGGCTCGTCGCTCCGGGCTATCGCGGGTACAGCTGGGTCAAGTGGGTCGCCGAACTGGAGGTGAGTAGCGACCCGGCTTGGCTCGAACCCCCGCTGCCCCTCCAGTAAGCTTCGCGGCTGGTCCTGTGTGGCGCTTATCCTGAGCGCACGCGCCGATCAGTCGGTCGTCCGCTCCGTCGGCTGCCGGTGCTGCTTGAAGAACCGAACCATCTCCGCCGAGACATCAGGGCCCTTGGGGTCAGTGTACGAGCCGGGACGGCTCCCGCCCGACCAGGCGTGCCCGAGCCCGTGTACGGTCCACTGCTCCATGACGGCGCGCCCGTCGACGTCGTGGTAGGTGGCGCAGGTGTAAGCGTACCCGCCGGGCACCTGCCCTTGGTGCACCGTCACCGGTGGGGCGGGCTTACCCGTGCCATCCCGGCCATCGGCGGTCCAATAGTGCGCGAGCAAGTGGTCCGCGTTGCTCGGGTGAACGCTCGTATCGCGATCCCCGTGGAACACTATAGCCGGCACGATCGAGGCGGATTCCCCGGTTGGGGCGTCTCGGCGCGCGGTGCTCGCTCCCCCGCGTTGCATAGCGGCGAACGCGGAGGAGAGATCTTGGGCAGCGCCGGGGGCGAGACCGGAATGGACGCCGACCGCGGCGTAGAGGTCAGGATATGCTGCCCCCACGATCGCGGCCATCGCCCCGCCGGCCGACATCCCGCCACGTACACTCGACCGGCGTCGACGTGGTACTCGCCAAGGACCTCGCAGGTGATGCCGGCGACGAGCGACGGTTCGCCGCGCCCCCGCTGCTGGTCGGCGGCTTTGAACCAGTTCCAGCACCTCGAGCTGTTCGCGTTCTGGACTTGCGCGGGGTAAGCGACGAGAAAGGTGTGCTCCTCGGCGAGCACGTTCATGTGGGTGCCAGTGGCGAGATCGTCGGGGCCCTGGGTACAACCGTGGAGCATGACGACCAGGGGCACCGCCTGCCCGACGTAGCCGCTCGGAACGTACAGCTTGTAGGCGCGGGTCCCGGCACGATTGGTGTAGGACCGTTCGACGAACCGTCCCCCCGCCGGGACAACGATGGGCACGCCCTCCTTCGTTCCGGGCATGGTACCGTGCAAACCACCGGACGGACGCCTCATGCCACGGAAGAATCGGGGCGGCTGGGGGGCGGGCCGAAGGGTATGCTTCTTGGTCGTACCCGGTTGCGAAGGTGCCGTGGGCTGCGCGGCTTCGTTCACGGCGTGGCGGGCCGTCTCGCTCGGCTTGGCGGCGCCGGGACCGACCGGCGGCGCCGGTGCAGAAGCGCCCCCAAGGATATGCTGGATAACGGCGGTCGCCTCGGCGAGCCGGCCTTCGCGGGTGAGGCGTGTGGCCTCCGTCATGCCGTTCTGTAATGGGTCAGGCATAAACACGTTCTCCTCTCTTCTTCATCCCTACGGTCGGATCCGGTCCGCCAACGCCGCCTTTACACAGCCAGACTAGCGCGGAAGGCACCCAGCACCTCGATAGAGCCGATGGTCGACAGGGCCAGTTCCGGGGAGACGTCGTCGGCAATACTCGTCAGGCCCAGCACCTTAATCTGAAGCGTCTCACCGGCCGCGCGCACCGCCTCTAGATCGCGGCGGGTGTAGTGTTGCAGACCGAGCATCAGCGTCTTTCGGGCCACCGTCTGACGTACCGCCTCGGAATGCGTGTTGAGCTGATTGCGGATCGCCGTACGGATGAAGTCGGTGCGGTTCTGGTAGAAGCCCTCCCACACCAGCAGGTCGATCTGCCCCAGATGTACCGGCGCCAGGTTGATCGTGGTCTTCTCCAGCACGCTTGTCGCCATCCTTTTAGCATCTGTATGGATGGCATGCAGATGGTAACGGTTCGAGAGGCTGGCTGTCAAGCGGGTTGAGTCGAGTGTCGGGATCTTCGTGCGGGCGTCCTCGGCTTTCTACTTGGGGGTGAGCAGTGAGCCCCGTAGACTTACAGTGCTGAGGCGCGAGCACGATGAGGAGGTGGAGGCAGCGAGCATGAGCACCCCCGCGACTGGCACGTTCGAGATCGGCACCTGGGACGAGAAGCCGTACGACGAGCAGGGGAGCGAGGCTGACCCGTGCGCGCGTGGCCAAGACCTACCGCGGTGTCGTCGAGGGCAAGAGCACCGGCGAGTTTCTCATAGCCTACGGCGCCGAGGAAGGCTCGGCCGCCTACGTAGGCTTCGAGCGCATCACCGGGCGGGTTCACGGCCGGTCTGGCAGCTTCGTCCTGCACCACAGCGCCAGCTCCGCTGGGTCGCGCGGCGCGCGGTCGACCACGTGGTCTGTGGTGCCGAACTCCGGGACCAGCGAGCTGCGGGGTTTGCGCGGCGAGGCGCGGATCTTCAACGAGCCCGACGGCGGACACTCCCTCACGCTGGTCTACGAGTTGAGTGAAGCTACCTCTCGGGCCGTCTTAGAAGGCTCCAGCAATACCCCTTAGGATTTTCGAGGCCGCCGGGCTTAGGCGTGCTGTAAGAATTTCTCGCTATCGACTAGTATCAGGTGCACGATCGCCAGGACGACCGACAGCACAAGAAAGCGGTAGACCCACACCCTGGCCCAGTCTTTGGCGGCCAACCTGGCGGCCACGTACGCTCCGGCGGCGCTGCCCAAAGCCAGCGGTACGCCGGCGGTCCAGTCTACTTCTTGGGCTTCGGTGAAGATCAGGAGGCTCTGCAGGCCGACGATGAGCAGGATAAAAGCCTTCATGGCGTTTCCCTGCCTCAGGTCGCAGCCCATGAGCCAGATCAGCGCGGCGAGCATGAAGAAACCCGAGCCGAGAACGACCAGACCCGCGTAGACGCCGACGGCGAAGTAAGCAACTGCCTGACCCCAACCGAACGGTCTGAGCACTCCTTCTTTCCCTTCGAGCCAGCGGCCCGGACGGAGGAGGAGCAGCCCGAGGACGATGAACAGACCCGCGATGACGATGATGTCCAGGATCGCCTCGCCGAACTCGACGGCAACGAACGAACCCACGCCGGTGCCCAACGCTACGAGAACGGCTATCCGACCGCCTTTCCGCCAGTCGACGAGCCCCTCTCGATAGAAACCGATGGTACCCACGAGCCCAAGCGCGACGACGCTCAACCGGTTCGTGCCGTTGGCCGTGTGCTCAGGCAAACCGAAAAACTCGAGCGCGGGCAGTGTGACTGCTGAACCGTTGCTGGCCAGGGTGCTGACGAATCCTCCTAAGAAACCCGCTATGGCGGTGAGCAGCGCCTCCAGCAATCCCTTAACATCCGTCCTTTCCGTGAGCCGAAGCCATTCTACCCCTGCCCACGGAGCGGCCGCCACGACGCGCCCCGCTCGATAAGAGCCCGGCGTACGAACCGGCCGTCACTCCCACAGGTCGTCGAGGTGCGCTCGGAGTCCTGCTCGTAGGGCGGCACGTGCACGAGAAAGTTCGTGTTGTATGCGCGGACTTCTTTCTCGGTGGACGGCCAGTCAGCTTGGCCTCCTCCAAGACGTACTTCCGTTTCACGGCTAGCACCTGCAGAGAGCCGAGGCGAGAACGGTATCCTACCGCGTAATACCCTGCGCGCCCCGAGTGAGAGCTTTGGCCGCTCCTGGTAAAGTTGGAGAAAGCGACTTCGGTGACAGGGGGAGATCGGTATATGAATCGGGTAATTTGCGTACTGGCGGTAATAGCCTTTGCGTTCACTCTCCTGGTCCTGCCATCGAGCTCGTCCTCTTCCGAGCAGAGCGAAGATCGGGCCGACGAAACCCGATCCGAAGACGTTCGGGAGCCTTCGGATGAGGCTAGATCCGAGCCTCAGGCTTCTCTCGTTCCCATCGCTCACCTTACCTCGAACCGAGAGGACGTGAGCACGGAAGAGCTATCGCAGACCCAGGATTTAGCGGTCCCACAAGAGTTCCAGGAGGCGGCAGGGGACCTGTTCGACCGCTCCGATTTCGAGGGCTTCGACTCGGCCGAGGAGGTCGTGGACCACGTCAGCCGAACCCCGGAGTCGGTCGGGCTCGTGCCCTGGGAGGAGATCGAGCCTAGGGTCAAGGCCCTGGCAGTGGACGGCGAGTTCCTCCTGCAACCGGGCGCGGCGAACCCGGAGGGCTACCCCCTCAGGCTCGGCGCCGCGCCGGGCCCGGACCCCGAGGAGCTGCGGCGCGTGGTGGTGGCCGGGGATATAGTGCTGGACCGCGGGCAGAACTACATGGTTATCCAACAGAACATGGGGCTGGACTTCCCGCTCGACGGGGGTTACGCCGCCGTCACCGAACGCGTGCCCGAACCCAGTTCGGCTTCGGAGTTCGGGGTCATCCACCAGTTCGCGGCCGAGCGCCAGGGGCAAGCGGGAGAGGTCCGGGAATACCTGGAGGACGCCGACCTCGCGCTGGCGAACTTCGAGAACCCGGTGGTGGAGGATGCGATCTGGCACCCTGACGAGCCGACCTTCACCGGCGACCTCCGGCTGCTGCCTATACTGAACCGGGCAGGCATAGACGGCGTGACCCTGGCTAACAACCACATCCTGGACGCAGGGGTTCCCGGACTTGAGGAGACTTTAGGGCATCTGGAAAACGCCGGCATCTCCCACGCCGGGGCCGGGATGGATCTCTCGGCAGCCCGCGAGCCCATGATCTTCGACGTCGGCGATACGAGCGTGGGCGTTCTCTCGTATCAGAACGTGCCGTCCTACGAGTGGGCCTGGGCCACGGAGAACGTCCCCGGTACGGCGCCCCTCCAGGAGGACGTCATGAGGGAGGACATACGACGGTTGCGGCCCGCGGTGGACCTCGTCGTCGTGATGCCGCACTGGGGAGCCGAGTACCTCGCGACCCCCGAGCCGGGACAGGTCGAGCTCGCGCACGCGGCCATAGACGCGGGGGCCGACCTCGTCGTCGGGAACCACGCCCACTGGCCCAAAGGCATAGAGATGTACGAGGGGAAGTCGATCTTCTACGGCACGGGCAACTTCCTCTTCGACCAGTCCTGGTCGGAGGAGACCTCGACCGGCATCTTCGTCGACGTTACCCTGTACGAGGACCGCGTCGCCCAGGCCCGACCCGTCCCGTTCATCATCCTGGACAAAAGCCAGCCGAACTTCCTCGTCCCAGAGGCCGGCGGCGAGCGGGCCTTGAACACCATCTTCTCCGCCTCGCTAGGTCCCGAGTTCGAAGCATATGAAGTATCTTCGCCCGGCGGCTCCGGATAGTAGGCGAGCCGCCCCGCGTTATCAGTCGTCCGTCTCACCCTCGAAGATGGTGAACGCTGCGCCCTGAGGGTCGCTCACGACCGCGATCCGGCCGGCCGGGAGGTCGATAGGTCGGGCCAGCGCCCCGCCGCCTAGTTCCTGCACCCTCGCGAGGGCGTCGTCGCACGAGGTGACCGTGAAGTAGGCGAGCCAGTGGGGCGACGCGTCGCCATGCTGCTCGGCCAGAAGTAGAGCATCGGCTGAGCCGCCGTCCTTACTTCAGGAACGATGTAAGCACGCGGTAGTGGTCGACTAGCTCCTCGAAGCTCATCCGGTTTAAGCCCGAGGGCGACGGCACGACCACGTCCGCAACCCCCGGCACAGCCGCGTCTTCCTGCACGCCCCACCCTACCTTCGACGTCGCGCGGAACCAGCGGTAGACACCGATGCCGGTGTAGGCGACGGCCCGGGGCTTGTAGCGTTCGAGCTTCGCGAGAAGCGCAGCCGCGCCGGCCCGGATCTCCTCGCGCGTCAACTCGTCAGCCCTCCGCGTGGGCCGGGAGGCAAGGTTGGTGAAGCCGATACCGAGGTCGAGCAACCGCACGTCGTCCTCCGGTAGGTACAGCCGGTCGGTGACGCCAGCGGCGTAGAGGACGCGCCAGAAGCGGTTGCCGGGGTGGGCGTAGTGGTGTCCGCTCAGGCCCGACCTGAGCGACGGGTTGTACCCGCAGAAGAGGAGCTCGAGACCGGGCTTGAGAAGATCCGAGGCCACCGGGGCAGTCTACCAGGAGCGAACGAGATTCCGGGAACGCAAGAAGGCCGGGGCTTCTATGCCCCGGCCCTATCCTTTACAGTTTCTTCGACTACCGCCTGTCGGACTCTTCTTCTCGTCCCGTCAGCTTGTCCCTGGCCCTGTCTATCAGGCCTTTGTCTTCCTCTTCTCGCTCTCCCCCGGTCCGCCCGGTCGTTTGCTGCTCGCGCGTGGCACGGCCAGGTTCGCCC
>JALYGT010000080.1 GCA_030776965.1 Actinomycetota bacterium
TTGGTCGGTTACAAGTAGTTTCGGCATTGCCTGAGCATACCCGGTCAGGGGTTTTGTTAGGGGTACTTAGAGGCTGCGCCAATAGGGATGAAGCGCGTCTACTTGTAAGGCGGGTACGGGACGCCCGATCATCCGGGGAGTCGCTAAAGCTTGCCGATGAAAAGGAGCATGCCCGTTCCCGCACTGCCATCTTACGTCATCGAGCTCACATGGGAGTAGTTTGTTGCCCCGTTGCCGGAAAGGGAGGTGGACCACCTTTGGGCTACCACCGGCCTCGTGTACGAAAGGGTGACGCTCGCGCTATAGTCGGGTGGATCGACATGGTCCGAGCTTGAGGCGGGTTCGTTTGGCTCCGCGTACAAAGGGGCCTGAGCTCCCTAGAGCAAGGACCCCGATCCTCTTCATGAACCCGTCGGATTCGTCACTTCAAGCGTTCTCTTGCCGCCCTCTTAGCTTTAGCGGCTCCGGACCCCTCACCCTTCTTCTTTCCGCCAGTGGCTTTCTTTCCCCAGCGGACGTCGAGGAAACCCCTTTCGCTTGCTTTACAACCTTCTTAGCTTCTTTCTCCAGACCGGCCACGCGCTTACCTCCTCTGCTGTCTTTGCCCGACCTAATCCAACAGACACGGAAAAGATTAGGGCCGCTACACCCCGGTCCGTGGGTCGGTGCAGAGAGCCGAGCTGGGCTTTTGGGAGGGGGATTGCAATGCTATGATGCTCTAAGGGGTAGCGGAGGAGCGAGAGGATAGCGGAGTCAGCTGGACGTTATTGCCCGCTCTGCGGGGAAGCAGCAGGCCTGCGAGACAGGTCTTGTCGCCGGTGTGGTGAGAGCTTGCAGGTACCGGCGCCTCCGAGCGAGGGCCGGATACCGACCCAGGACGCGAACGTGCCGCAGCGCCGCGAGGGATGGTGGTTTGGGCGTAGCTTCTCGGCCCTGGTTCGGCGGTTGTTCGCCCGGTGGTAGAACCAGGAGCCTCGGCCCCGGCACGAAAAGCGCCGGAGCCTCCCTCTACTCACTTTAGGGCCCTGGCCTTTTAGCTTTCGGGCAGGTTCCTTATCTCTTCCAGCGCATCCGCGGCGAATGCTGCCCGCTCGGCCTCCGCCAGGCGCCTCTCCGCCTCGGCAAGGCGCCACGCGTTGTGCGCTTCCAACACCTCAAAGTTCCGCGGGTACACAGCTTCTAGGTCCTCCAAGGGCGTGTGCCGCTCCCTGCCCTCAATCAGGATAGGCATTATCCCTGCGCGCCTTTATGCGCACCAGGTCTCTCCAAAGGGACCTCAAAAGGCGGCGCTGGCCTCGCTTAGCCCCTTCGCCCTTTGCAGCTCTCCTGCAGCAGAACGATGTTCCGCTTGAAGGGGTAAGTCTTGGTACCGGGCGCCAGCTGCACGACCGGCGTGCCCTTCTTGGCCTCCTCTTCGAGCTCTCTGCTGATCTCGGCGATGGTCGCCAGGAAACCTGGTCAAGCGTTTTACACGAAGCCTGATAGGATCAGGAAGAGGGCCGGTACTGCCCGAAGACTTCGCGCAAAGCGTCGGAGACCTCGCCCAAAGTCGCGAGGTTTCCAAGGGCTTCCTTCATCGGATAGAGCAGGTTCTCCGACTTTTCGGCAGCCTTACTTATGTCGGAGAGCGATCTCTCGACGGCCCCGTTGTCGCGGCTCTCTTTGAGTTCCTTCAGGCGTTCGGCTTGCCTCTCAAGGATGGACTCGTCGACCGAATGGAGCTCCATCTCTGGGTCTTCATCGGCGGAGTAGCGGTTGACGCCGACGATGATGCGCTCCTCCTTCTCCACCTCGCGCTGGTAGCGGTAGGCGACCTCCTCGATCTCGCGCTGCATGAAGCGCTTCTCTATCGCCTTCACGGAGCCGCCCATCTCGTCTATCCGCCTTATGTACTCCCAGGCCTCCTCCTCGACGGCGTCCGTCAAGGACTCGACGTAGTAGGAGCCCGCCAAGGGGTCGGCGGTCTCCGTTAGGCCGCCCTCGTTCGCCAGGATCTGCTGCGTCCTGAGAGCTATTCTGGCGCTCTTCTCGGTCGGCAAAGCCAGGGCTTCGTCGAAGGCGTTGGTGTGCAGGCTCTGCGTTCCGCCCAAGACGGCGGAGAGCGCCTGCACGGTGGTGCGGACTATGTTGTTCTCGGCCTGCTGGGCGGCGAGCGATGAACCCGCCGTCTGGGTGTGGAAGCGCAGGCGCAGACTCTTTTCGTCTTCCGCGCCGAAGCGTTCTTTCATGATCTTCGCCCACATCCTCCTCGCCGCCCGGTACTTGGCGACCTCTTGGAAGAGGTCGTTGTGGGCGTTGAAGAAGAACGAGAGACGAGGGCCGAACTCGTCCACGTCTAGGCCCCCTTCGACGGCCGCCTCGACGTAGGCGACGGCGTTCGAGAGGGTGAAAGCGAGTTCCTGGACGGCGGTCGATCCCGCCTCGCGGATGTGATAGCCCGAGATGGAGATCGTGTTCCAGCGCGGCAGTTCTTTGGCGCAGTAGGCGAACATGTCAGTCGTGATCCTCATGGAGGGCGCGGGAGGATAGATGTAGGTGCCGCGCGCCAGGTACTCCTTCAAAATGTCGTTCTGGGTCGTGCCGGTGACGTCCTTGGCCTCCACGCCCTGCTCCTCGGCGACGAGGGAGTAGAGCAAGAGGAGGATAGAGGCCGTGGCGTTGATGGTCATGGAGGTCGAGACCTCTTTCAAGGGGATGCCGTCGAAGAGGTCGCGCATGTCGAGCAAAGAGTCTATCGAGACGCCAACCTTGCCGACCTCGCCCAAGGAGAGCTCGTGGTCCGAGTCGCGGCCCATCTGGGTCGGCAGGTCGAAGGCGACCGAGAGACCGGTCTGGCCGGCGTCGATGAGGTACTTGAAGCGCTTGTTGGTCTCCTTGGCGGTGCCGAAACCCGCGTACTGGCGCATGGTCCAGGGCCTGCCGCGGTACATAGTGGGATAGATGCCGCGGGTGTACGGGTACTCCCCGGGGTCGCCCAGCTTATCCGAGTAGTCGAAGCTTTCTAGATCCTCGGGACGATAGAGGGGTTTAACCTCGATCCCGGAGTCCGTCCGGCGTTCGTCCTTCTTCTCGACGTCCATCCTCGCGCTTCTCCTAATCTCCGTCTCTCTCAGGCAGCTCGACGAGCTCGGTCAGGACGCCGAAGGCGCCCTTGGGGTGGACGAAGGCCATGCGCGTCCTGCCTACACCTATTCTCGGCTCCTCGTCTATCAGCTCAACGCCGTTCTCCTTTAGCTCCTTCAGGGTCCCTTCAAGGTCTTCGACCTGGAAGGCGACGTGGTGGAAACCTTCGCCCCTCTTCTCAAGGAACTTGCCTACGGGCGAGTCGGGGCGGGTGGGTTGGACGAGCTCGATCTTGGACTCCCCCACCTCGAACATCGCGGCGACTATGCCCTGCTCCTCGACCTCCTCCGGTTCGCCCAAAGCGGCGTCGAAGTGCTCCTCGTAGAAGCGGGCCGCGGCTTCTATGTCTTCGACCACGTAGCCCAGGTGGTAGATCTTCTTGAGCAAGTCTCTCCCTTCTCTTGGCATCAATTGTAGAGCACACAAACCCGGTACACAGCGGTTCTACGTAAGCTTTCCGCTAGAATGGGACGTGTCGACGTAAGGAAGCCGGGAGGTTACCAGATGGCGCAGAGCGTGATGCAGAAGATCCAGGAACTCTCCGAAGAGCGGGAGCAACTCGTGGCCCGCGAAGGGACGCACCACGCGACCAACGAGGATCACCAGCGAATCCGGAGGCTAGACCACGACCTGCGGGTCCTCTGGGACCTCAGGCGCAGGGAGCTGGCCGGGGAGAGGGTCACCCTGGACGAGGACTACTACGACAGCTACACCCGCTACACGGACGAGGACGACCCTCCGGGCCGGTAGGGTTACACGGCCCCCGCGGGAGATCCTCCGCCTTCCGCGCCCGAGGTGTCGCTGACCTCCGACCACTCCGCGGTAGACGAGGCGCTCTCGAGAACCTGGACGAGCTGGAGCAAGTCGTCCTCGCTGAAATTCTCACGCCCAGCCTCGGGCACGAAGGTCAGCGTCCGTCCGTCGGCGTAGCGGAACAACACGCGGTTAATATCTACGTAGCTCGTCCCGGATTCACCGCGGAAGTTCTTTTGTCGGATGATGCCATGCATAAACTTCCTCCGTTTTGGGCTACTTGCGGTGCACGCGCAACTGGTGCGAGAGGATCCCCAGGTAGGTGGCCGCTTGGTGCAGCTCGTAGGAGCGGAACTCTTCGCTTATCTGGGGCTTCAGGACCTCTTCGTCGCCCGTATCGAACTCGATGACTATCTCCTTTATCCCGTAGGGGTCCAACCCACTCCTCATCTGCAGCGGGGTGCCCTCCCAATCATTGTCCGCTCTCTCCCTGGCTTCTTCGGCCACTCTCGAACTCCTCTCTATGCCAAAGGTCCGCACCAGTGTACCCGAGAGCACATCGCCCGGCTTCTAAATCGTCTACAGCGACCAATCTGGCGCAACCCCGTAGCGCGTACTCTTGCTCTTGCGCCAGACCCGACACATCGGCAAGCTGGCGCTATGGAAGGCGAGAGACCACCAGAGGCCACCGACCAGGCCGCCCAGGGACCGGAGTCCCGCCGCTCCATCACGCGGTGACGCGCGGCGCTCTCGCGAAGAGGCGTGCGGTGACGCTCATCGTGGCCGGGGGGACGGTGGTCGTGCTGGCATTGACCTCTCGGTGGTGGTTGCCGGCCCTCCCGACTCTGTTCGGTGCCATCGAGGCCAACCACGAACTGATCGGCGCCTTCGCCGACCTCACGACGATAGCGACTTTCGTGATGCTGCTGATCGGCGCCGCGTTGGCGTATCTTGGCTTCAGCAGCCTCCAGGCCGGTAACGACGGACAGCATGCGCAACGGTCCGTCGTCGTCGACCACGGAGGACGTGGCGCCGCGGTAGGCGACGTGAACCAGGGCGCGGTCGTCGTAGGGGACTACAACCGGGTCGAGGTTCACGCGGGTGTGACTTATGCGTACTCGGAGGTCGAGGCCTCCTCGCCTGATCCGGCCGAACTGGAGGGGGCGCACCGACGGCTTGAAGCCCTTCCCGTGGATGACGTTCCCGACGACCGGGCCGGCTTGCCGCCGCGGTCCGTTATGCGCTTGCGCCCGAACCCAATCTTCGTGGGAAGGCGCGAGGACCTCAAGAGAATCGCCACCAACCTTAAGGCCGGCGGCGCGACCGCGATCGGCGAGGTGACCGTGGCGGCGAGCAGCGGCCTCGGCGGCGGCGGCAAGACGCCGCTCGCGTGCGAGTTCGTCTACCGGTACGGTCGGTTCTTCCACGGCGTTTACTGGCTCAACTTCGGCAAGCCGGCAGAAATCCCCGCAGAGGTCGCTTCCTGCGGCGGCGCGGGGGGCATGAACCTCCGCCCGTACGATTACCGCGAACTCCCCGTGGAGGAACGGGTGCGGGCGGTGAAGGCAGAGTGGCAGAATGACCTCCCGCGTCTGCTGGTGTTCGACAACTGCGAGGACGAAGAGCTGCTCGATCGGTGGCTGCCGCCCGCCGGCGGTTGCCGGGTCCTGGTCACGAGCCGCAGGGGAAGCTGGGACCCCTCCCTCGGCGTGACGGACTTGAAGCTGAGCGTACTCGAGCGTTGGGAGAGCGTGGCGCTCCTGCGCGAGCACCGCCCCGATCTACCCGCGGACTCCCCCGACCTTGACGCCATCGCCGAAGAGCTCGGGGGCCTGCCGCTTGCCCTGGATCTCGCCGGAAGGTACCTGGACAAGTACCGCCGCGAGGTGACACCTGCCGCGTACCTGGCGGACATCCAGCGGCCCGAGCTCCTGGAGCACCCGTCCCTGAGGCAGGCCAGGGGGATATCCCCGACGAAGCACGACATGGAGGTCTGGCGCACCTTCGCCGTGAGCTACTGGCGGCTCGACGCAAACGACGAAAAAGACGGGACGGCCGTAAGGCTCCTCGCCCGTGCCGCGCGCTTGGCCGCGGGAGAGCCGATTCCCGATAGTCTCCTGGCATGGACGCTCAAGCCCCCTGATGGCGACAATGCTCCACCGGAGCCGGACACAACGTTCCGGGATGCGCTCGACCGTTTAGCGGACCTGGGCCTGCTCGAAAGCTCGGGAGACGAGGCGCTAAGGATGCACCGCCTCGTGGCTGCCTTCGCGCTCGCCGAGACTCCCGACGACGGAGCCCAAGCGGCGGTGGAAGCGGCATGCGCACGCGAGGCCGGGAGGGCCTTCCGGGAAGGTCAGCCGGCAAAGCAAGAAGCGCTGCTACCCCACGTGAGGTCCGTGACCGACTCGACCGGAGGGCGCGTGGACGCTATGGCAGCAAACCTCTGCACAGCCCTGAACTTGAGCCTCCTGCAGCTCGGGGCATACGACGAGGCCCTGCCCTACGCGGAGCGCGCATGGGCGATTAGCGTCGAACTCTACAGGCCAGATGACCACGCTACCCTTCAGCGGCGAAGCAACATGGGGGAGCTTCTTGAGGGCAAGGAGGACCGGGCCCAGGCGAGGGCCCTCTACGAGGAGGTGCTAGAGGCCCAGGAACGCCGCTATGGGCAGGATGATCCGGATGTCGCCGCGACCCTTAACAATATAGGGGCATCGTTTGCGCGCGACGACCCCTACCACGAGACGCTGCCGCTCCACCGCAGGGCGCTGGGTATCCGGGATGGCGTGTGGGAGAGGACCGGGCCGGAGGACCCAGACAGGGAGGAGAACGCCTACGAGGCGGCCGAAGGCCACTCCAACATGGGCGTGCTGATGATGGACTTGGGCCGCCCCCGGCAGGCAGGTCCCCACCTGGATAGGGCTTTGGAGATACTGGGCGGCGAGTTCGGCGCTCACCACGAGCGCAACGCCGGCACGTCGTCGTGCGCGGGGCCGCGCTGCGGGTGCTGGGGCTTCACCAGCATGCCGCGACGAGCGTGCGCGAGGCCCTGAAGATCTACGAAGGGGTCGGCGCCACCGCCGGACCGGCGGCGGGAGCGACGCTCTTGAACCTGGGATGCATCCTTGCGGAGTGGGCGGAGGAGGACGGGGTCCCCGCGGCACAGCGTGCGCAGCTACTCGCGCCGGCGGCCGGCTGGCTGCGGGCGGCGCTGACCGGCGCAGAGCGCGGGTATGGCGAAGACTACCGCATTACGGGCGGGCTGCTTCGGGCGATGGGGGCGGTCCTAGAGGCGCAAGGGGCCAACGAAGAGGCCCGACGTCACCTAGAGCGGGGGGAAGCCTGCCGGCGGCGCAACCTTCGAGCAGATGGCACGCAAGCCGCCATCGCGATCAGCGGCGCGGTAAGGTCCCTGATGGCCTGGGGCCTGTACGACGAGGCCCAGGCGTACCTGGAGCGTGCGCTGGAGATTCGCGAGCACGCGCTAGGACAGCAGAACTTCGACACGTCGGCGGTCCTCTTCAAGCTGGGGATCCTTCACCAACTCGGGGGCCGCGACGAGCAGGCCCGCCAACACCTGCAACGGGCCCTTCGGGTGCGCGCGGAGATTTGCGGGGAAACCAACCCAGCCACCGAACTGGTGCGCGAAAACTTGCGTCTCCTCGACGTGTAGCGCACAACCCGCGCGGAGCCTACAGAAGCCACAGGGCGGCGAGCAGAGGAGCCACGACGAGTGCCGGCAGCATGTTCGCCACACGCACGTCCTTGAGCTCCAGGAGGACGATCCCCAAGCCGAGCAGCAGCACGCCCCCCGTTGAAGTCATCGCTAGGATCATGGGCTCGCCCATGAACGCCCCGAAGATCGCCCCGGCGAGCGTCAAGGCCCCCTGCACCACGAGTACCGACCCAGCCGACAGCAGCACGCCCCACCCTAAGACCGAGGCGAACGATAGCGCGGCGATGAAGTCCAGCGCGCTCTTGAGAGTCAGTAGCTGGTAGTCGCCAGAGATCCCGTCCTGCAGAGAGCCCAGGATCGTCAACGGTCCCACGCAGAACAGCAAGCTGGTCGTCACGAACGCGCGGCTCACGGGGCTACCTCCCTTTGAGAAGCGCCGCTCCAGGGTGTCGCCGAAGTGTTTGAGGGCGCCGTCA
This sequence comes from Actinomycetota bacterium, assembly GCA_030776965.1. Taxonomy (GTDB): domain Bacteria; phylum Actinomycetota; class Rubrobacteria; order Rubrobacterales; family Rubrobacteraceae; genus Rubrobacter_F. The sequence goes on from JALYGT010000080.1 coordinate 8,032, forward strand.
ATATCCAGGAGCTCTCCAACCACCAGCCCCACAATGACGCTGACCAGCGGCACGAGTGCGTTGTCGAACCGGAGGAAGCTCTGAACGCCGACCAGGAGTGTGACAAGCCCGATGGCGTGCATGGCCGTCTCTCGCATTCCCTTCGATAGCCGGGCGCCAACAACGGTCCCGATGCTGCCACCGACCAGCACTGCGACAACGTTGATAGCTGTCCCGACTCCAAACATGAGGACTAGTGTAAGGCACGATGTTTGAGGGCGCTTCAGCCGTGCGAGGTAACCCGCTACGGGACGCGGGGGTGTTTCCTAGGAGTTGTGGGCAGGCATGCCCATCTCGAGATGTAACCTTTCCCGGAGCGGCCCGCGCTGCTCCTCCTTTCTACTTACTTCACGGTCGTAAGCGTCAGCGTGGGCGCTATTAGTGTGGACGGTAGACCGAGGTAAAAGTGCAACACTATAAAGGGTAAAACGGGCTTCGCACCAAAAGTCCCTCGGCAACACCCCTTATCGGGGCAGGTCTTCTTAGAAACACATAGTGAGCACCTCAACCAGAAAAAGACCCTCCATGACCGTCAAGGTGGGCAGCGCGGCCAAGGCCAGCTCCCCGTTGACCTCCCCTCTGTGGGGTGCTCTTTGTCGAACTTCGCGGGGCGCTTGCCATCGGCTCGACGTGCATCTTACCACCCCCTTATTACCATGCACACGCCTACCATATCCAGGATGGTGTACCTGGGGGCGTCCGGTGAGTAGTCGTCTGCGCATCGCCAGTAGGAGAAGACGATGCTCTCACTACCTGTCCGGTTTCTCCTCTGCGCCGACGGCCTGAGCCGCGCGCCGTGCGATCTCCTGGGGTAGCAGGCCGACCTCGGCCAGCTCCCGCAGCTTGTCAGCCGAGGCAACGTGAGCGAGGGCTTCGGCCTGATGCCGGCGCAGCTCGCGACCACCGTAGCCCACTCTGCGATCGAGCTCTTCGAGTGAAGCGACCGCCTCTTGCTCCCAGTGCGCGAACGTCTTCTTGACATCTTCGACCGCCTCCTCCTCGATCCCCGGCATCTGCTCGAGTTCTTCGAGCGCCTCGCCCGTTCGGCGCGCGGCGAGCCGCCGGGCGTTGGCCTCAGCGTAGGCAATCTCTTCCGGATCCTCCCCCGCTGGTTCAGGCAGCCACCCGGTGAGACGCTGGGCCAGCCGATCGACCCTCGGTCGCTCCCGGCGCCGCAGGACGTCCCTCGAGGCCCGATCCAGCCCCGCCTCCTCAATCTGGTCATCGACCTCGTGCAGCAGGGTGCGTGTCGCCGGGGGCCGCAAGAGGCCGGCGTCACTCAGGTGCTGGTAGGTCCCGCGCTCGACGAAGAGGCCTCGGCGCATGACGACTGTGTGCTTCTCTTCATCGTTAAGCTCGATACGCTCAAGCTCCTCGCGCGTCGAGCGCTCGGCGGCGTCAAGCTGCGACGAGATGATGGGGTCTTCGAGACCGAGGTCCTCGAGGCGCTCGCGGGCCGTCTCTACGCCCGAAAGACGTGCGACGCCCGCCAAAAACCGCTCGGAGCGGCTCGCCTCGTCGAGCCCGAGGCGGTGCACGAGCGCGCCAATCGTCGTGGCGTTCAGCAGCAGGGTCGCGAGCACCACGCCACCCGTCATCGCGATGAACGTCTCGCGCTGGGGTAGCGACTCGGGTAGGGCGAGTGCCAGGGCGAGCGCTACCCCGCCACGGAGGCCACCCCAGATAAGAACCGCCTCGTTCCGCCTCCCCACCGGCCGGATACCCGCGAACCGTTCGAGTGCCGAGACTAGTGGTACAACAGCCACGGCGCGGGCGACGAGCACTACGACGATCGCAAGGGCAATGGCGCCAAAGTTCTCGAGGATGAGATCCGGATCTATAGCGAGGCCGATCAATAAGAAGAGGAGGGCGTTGGCGATATAGTCGAGCGACTCCCACAGCTCGTTCCACGCCTCCCGCACCTTCGCAGAAGCACGACTCGGGGCCATCCCCCCAAGGACCAACCCCGCGGCGACCGCTGCCATGACCCCAGAGAACCCGAGCACATGGTCGGCTAGCACGAAGCCACCGTAGGCAACGGCCACCGAGAGCGCCGCTGCCGCCACCCGGTCGAGCCAGGGTAGCAC
>JALYGT010000081.1 GCA_030776965.1 Actinomycetota bacterium
AGGAAAAACCCGACCCAAGAGAAGCCATAAGCACTCTAGCCAACACTGGCCTCTACGTCTTTGAGCCAGAGGTTCTTGAGTACATCCCCGAAGGCACCTTCTTTGACTTCGCCGAGGACGTCTTCCCGTGTCTGCTAGAGGAGGGAGAGAGGTTCGTAGGGTATGAGGGTGAGTTCTACTGGTCGGACATAGGGACCTTGGAGGCCTACAGGCAGGCCCAGCACGACGTGCTCTTAGGCAAGGTGAGGGTAAAGGTGCCGGGAGAGAAGCACAGCGAGACCTTGTGGGTCGCGGAGAACGCCCAGATTCACCCTTCGGCGGCGCTTAGAGGTTACGTAGTGGTCGGACGGGATGCACTGATCGGGCGCGACGCCGCCCTTTGGGGGGACGTGACGGTCGGGGCGGATTGCTGGGTGCACCCCAACGCGAGTATAAAGAGCAGCATCCTACTGCCTGGCTCGAGCGTGGGCGAGGGGGCTTACCTTGAGGACTGCATAGTAGGCCACGGATACGATGTTAGGGCTGGCGAGACTATAAGGGGCGGCGCCCTGATACGCCGTACGTCGAGCTGAACTTGATATGAATCCGGCCTATCGGCAACCTCTGGCGGCTGGACACGGACCGATGTATCGAGAACGACGTCGATCTTGATAGAATCACGTCACGCTACCGCGACCTCGTCGCGGTAGCGTTAGACTTCTACCTCTGCTACCTCGGCGACCGCGTGCGCGGCGTCTACGTCCGCGAGACAATGGCGCGGCACGGCCGTAGAGGACGTCTCCGACCTGCCCGACTTCGCTCTCGTCGGCGGCAACCCCGCTGACCTCGACCTTCCGTGAACCAATGGCGCGGCCGAATGCCTGCTCGTCCGCCAATTCGCACCTTACAGCGGCTCGCAAAATGATAGTGACCCAGCCAACTTGCTCTTTGGAATGCCGTGCTTGACGAGATCCATTACCTTCGTGCTTGGATCTTCTAAATAAGTATCTACTCGCCTACCATAAGGTATCGTTCAACATCACTGCAAAGCGCTGTAGGTGTCGGGCTGGAGTACGCCGGTCCCGGCGAGGTCGGCGAGCTGGCGCTGAAGCTCGACAAGTTTCCGGAAGAAGTCCGGGCCGGTGCATAGATAGGTGTGGCCGAGGTGTGGCCGCGGAGCCTAACTTTGGCTGGGCCTCACCAGCCGGTAGCCAAAACCCCTGACGGTCTCTATGAGCTTAGGCCTGTCCACGTTGTCGCCGAGCTTGGTGCGCAGGCGTTGGACGTAGACGTTGACGGTGCGCTCGTCTATGTACTCGTCCTCGCCCCACACCTGCCTTAGGAGGGTGCCGCGAGGGAAGACGCGGCCGGGGCTCCTGGCGAGCGTGTAGAGGAGCTGGAACTCGCGTGGGGAGAGCTGCACCTCGCGGCCCCCCTTTCGCACCTCGATAAGGTCCGGGTCTATCTCGAGGTCGCCGACGTAGAGGCGGCCGGGGGAGTCGGCCCCCGCGCGGTCCCTTTTGCGCAGGATCTGCTTCACTCTTGCGACGAGCTCACGGGGATTCACGGGCGAGCGCATGTAGTAGTCCGCACCGAGCTCGATGCCCACGATGCGATCCATCGTGTCCTCGTCCCTAAGTAGCGCCACCGTCGAGACGCCGGGCCCCTGAACGGCGCTGATCACCTGAAACCCCCGCTCGTCGGACAGCCGGTTGTCCACGACCGCGACCTCGAAGCCCTGCCGCTCGGCTATCTGCCGTGCCTGGGCGCCGGTGCCCGCCGGTATTACCCGCCACCCCTCCCTCGAAAGCGCCCGCCGAAGGTGCAACCGCTCCTCGTCGTCCCCTATGACAAGCAGAACAGATGCACTCACGACGCCCAAAACCACCCTACTTTAGAAGATACTCCCGATGGTCTACAAAAATAGTATACCCGCTTGAGCCTCCCCTACGCCTTGAGCATTCGTCGTCCCAGCGATATCATAGCGTTGCAAGTGCGCTCGTAGCTCAGCTGGATAGAGCGTCTGACTACGAATCAGAAGGTCGCAGGTTCGAGTCCTGCCGAGCGCGCTCCTAAAA
>JALYGT010000082.1 GCA_030776965.1 Actinomycetota bacterium
TGGTAGCGGAAGAATAAATGCTTGCTCCAAAGACTCAGTCGAGAAAACAGTGCAAGCCACAGGACCGCAGTTCCTTGGGACCTCCTGTTTATGGCACACCGGTTCAACCATTATGACGCACGCTGTAGTATCCGACCGCGGCCCCTTCGCCGCGCGGATCCGCCCCTCCCGTGAACCGAACCGGGTTGCCGTCCGAGTCGTACTCTATGGTCAGGCCGTGGGCGTTGCCTATCCCGCGCTCGTTGCCGAGCCTGAACTCGTCCACGCTGACGTTGTGGTCCCTGGCCGCCAGCTCGCTGCGGACCGGCTCCGGCACGGTGCTTTCGACCGCGAGTATGTCCGGTTCTACAAAGCTGATGCGCGGGGCAGAGATCGCCTGTTGGATGTCCATGTCGAAGTCTATGTGGTTCATAAGCATCTGTGGCGTCGTCTGCGTGATGGTGCGGCCGCCTAGGGTTCCTACCGCAACGACGGGCCTCCCGTCGCTCATGACGATGGTCGGGCAGATACCGATGATCCTGTAGCGGCCGGGGAAGGCGTCCAGCGGATTTCCTCTCGGCTCGAATTGGGCAAACGCTATGGAGTCGTTGATCCAGATGCCCGTCCCACGCGGCATCACCCTGCTCCCGAAGAGGTTGCCCAGGGTCTGCGTCGCGCTTACCACGTTCCCCTGGCTGTCCGCCACGACGAAGTGTGTCGTGTGTTCCTGGCTGTTGGACGGTCCCTCGTTAGAGAAGCTCGTGGGCGGTTGGAACGGTGTCGCTAGTGAAGGATTTATGTTTGCGGCTTCGTCGGCCCAAAATTCCTCCGAGAGCAGCGAGCCCAGCGGCGCCGGGTTCACCTCTGGATCTCCGGGATACCTGAGACGCGTCTCGTATGCCCGTTTGGTGACCTCCGCGTACCTGTGCAGGTACTCAGCGCTGTTGTGACCGGGCGCCGTCACGTCGAACCGGCTCATCACTCCCAGCCGGAGGAGCATGTTCCACGAAGAGATCGGGGGCGACGCCGTAACCACCTCGTAGCCCCGATAGTCGACGCTGGTGGTGTTCCGCCACTGGGCGCGGGCGTTGCGCAAATCATCTAAGGTCAAGAAGCCGCCATTTTCGCGCATGGCAGCTTCGATGACCCGACCCAACTCGCCTTCATTGACCGCTTCGGAGCCCTGTTCGGCGATCAGACCCAGGGATCTCGCCAGGTCCTCCTGCACGAGACGCTCTCCTGCCCCTAAAGGCACGCCGTTGTTCCCGTAGAAGCTCCTCGCATGCTCGGGGAAGGCGGAGAATTCCCTGTCAACGTAGTGTGCGGCGCGCTCGCCGATGACGAACCCCTCGTCGGCGAGCTCTATGGCGGGGTCGAAGAGGCGCTGCCATTCGAGTTCGCCGTAATCCCTCGACAGGACTTCCCACACGTCTACGGCGCCCAGCGTGGAGGCGGCTTTGGCGCTTCGCCTGTTCTCTACGTAATTCGGCGTCGGGGGATGGAACACGTCCGGGTCCAGGGCCGCGGGCGCCCTGCTGCCGGAATCGAGGACCCGCGTCTCGCCGCTTTGAGCGTCGTAGACGACCACCGCCCCGTAGCCGCCGATGCCGGACATGTACGGCTCGACGACGCCCAAAGAAGCACCGACCGCCACAGCCGCGTCGAACGCGTTGCCTCCTTCGGCGAGTACGTCCAGGCCGGCCTGCGTGGCGAGCGGGTGGGCGGAGCTGACCATTCCAGACGCGCCGACGGCGGGGTCAGTCGAGGTGTTTTGGCCGGGTTCAGGGGTGTTGTCGGCGGGCGTTGTGGTCGAAGCTTCCTCCGAGGAAGCGGTCTCTTCGGCGGCACTCCCTACATGGGGAGCGTTATCGGGCGTTACGGGCTGAGCGCCACAAGAGCTCAAGATCCCGACGACCAGCAACACGAAACATACCTTTCTCAAAACACGCTCCCGAGAGCACGAGCTTACCGAACCAGCATACGAATAGCACACTCTCCGTGTCGTGTAGGCAATCCGTGCTGAACCATTCTGCTCTGCAACCTGGCGCCGAGATTAGACCCGAAGCGTCGTTGTGCGCCGGGCCGTGCTCTATACTACGTAGTCGTAGGCCAAAGAACCCGTGACGACGAAGCGTAAGGCAAAACTTCCATTCTTTGGTTCACCGCGTCGGGTCGACATGCTCGACACAGCCTGAAACCCGGCGGTTACATCAGCAAAATAACGCACCGCTTTCATGTAAGCGCGAACACCGTGCGAAGCAGCCCCGTCCCCAACCGACGGAGCGGTGCGAGGGGTGTGGGTACGACCTTTTCGTTACAGCCCAAAGAAGCGGGCCAGCTTGTTCTTCTCGAAGTACCGCTGATGGTACTCTTCGGCCTTATAGAACTCGGACGCGGACGTTATCTCCGTGACGATCGGGTCCTTGAACCTGGTCTGCGCCTCCTCCTTTGAGGCGCGCGCGGCGGCCTCCTGCTCTGGGTTATGGAAGAAGATCGCGGACCGGTACTGGGTGCCAACGTCCGGTCCCTGGCGGTTCGGGGTCGTGGGGTCGTGGTTCTCCCAGAACACCTCGAGGAGCTTCTCGTAAGTGACGTTGGAAGGATCGTACTCGACCTCTGCCACCTCGGCATGACCGGTCGTGCCCGAGCAAACGTCCCCGTAGGTCGGGTTCTCGGTGTGCCCCCCGGTGTACCCGACTGCTACATCGACGACGCCCTCTACCTTGCGGAACGCTTCCTCCACGCCCCAGAAACATCCCGCCCCGAAAGTGGCCTTCTCCATCCACCGGCTCCGTTTCATCGCAGAAGACATTACGGATCGAGTGTAGCACGGGCCAGAGGTAGGCCGGCGCGTTTTACCCGGCTCCTTTTGCGAGGGCCGCTCAGAGCTTCTCGAACCTGGAAGAAGCTCAGGTACTTCGGCTCGTAGATAATTTTGAGCTCGTATCGAGAAACCCATCTAAAGGTCTTAGCTTGAAAGCATTCTCTTCGCAGTCCGCTACTGTCGCGCCTCGCGGTCAAGGACGGCGACCGTGTCTCGGTAGAACTTCTCGGCGTTCTCGCGGCTGTCGCCGATGCACACGGTGCCGAGCTTGCCGAACTCAGAGAGCGCTCCGATCAGGTGGAACACGACCCCCTGCTGGGCAGCACCGTCGAAGTGAAGGCCTTGTTCTACCGAGATGTCTACCAGGTCGTCGGAGGTGAGCCCTTTGTAGGCCGGGCTCTGGAGGTTGTCCGACGCGTAGTAGTAGCAGGTCTGACCGGTAGGCGTGCGATACAGACCATTCTCTGGATCATAGGTTCCGTCGGTCAGGAACTGCAATAACAGGTAGGGGTGGGTCGTCCCGCCTTTTCTTAGGTTGATCTCGATGGCTGCGTGCTCCCAGCGCTCCCCGCGCTTGACAGAGATGAAGTCGATGGCGAAACGTCCCAACGTTCCTCGTTGCCTCAGCACTTCGGCCACCCTACGTCCGGCCTCCTTGATGTCCCGGCTATACTCGGCGTCGGCGGGGAAAGTGCTGCCCAGAAAGACCTGACCTGAAGGCCCGCCCAGCACCTGGTCGTGGGTCGAGATGATGGATGCCTCGCCCAGGGGGTCTACGCGGCACTGCACCGACGGAGAGCGCACCACCTCACCCTCCACGAAGCACTCGACTATGCCACCCATCTCTGTGAATTTGTGGCAGTAGCGCTCCCAAGTCTCGCCGTAGGCCTCGAAGCGTACCCGGCGCGGTAACTCGTACCGGACCCAGCGCCCGAGATCAGCACCCTCCGGAGCCTCGTCGTAATGAAACATCGCGTTGCCCTCGCCCGAGAAGCCTTCGTTCAGCTTGATCACCGCGCGGCGCACCTGCGGGCGGCGGCGCTTGAGCTCGACGACGGCTTCCACTACGTCTCGTTCGTCGCGCAGGTTCTCGAACCCGTCCGGCATAGGGACCCCTGCTTCCCGAAACACCTCCCGGCTGCCGCTCTTCGAGCCCAGGTAGGCCAGCTCCGGATCGTTCGCATACAGGGGGATGTCCAGCTTCACGGCGAGGCTTCGCTCCAGCGGCGTGCTGTTGAAACAGGTTACGTGGGCCGTATTGGGGTCGGGGATAGCAGACCAAATGCGCTCCACCAGGCGCGGCCGTTCGAGGATCTTCTGCGTCAACGGCACATTGGAGGCGTCGTGGCAGCTCAGGAGCGTCAGCCGCCTGCGGGCGTGGCGGAACGGCACGCCCGGGAGGAGGTGCAGATAGTAGTCGACTATCGGCGCCGCGATCGGCTGGCTCGTAACGAAGACGAGGTGCGTGCGGGGCATGCGCAACAGCATCAGCAAACACAGCATCCGCTCTTCGTAATGGTGTACACCCGAGATCTTCGCCAACTCCTCCGCGTCAAGCGAGAGGCTGGGAACCACCACTATGGTCCGCGGAGCGCGCGGGTACGGAAATACTCGCCGGAAAAGGGGTGCCAGCCGCTCCTGGATCCGCTCGAATCGCCGGAGCTCTTCGGCAGAACCGGGGAGCGGTACACCCAACTCAGATGTCGACGTAGAAGGAAAGTCCACCATCTTTACCCCTTGCACCGCGATTATACAGGGGCCCGGGTCACGCCACCCGGGGTGTTCGGGCGTTATCGATCCTCCGGCTACCTATCCGTCATCTTGCGGGCGTCGAGCAGCTTGTCTAGTTCCTCCTCGGAGAGGTCGGTTTTCTCGCGGGCGATCTCGCGGATGGTCTTGCCACTCTTGTAGGCCTCTTTGGAGATCTCGGCTGCCTTGTCGTAGCCGATCTCGGGGGCGAGCGCGGTGGCGAGCATGAGGCCCTTCTCGACGAGCTCGGGGCCGCGCTCGGTGGCCTCCAGCCCCGCGACGCACTGGTCGGCGAGGTTCGAGGCAGCACTGCTGAGGATGTCGATCGACTGCAAGAGGTTGTAGGCGATGACCGGGAGCATGGTGTTGAGCTCGAAGTTGCCGCCCTGACCGGCCAAAGCTACGGTGGTGTCGTTGCCGATGACCTGGGCGGCAACCATCATGGCGCTCTCGGCGATAACCGGGTTGACTTTGCCCGGCATGATCGAGGACCCCGGCTGCACCTCGGGCAGCGCTATCTCGGCCAGGTTCGCCCGCGGCCCGGCCCCGAGCCAACGGATATCGTTAGCGATCTTCATCGTGCTTACCGCGACGGTCTTTAGAGCCCCGCTCGCGTAGACCGCCCCGTCCATCGCGCTCTGGGCCTGGAAGTGGTTCTCGGTCTCGTAGACCTTGACGCCGAATCGTTCGGAGAGCTTCTCGCAGACCTTCTGGGCAAACTCGGGATGGGTGTTGACGCCGGTGCCGACGGCCGTTCCGCCCAAAGCGACCTCCATGAGGTCTTCCTGGGCCTTCCTTACGCGTTCTATGCCGCGCTGTACCTGCCCCGCGTAGCCCTCGAACTCCTGTCCGAGGCGTATGGGGGTCGCGTCCTGCAGGTGCGTCCGGCCGGTCTTGACGACGCTGTCGAACTCGCGGGCTTTCTCTTCTAAGGCGCCGCGAAGCTTCTCGAGCGCGGGCATCAGATCCTCTTTGATGGAGACGAGGGCGGAGAGGTGGATGGCGGTGGGGATGACGTCGTTGGAGGACTGGCCCTTGTTAACGTGGTCGTTCGGGTGCACGGGCGATTTGGAGCCGAGCTCGCCACCGAGGATCTGGATGGCCCGGTTGGAGATGACCTCGTTGGTGTTCATGTTGGTAGAGGTGCCGGACCCCGTCTGGAAGACGTCGAGGACGAACTGGTTGTCCAGAGCGCCCTCGACGACCTCTTCCGCAGCCTCTACGATGGCGTCCTTTAGCTCCCCGTCCAGCAGGCCGAGCTCGTAGTTTACGTTGGCGGCTTCGAGCTTTATGGCCCCGAGGGCCTGTACGAAACGGCGCGGTTTGCGCAGGTCGCTTATGGGGAAGTTGTCGAGGGCCCTGCGCGTCTGGGCGCCAAAAAGCGCGTCACGGGGCACCTCGACCTCGCCCATCGAGTCGCGTTCTACGCGGTGGGGCGTCTCGTGCTGCGTCATTTGTGAAGCCTCCTGTCGAAGCGTTTGCGCTCGCGTCATATAATCCGCTTTGTAGGTTGGCATTATACGAGAGGTGAACTTTTGGATACGCTGCAGCACGCGCTGAAGGAGTGGGCAGTCGCTGTCGAGGCGCTCGAGCGCGGTGAGACGGCGCTCGTGGTGCGAAAGGGTGGCATCCGGGAGAAAGCGTTCGCCATCCCCAAAACACGCTTTCTCTTCTTCAAGGGCTACGAGCACCAGAAAGAGGAGCAGCTCAAGCCCCTCTACTACGACCTCTTGCGGTCCATCCCCGAGAGGCAGGACGACGAGCCGGTGATCTTCACCTCCTTCGCCGAGGTACACGGCGCATATGAGATCTCCGAGGCCGATGAGCTTGCCGCCCTAGACCCCTACCACATCTGGACGCCTGAGTACGCCGAGAGCCGCCTGAAGTGGCGTCCGAAGAAGCCCCTGACGGTCCTGGTCTTGCGCACCTACCTGCTGCCAGAGCCTGTTCGGTTCGAGTACCGTGCGGAGTACGGGGGGTGCAAGAGCTGGATTGAACTAGAAAAAGCCGTCCCAACCGCAGGCTCTAGGCCTACCCTCGACGACTCGGCCTTCGAAGAGCTCGTGAGGCCTGTCCTGGGCGTGCTCGAGGGTGCCGCGTCCGCGCCCGTGGGACGCTAGGAGGAGGGAGCCTTCTTGGGCGTCGGCGCGATACCCGTCGTCCTGACCATCCTGCTGGTGCTCGTCGCCTGGCGGATGGTTTTCTCGTTCAACAAGGACCTGGTGCGGGCGAAGGCCTGGGGGGAGCTGGCGCGCCGCTCGCTCCCGTTCGCGGCGATCACCGCCATGGCCGCCAGCCTGCCGCTGGTACAGAGCCTCCAGGGAGGCTGGACGCCCATCGTCTGGGTGCTCGCGTTCGGCGCCGTGTTGGTCGCCTCTAACTTTCTATCCATGCCCGTAGGTGAGCGCCAGGCGACCAGGGCCTTCCGCAACAGGGATTACGCGAGGGCCGCGGCCCTGTACCGCAGGCTAGCCGAGGAGCGTCCATTGGCTCGTTACTGGGCGTTTCTGGGGGCTGCTCTGGGAGCCGGCGAGCGGCACGAGGAGGCCATAGACGCCTCCACCCGTGCCGTCGAGCTCGACCCGGAGTACGGCCTCGCCTACTACAACCGCGCCCTGATCCTGCGCAGGCAAGGCCGCAAGAGCCGGGCAACGAAGGACCTCAAACGAGCCCTCGACGCCGACCTGCCCCGCCGCTTCAAGTCCGCTGCCAGGAGGACGCTCGAGGAGCTTCAGGGGTGAGCTTCTTCTATCCGACTCTGGGGGCCCTGGCACTGCTCGCCGGCTTCCTCTTCGTCGTCGGCCGCCAGAACCGCGACCTGCTCCGCGCCCGGGCATACGGGGAGTTTCTGGTGCGGCTTTTGCCGCTCCTCTCGACTGGCGTCTTCATCCTCGGGCTGCCGTTCATCATGGACCTGGCGACCTTCGAGAACACCGTGCCGGTCCTACTCGTCTATCTCGGGGGCGCCGCCATTCTCACGGTGCTCATGTCCCGCCTCGTCGCCCCCGAGGAGCGCCGGGCCGTGGCCCTTTTCAGGCGCGAAGAGTACGAGGGAGCCGTCGATATCTACGAACGGCTCGTTGCCCGCAGCCCCCTCCCCCGCTACTACTCGGCCCTGGGCGCGAGCCTCGACGCGTCGGGCGACCCGCACCGCGCCCTTAAAGCCGCGGACCAGGCCGTTAAGCTCGACCCCAAACTCGGCATCGCCTACTACAACCGCGCCTCGGCTTTGGCGGCCCTGGGCGAGAGCGCGCGGGCCCGCGAAGACCTGCAAAGCGTCTTCCACGCAGATTCCAACCGCCGCCTGAGGCGTGCCGCCGAAGTGGCTTTAAAGAGCCTGGAGAAGAACTAGCCAACCGCTGGCGAGACAGAATGTTCCTGTTGCCGGCGCGCACCCTGGTCTCGTAAGCAGGATCCGGTCCCGTAGACAGAGACCTTTCGCATGCACCCTTCCGACAACTCGTTCTCCTCCGTAACCGCTGTGAACTCGGCAGGGCCACCCCACTCGAAGACGTTCCGGTTCACCCTGCAGCGGTTTGCACTGTTATTGGCCCATCAGCATCGTCAGCGCGTGCTTCTTGCAGAGAGCACCTCCTGCGCAAGCGTTAGCATGCCCGTGGTGTCGAGGCGGTATAGTCAAACCTCGCTGCAAAGCATTATAGTTTCGCCGTGAAGGCCTGGGCGGGCCGACGTCCTCCTCTCCTACTCGGCCGCCGACCCACATTTTATGTTAGCGAAGTTTGCCGATGCTTTCTGGCGCGTTTGGGATCGGCGCCGAAGGCTAGGATTTCTTATGGGCCCGGTGGCCCGCGGAGGTTGCTAATCCTTCGTGGAACTCTCTTCTAAAATCGCCAAGCTATCGGCATTGGCGGTCGTCTTTGACGGTAGCGGGAGCACACCGCCGGTACCCGCGGGTACTTTCGCTCCTTTCTCCAGCACCGACTCGTACACCTCTACGTGACGCTCCGCTATGGAGGACCAGGAGAGGTTCTGGGTGTAAGCGCGCCCCGCCTCCCCCAGCCGGACACGCTCGGAGGCGTCGGCCAGCAGCCCGAGGAGCGCGATCGTGAGCCCGAAGGCATCCCGCCACTCTACGAGCCGCACTAGCTCTCCGTCGACTAGATTCGGCTCGGGGGGATCCGGGCGCGTGGCCGCCACGGGTAGGCCATGCGCGAAGAGCGTGAGCAGGGAGCCACTCTTGAGGGTGACGCCCTCGTTGAACGGTAGCGCTCCTACGTCAGCACCCGAGAGCAGCCGGGACGCTTCGTCCCCCGGGACATATCCCGTCATGGCCACCGTGCCGTCGAGCCCGAGCGCTCGGATCAAGGCTCTCAACTCGTTCCAGTACCAGTTGGCCTCCTCTCCCAGGGCAAGGCTCTCGACGCCGCCCACCAGCAAGAGGCGTGTGCCAGGCCGCTTCGCGAGCACCTTCTTGTGCGCTTCGAGCAGCGTCTCTATGCCCTTGGCTGGGTGGAGGAAGCCGAAGAACGCTATGACCGGCGCGTCAAGGGGCCAGCCGTACCGGGAGCGCAGCGCTGCTCGCGCCTCGTCGCCCTCCATTGGGGCGGCTTCAACGTTCGCACTGAGCGGGACGCAGTAGAGGCGGGAGCCCAGGAACGGCAGCCTAGAGGTGATGGCGGCCTCGGCGTGAGAGTTTGTCGTGATCAGCGCATCGCTCCCGGTGAGCAAGAAGCCGTCCTCGCGGTCCCACCTGCCCCGCCGCTGCCCCCAGGTTTTGACCGCCTCTAAGGCCCCCTTCGGGACGCCGCGCGGCTCCCACTCCCACCAACCATACTCGTGCACCGTCGTTACCAAAGGCACCCGGCACCCGGCTGCGCGCAAGAGCGGAGGCAAGAAGAAGACGGCGCGCTTAAAGCCGTAGGTGCTCGCGGCGTGCTGGAGGTGTACAGCGTCCGCCCCCACCTTGCGCACGAGCCCGGCCACGGCCACGACGAGGGCCGGCAGATCAAGTGTCCCCCAACCGCGTACCGCGCCCCTAACCCCCGGGTCTTCCGAAGCCCAGGCCGCTTCCCTGTCCGTTAGCACGTAAGAGGAGACGCCGCGCTCGTCCAAAGCGTGGCGGAGGCGCTGGACGTAGTGCGCCGTGCCGCAACGCTCCGGCCGGTACGTGCCAGCCAGCATAACCACGCGCGTCACGCCCGCGACCCCCGCCGTGGGGCCTTCGCGGCTTCGTCCCCGACCTCTCCGAGCAGCGAGAGGCCGGCCCCGACAACTTCTTCGGGCGGTATGTCAAGGCACTCAAGCTCGTACGGGCAGGTGAAGGCGTAGCACGGGCTGCACCACGTCTCGCGCCTGAGCAGCTGGTGGGGAGCGCTGCGCGGTCGCCACTGGCTCTCGAGCTCGGTGCCCGAGTAGAGCACCACGCTCGGCGCGCACAAAGCGTCGGCGAGGTGCATTGTGGAGGTGTTGTTCGTCAAAACGAGGCGTGCACCCTCGATAAGCGCCGCGAGAACGCCCAGGTCGGTCGCGCCGACCAGGTCCACGCTCCGGTTGCCTAAAGTATCGAGCAGCCTACCGCTGCGCTCCTGGTCGTCTTTGGTGCCGCTTACCACGACCGGCCATCCCGTCTCTTCGGAGAGACGACGCGCGACGAGGGCGAAGCGGTCGGTTCCGTAGGTGCGGGCCTGGGCGCTCGTCCAGGGGGAGAGCAGGAGGTACGGCGCATCGGGGACCACGCCGCGCATCTTGAGCAGCTCCGCGGCGGCTTTGTACGCCCCTTCCGGCACGCGGATGCTCAATGCGCGATCCTTGATGTGGAAGCTTGCCTGCTCGATCAGGCGCAGGTTGCGCTCCGTTTGGTGCAGTTCGTCCGGCGCCGTGGGCGCCTCGTCGGTGAGTACGCCGCCGCCCCACTCCTTCGACTCGCCCAGCCTCAAGGGGATCCCCGCGAGATAACAAGCGTAACCGGCGGCGTGCGGCGTCTGCTTGAAGGAGGTAAGTATGATCGCCGCGTCGTAGGAGCCCCTTTTCAGGGTCTCGATCATCTCCCACTCCCGCGCCGGGTCAAAGGAGAGGCGGCCTAGGTCCTGCCAGAGGACGCGCCACGAGAGCACCTCGTCCACCCACGGCAAGAGCGGCGCGGCCTTGCTCCCCCCGGGGCTCGCCATCAGGGTGACGTGCGAACCGGGCAAATTCTCTTTCAGGGCGCGCAGAACGGGGCCCGCCATCACTACGTCGCCGATGTTGTCGAGCCGCATCACCAGGAGTCGCCGTGCGGCCGCCCACGGCTCGTTCACCGCGCACCTCCTCCGCCAAATGTTTCGTAGATAGCGGGCTCAGGCCGATTCTCCAGCAAGGGAGCGGCCGCAGCCAGCACACTCTCCACTGGGATGTCTTCCAGGCAAGATCTCCACCGGTGATCCTCGAGCATGCACACGCCTGCGTACCAGCAGGGCTGTTGGGTAAAGTCGGAGACGAGGCGCTGGGGGCAGCCGGGGTACCCCTGCAGGTTTTTGTGCGGGGGAGGCTGGCCGTAGCGACCGTGCCAGGACGGACCGAAGAGCGTAACCGTCGGCACCCCCAGAGCGCCCGCGATGCGCACCGGCCCCGTATCCGCCCCGACCGCGAGATCGGCGAACGACAGGGCAGCGGCGAGCTCGCGGAGTGTCCCGCGTGGCCACACGCGCGCCTGCTCTCCGACGAGCCGGGCAACGCGCGACGCCTGCTCGGGATCGGAGCTGACCGGTACGACGATATCCGCGCCACAGCTGGCGCGCAAGGCACGGCCCAAAGCGCCCCAACGCTCCTCCGGCCAGCGCTTCACTTCCATCCCCGCATCCGGGAGCAGAAAGGCGAGCGGGCGCCGCGTGCCGACGAGCCGCTCGGCCACGGCGGATCGCTCTTCGGGGGCGAGGTGTAGCCGGGGTGAAGAGATGGCCTCCGGTTCGACCAGTCCTTCATCCAGGAGGATGCGCAAGAACCGCTCGCCCACTCGCTCGTCGGCGTGCGGAGACCGCCACAGGTTCGCCACCACGCGCGACGCGCCGCACCCGCGAACCAAGTCGTCGATGCCGTCGTAGGATGTGGTCGAGACCACGAGGTCCCAGTCACCTCGCGCTAGCAGCTCCTCAACCGCCTCCCGAACGCGGCGCGGCCGGGCGGAATCCGGCCTGGGGACCTGCACCACCTCATGGATCAGCGGATCGCCCTCGAGCAACTCCGCACCGGGCGGGAAGGTGAGAGCGGCCAAGCGTGCCTCGGGATGGGAGCGCGCAAGGGCCTGGATGGCGGGCAGAGAGATCAGGACGTCCCCCAAGCCCCCCAAAAGCTCTACGAACAAGATCCCGCGCACGCGGGATCCAACCTCCTGCCTCCTCGAGAACACGCACCGAGCTTAGCAGTTCGCGCTAATCGGCGCAGCCCGGCAAACCTCACGCTAAGAAACGAAAGCCGAAGACAGGACCTGCCGCTGCGGAGAGGGGGGGATTCGAACCCCCGACGCCGGGATTACCGACGTAACGGTTTTCGAGACCGCCGCATTCAACCACTCTGCCACCTCTCCGCGAGAGAGTGTACCGCC
>JALYGT010000083.1 GCA_030776965.1 Actinomycetota bacterium
GAGCCGATCAGCAGGCGACCCGGGCGACTAGTGGTCCCTAGTTAGAATTTCTCTTATACCCAACCTGCTACCAGAGCAGTATCCTCAGGTGCGCGAGTCGGCAACTATAACCGGCGTACACGATACCAGATAAGATTCACTCCTGAATGAGCAGGCGTTCGAGCGCCGCGCGCATCTCTTGCGGAAGCCCGGCTGGCTTACGGGTCTGGCGGTCCACATAGACGTGTACAAAGTGTCCCTGTGCAGCGGCGATCTCGTCGTCGTTGCGGAAGAGACCGATCTCGTAGCGGGCGCTACTGTTGCCGAGCCGGGCGACGCGCAGGCCAGCATGCACGATATCAGGGAAGGCTATTGGTCTGAAGAACCTGCATTGCGTCTCGACAACGAGGCCGATGACCGGGCTTTCCTCTATGTCCAGGACACCCGAGGAGATCAGATACCCGTTCACCACGGTGTCAAAGTAGGAGTAGTAGACGACGTTGTTGACGTGGACGTAGACGTCGTTGTCCATCCAGCGGGTCGGTATCGAGAGAAAGTGCTGATACCGATCCCGCGTCTCGGGCGCCTCGCGGCTTACGACGTGCTTTTCGCTTTCTTCTACCATAGCTTCTTCTTTATCTTCTTCCGTACCTCTGGTCGTCGACCATCTGTGCCGGTTTTCCGGGTACATGGACGATGACTTCCAAGTTCTCCTCCACGGCCTTACCTCCTGCTCGCCCGGTCGCTAGGAGCATCCTGCCCGCCCTGGCAAATAGAGCGATAGAGTGTCGCGAATCTTCGCAATTCGCTTTTCTATCGAGCCTTACGGATAAATGCAGAGCACCGGTGTGCTCCTAATGATTATGCCATCCGGCAAACCCTGGCGCACTTTGCCAGTGCTTGCGCCTAACTATGGGTTGTCCCGTTGCCTCTAGTCTGGATTCGGAAGCACATCGATGGCTACCACAATCTTTGGTCCCAGTGCGTGTTTTACTACCCATACTTTGACCGCAATCCGACCGCAAGCGGGTGTCTCTCCTGGTGCCTCTGTGTCCCTTCGAGGAAGCCGATTTCCCCATAAGTGCGCAGTTTTGTCTCCCTTTGCCCCTCCCTGTCCCCCGTGTCTTCGAAGGAAAATGACTACGAACAGAGTAGGGCGCAGGTTCGAGTCTTGCCGAGCACAATCCTAAAAGTCCAGCAAAGGTGGAAGTTTTACTGTACGTCCCGCTAGATAAGGGGCCGGAGTCCGACTCGATGGGCACTCGCCCCCTTTGTACAGCTCGTGTTTAACCCACACGCCAGGCGGGTAAGCATTAGGTTGAGTAGGCGAGCGAGTCATCGGAAAGGAGATGGAACCCGATGTAAGGGTTACTGCTTCCACAGCGGAGGCAAGCTAGCCAACTCGAAAGGAGATGAAGCGCGATGTCATCGTAGCTTCGACTCCAGGGCCCTGAGCAGGTTCTCGGGGCCCTTCTCTTTACTCAGCTTCGGCCCAGCGCTAGGCCCGAGATCGCATTGTTAACGACCTCTATTTGTGTCCGGTTCGAAGCGTAGTGGCGGTACGAGTCGTTGGGCAATGAACATGGCGATGGCCGCCAAGGCCAAGCCAAACGCTAGCGTCCACAGAACGGGCGCGTAGCTGCCCAGGGCTGCGGACAGCGCACCTGCGCCCACCGGCGCAAGCGTGCGAGCTCCTGTTACGAACATCCCTACCACCCCGCCTATACTACCGTAATGCGCAGCCCCGTAGAAGTCTGCGACCGCCAAGGCTCGGGAGATCGTCACGGCTCCAGACGCCGCCCCGAATGGCAAGACGAACATCAGCACCCCGAGGGGGGGCTCTGTGATCCGATCAGGACGACGAGGGCGACAGCCTGCAACGCGAAGCTCCCTGCCATCATCGCGTCACGTGGCAGGCGATCTTCGAGGAAGGTCAAGATTACCCGGCCAAGGACCTGTGATGCCCCTATGAGGCCGGTCAAGGTTGCGGCCGAACCGAGCCCGTAGTCCTTTTCGGCGAGGTAGGGGATCAGATGCACGTAGATTGCCGCCTGGGAGAGGGTCCCCAAGGAGAGAGCCGCCGCAAGCAGCCAGAAGGCCGGGCCTCGGAGCGCCACGCCGAGCGGCACACTCCTGGGTTCCGCACGGGGTTCGTTTAGCGCCCGGGCCGTCTCTTCTCGAGGCGAGTGCGTGGGCTCGATGCCCTCGGGAAGGAGGCCGAGGTCTTCGGGCCTACGGCGCAAGACGAGCGCGTGGGGCAAGATCGTGAGGAGGGCCAGGATCGCGGCCAGGGCGAAGAGCGCCTCGCGCCATCCCTGCACCTCGGCTAGCCAGGCGGACAAATGAAGGAAGATCGTGCTAGCCAGACCGCCGGCCAAGGTCACCAGTAGCAGCGCCCGGGCACGGCCGCTATCGAACCACTTTGCGAGAACCGCGAAGGCAGGCTCGTACAAGGCCGCTGCCCTCGCGAGACTGATGCCCACCCAGACGAGGTAGAAGACTAGGAGATCCTCGACGGAAGCCCATATGAGAAGGAGTGTGGCTCCCGCTATCGAGCCGAGTGTCATAAGCCCGCGGGGGCCGTGCCAGTCCAGCCAACGTCCCACCAGGGGTGCAGCCAGCCCCGAGACGAGTAGTCCTAGGGAGTAAGCCCCTGTCACGGCCGTGCGGGACCAGCCCAGCTCCTCCTGCATCGCCACCAGGAATACCGCGAAGGCGTAGTACAGAACACCCTAGGAGGCGGTCTCGGTAACAGCGAGCGTCCCCGCGATCGCCCAACCGTAGTAGAAGCCGCGCCGCCATGGCGCGCCAGCGTTATCTTCCTCGCTAATCTTTCGGACCCACTACCCGTCTGTCCCTTATCGCGCTAGGCCCGCTCAACGAGCGCGCATCCGAGGCGCAAGCACGCCTCGTGGATCTCTGCTCGCCTCTCGTAGCGCACCAAGAGCGTAGGGTACCACGCCAGCCACATCTTTCAGATAGTACTAAACCACGGATCAGGGTCTGTCGAAGGGTTTCAGGGTTCGCCAACATCATGGCTACTCCGGCTTCAGCTGATCCGGCTCGTCGTAGCCGGGTGCAAGTCTGCGAGAGTATAAGAGGCCAGGAATCTCGACTAATTTAGCCGCCTTTTCCTGGCCAAGCCTCTTCCGTCCCCGATGAAGAATGTTCCTGAAGTGCTTCAATGATCTGCTCGGACACCTCATGGGTGCTCGCCTTACCGCCGAGGTCCGATGTGCGGATGAGGGTATCGGCCAGCGTCTGTGCGATGGCTCGCACGATGGCATTGCCCGCTTCGGCGTACCCAAGATACTCGAGCATCATGGCGCCGGACCAGATCTGACCTATCGGGTTCGCGACGCCCCTGCCAGCGATGTCGGGGGCCGAGCCGTGCACGGGCTCGAACATGGACGGATACTCGCCTTCGGGGTTAAGGTTAGCGGAGGGTGCTATCCCTATGCTCCCCGCGATCGCGGCTCCCAGATCGCTCAGGATGTCCCCGAAGAGGTTGGAGGCGACCACTACGTCGAAGCGGCGCGGGTCGAGCACAAACGCGGCGGCTAAAGCGTCTATGTGATACTGGTCGGCTTCGACGCCGGGGTGTTCGGCCGAGTGCTCCCGGAAGATCTCGTCCCAAAACGGCATGGTGTGGATGATGCCGTTGGATTTGGTCGCCGAGGAGACCCTGCCCCGCCTCTCTCCGGCGAGCTCAAAAGCGTAGCGCATGACACACTCGACGCCGCGCCGCGTGAAGGTCGCCTGCTGCACGGCCAGCTCCTCGGGGCCTCCGTGGTAGAGTCTGCCGCCGATTTCGGAGTATTCGCCCTCGTTGTTCTCGCGCACGACGACCATGTCTATGTCCTCGGGCACCACCCCCCGCAGCGAGCCCTTGATCCCTTCGAACAGCCTCACCGGGCGCAGGTTTATGTACTGGCGGAAACTGCGCCGGATCGGGATCAAGAGCCCCCACAGCGACGCGTGGTCGGGCACCTCAGGGTGCCCGACTGCCCCCAGGAAAATGGCGTCGTGCTCGCGTAATCGGTCGAGGCCGTCCTCGGCCATCATGCTGCCCGTCTTGAGGAAGTACTCGCACCCCCAGTCGAAGAACGTCCAATCGAACCCGAAGCCCCAGATCTCTCCAGCGCTCTCCAGGACCTGGATGGCTTCCGGAACTACCTCGTTGCCGATGCCGTCTCCGGGGACGACGGCGACGCGATGCTTCATGGTGCCTCCTCTACTCTAGGCAAACGTGCTTTCTCCGCTGTCTTGTGCGCACGGACCTCCACGGTGAATAATGCTAGCTTACATCTTAGCCCTAATCCGTTGAGCCTTGCCCTCCTCCTGATGTACTGGAGGGCCGGGAGGATAACGATCACCAGGATCATAAGGGCTACGAGGGGCCCCGAGATCGGGCGGGTAAGGAACCCCGTCACATCACCCTCGAAGATGCGCAGCGACTGGTGGAAGGAGATCTCCAAGGTACGGCCTAAGACGAATGTCAGTACCAGCGGTCCGGGCTCGAAGCCGGTCTTCTTCACCATGTAGCCCACGACGCCGAAAAAGATCACGAGCTACATGTCGAAGGTGCTGTTGTTGATCGTGTAGACCTCGCGCGTCGTGACCACGATAGGTGCCAGGACGGTGGCGCACGTGCACGAACCACACGAAGATTGCGACGAGCGGGATGCTCAGTTTGACACCAATGTTGACACCAACCGGGATGACATCCGGCAGTATACACAGTATATGTGGGTAGTCGCTTGAGGAAGACAATGGCTTATTCGAGCGGTTTTAGCGGACAACACGGTACACGGCAGAAAATATGAACTTGAATCTACGAATCAGAAGGTCACAGATTCGAGTCCTGCCGAGCGCGCCCACAAAAGCCCTGCAAGGGCGTATTCCTTCTGCCACTGTAGGGTATCTGCCTGCGCCCAGGTCGGAGACCTCGTGGCTGATAACGTCAGCAAAGGCGTCGCAGAAGGCGGCGGGGCGGCGTTTTGTTTTAGGCTGCTCAACGGCTGAACCTCGAGACCTTAAGATCCGCGCGAGTGCGCCACCCGCAAGAACCGGCCGGTAGCCGAAGCCCGACCTCCGGCTACGGAGACCTACCCGATTGCCCGACGTGCCACCCTACCTGATACCGCGGCGGACGCTTCCCGCGGTGCCGTGCGGCTTGCGCTTGACCCACTCGACGAACCTCTCCACGTCGGGATGAGCCCTCAAGGCCTCGAGCGTGTTGTACTCGCGCTCTAGCTCCTTGTTGTCGAGGACGGTGTGTATATGCTGGTGGCAGGGGGAGCAGAGGCCGACCGTGCGGTGGACCTCCCGCCGGTCGAATGTCTTCTTGTTGCGCTTGCTCTTGTGGCGCGTCCTGGGGACGAGGTGGTGCCGGGTCAGCCGCTGCACCGTGCGCCCACACAGCCCGCACGCTCCGCCTCTCGCGTCGCCATTCGTCTTGCTCACGGCTCTATCTTAGCGCCACCCCCGCCAGCGGCGAGTGAGCGCGTTCTCCTCCCGCGCCGAGCAAGGTCGCGACCGCTTCGGATCGGTCGGTGATGGCTCGTCTTGGTCGTGCGCCGGGCGCTCGAACATGTCCAACCGGATCTCCATGACCTCCCCGGAGAAGCGCGCCTCCCAAGCCCGACAGCCGCCCCGCCTACCAGCATTACGCTGAGGCCACGCCGACTGAGATAAAGAGGCATCCCTGTGCGTCCGAGCACGCGAAGCGCTCGCGTCCGTCCAGAGCATACCCCATCGTGTAGCAGGCCCACCTTGGCAGCAGGCCCACGTTCTCGCTACTTGTCACTAGTAAGCACAGTAGAGCAAGTCGGCCGAGGCATTTTCTTGAGTATCCGGACGCATGCATAATGGTGCCGTGAAGAGCCAGGAGGACCTCGTCCGGGAGATCACTGCCGAGGGCGTGCTCGATCCTCGCGTGCTCCGTGCCCTGCGCAAGGTGCCGAGGGCAGGGTTTGTCCCGTCCGAGCTCGTCGACTGGGCCTACCTGAACCGGCCGCTGCCGATCCCCCACGGTCAGGTGACGACCCAGCCCTCGCTCGTGGCGAGGATGATCGAAGCCCTCGCGCTTGAAGGCTCCGAGCGCGTCCTGGAGATCGGGGCCGGCTACGGCTTCCAGACGGCGCTGCTCGCTCACCTGTCCGGCTTCGTGTGGGGCGTGGAACGTTGGTCAGACATCGCCGATATCAGCAGGGAAAACCTCTCCCGCCACGGCGTCACGAACGTCGAGGTCGTCGCGGGCGACGGAACCGAGGGGCTCCCCGAGCACGCCCCTTACGACGCCATCCTCGTCGCTGCGGCGTTCCCTTCCGTTCCGCCACCCCTCGCGGAGCAACTCGCCCCCGGTGGACGCCTCGTCCAGCCGATAGGCTCTGGCGGTGAGGAGGAAGTAGTCCTTTTCGGGAAAGGAGAGGAGGGCCTGAAGCGCCACCGCACCATCACCGGGGCCCGTTTTGTCAGGCTCCACGGCAAGCACGCGTTCCTGGGATGAGACCTTGACACCGACCGGCGGATCCGGCCTTGCTTGTTAAGCTTTGGGGTAGAAGAGTTCGCTCCCTTGACGTCAACTACACGCTCGCCATCGCCGACCGGATCCCGGGCCCCAGGTGCCGGCATGTCTAGTATTGGGGGCGGCCGACGATTTACAGAAGATGGGCTCGGCTACCGGCTCGCCTACGAACTAGGTACGACGCTGGATCGCGTCGAGGGCGGCAAACACTTCGTCCCTGAGGCTCACCCCGAGCGGATCGTAGCGGCCGTGGACGGATTGCTGGAGCAGGCGCCAAACCGGTAGGCGAGCCGATCGGCTCGCCCCTACTCATAGTAGTAGTCGAGGCCGGTGTGGGTTATCTTGTCCTCGCCCATGATGGTCCACAGGGTATTCTTAAGCTTCATCTGCTGGATGAAGAGGTCGTGCTCCGGGTAGAGCTCGGGCAGGGTCATGGGGCTCTTGAAGTAGAACGAGAGCCACTCCTGGATGCCCCCCATCCTCGCCCTCTGCACCAGATCCAAAATGTGCGCGAGGTCCAGGACTATGGGGCCGCGAGGATCGAATCCCGCGCCAGGAAATTTATCTTTAGAATCATCAAGAGGTATAGCTAGAATAACGTAGGCTTCCACGCGGAAAGGAGCACAGCCACATAGTTCGTATAGCCCACATCTCAGACACACACCTGGGGTACACCCGGTACGCGAAGCTCTGCCCACAGACCAACCGCAACCAGCGGGAGGTAGACGTGCAGGAGGCGTACCGGCGAGCGGTCGACGCCATCCTGGAGCGGGAGGTGGACATCGTGATCCACTCGGGCGATGTCTTCGACTCAGTGCGCCCGGCGACGCACGTGATCATCGGCTTCTTGAAGCAGACGGCCCGCGTCACCGCACGGGCGGGCCTCCCCTACCTTGTCGCCGCCGGCAACCACGAGACGCCACGCCTGCGCACGACGACGGCGGCGCTTGAATACGCGAACCTGGTCAACGCGATCTCCGCCCACGGCTTCGATCTGGACTACGAGTTGATTGAGGTCGGCGACGCGGGTGTGGGCGTTACGCTGGTCCCCCATGGGGCGGTCTTCGGGACCGGGGCTGTGACGCCGGAGCGAGGCGCAGACGTGAACGTGCTGGTGACGCATGGGCTGGTGCCGGGGCTGGAGGCCAAGCAGCACGAGATGGGCGAGGCGAACTTGCAGCCGGGTATGATCGAGGGCGGCTTCGACTACGTCGCCCTCGGCCACTACCACAAGTTCCACGAACACAAGCCGAACGCCTTCTACGCTGGCGCCACGGAGCGCTTCGGCTTCGGAGAGGTGGACTCGAAGACGGGATTCGCCGTCGTCGAGTTTGACGGCGGAGGGCTCAAGAGCGTGGAGCACGTCGAGATAGCCGCGCGGCCGATGCTGGACCTGCCGAAGGTGAGCGCACGCGACATGGACTCCTCTGAGCTTACCGAGGCCGTTCGGGAGCGAACTGAAGGCGTAGACCTCGACGGCGCGATCGTACGCCTGCGCGCATACGACGTGCGGCGCGGGGTAGCCAGCGGCGTGGACCGCGCCCTCCTGCGCGACCTGCAGCGTCGCTGCCTGAACTTCAGCCTGGAGGTCCACGCCGAGGAGCCGCCGGAGGAGCGGGAGAGCGGCCCGGTCTCGGCGGTCTTCGGGCCTCTGGAGGACGAGTTTGCAGAGTTCGTGAAGGCGCGGCGGGAGCGCGGCGAACTGGAGGAGAAGTTCGCCGCGGAGTTCCTGGAGAAAGGGCGCGGCTATCTCGCGCGGTCGGCCAGCGAGGAAGGTGCTGCGTGAACCTGGAACGGCTCTACATAGAGAACTACAAGCAGCTTCGGGAGCCGGTGGAACTGCTGCCGCCGGAGGGGGCCGTCGGGGTCGTCGGAAGGAACGGCTCAGGGAAGTCCACGCTGTTCGAGAGCATTTTGTGGGCGTTTTTCGGGTCGAGGGGCGGCGGGCTACGGTTCCAGAACGAGTTGATCCCCTGGAGCAGCGGCTCGGCGAAAGACCCGACTATAGTGGAGGTTACGCTCGCCCTCGGAGGAGATTCCTACACGGTGCGGCGTGGGCTCAAGAGCAACAACACGACGGCGGAGGCGCGGGACTCCTCGGGTAAAGTCATCGTCACCGGCACGACCGACGTGACGCGGTGGGTCGAGGAACACTTGCTGCGGATGGATCGGACGGCGTTCGAGGCGACGTTCTACGCGAAGCAGAAGGAGCTCAAGTTCTTTGCCCAAGACGACGGCATCGGCCGGGTGCGCAAGATCTCGAAGATGCTCGGCGTCAGCCGCGTCGAGGACGCCCAGAGGCTCCTGCGCGACGACCGAAATGACCTGCGTGCCGAGGCTCGGCTCATCGAATCCCGCCTTGCCGAGGCGGACGAGGACTCCTTGAAGCAGCAGCTCGAAGAGTTTCAGGTCGAGCTCATGCGCCTGGAGGAGGAGTTGGAGCGCATCTCCGGCGAGCACGAGACCGCGCAGGCGGAGCTGGAAGCCGCCCGCAAGGCCCGCACCGCTTTGGACGCCGCCCACCGCAAGCATACGAAGCTCGTGAACGCCTTGCAGGAGGCTAAGGCCGAGCGTCGCCGCGCAGAGGACCGGATCGAGGATTCCGAGCGGGACCTGGCCGAGATCTCCGCCGCCGAGGAAGAGCTGATGAAACTCAAGCCCCAGGTAGCCCGGCTGCCGGAGCTCGAGGCGGAGCTGAAGCGCCTGGAGGAGGACCGGCAACGCGTCGAGCAGCGCGACCGGGACCGCAAGGAGTTGCGCGCTGCCCAGAAGCGCGTGGCGGACATCGAGGCCGAGATATTCGACGCCGTGGAGGTGCTCGACGGAGCGGGTAGCCCGCTGCCGGGCTGGGACGGCCTCTTCGACTTGGACGGCGCGGAGCTTCTCACAGAGACCGTAGCGGTGCTGGAGAAGGCGGAGGAGGAGTTGGAACGGGCAGAGGAGCATTTGCGCGAGCTCAGAGAGATCGAAGTTGCGCACGCCGAGCACCGCCGCAGCGAGCACGAGGTGCGGGAGGCCCGCGAGCAGTGCTCGGAGGCCCGACGGGAGTGCGAGCGTCTCTCAGAGGAGCTGGAGATCCTCTCGGCCGGCGAGGACCTGGAGGCGCGGGAGCGCGAACTACGCGAAGAGGAGGAGAAGCTGCGGGAGCTGGCGGCGGGCCGGCGAGGCGCAGCCTCCGCCAACGAGCGCGAGGCGAAGAACGTGGACCGCGCACGGGAGGCTATCGAGAGCGGCGCCGAGGACCACTGCCCTACCTGCCACCGCGAGTTCGAGAGCGGCGAGTTCGACGAGATAGTGGCCACCCTGAATCGACAGGCCGCGGCCCTCCGGCGGCTCGCGGCAAAGGCGCTGGAAGAAGCCGAGAAACACGCTGGCACCGCTGACGCCGCGGAGGAGAAGCTGCAGAAAGTCGCAGCACGTCTTTACCGCTGGCGCGAGCTGCGCGAGGCACTCGTCAGGGCCGAGACCGCTACTACCGATCGGCGGGAGGTCTTGAAGCGGGCCGTCGAGCGCCAGCGAGATCTCGAGGCGCGCCTGGACGAAACTCACGCTCCCACCGAGGCAGACCTGGAAGACGCTCAGGCCCGTTGCACCTACCTGCGGAGCCTGCGCGATGCCCTGCCCAGCATGCGGAACCTGGCGCGCGAGCACTCCGGGTTGTGCGAACGGACCGAGAAGTTGGCCGCCGAGCTGGAGAGCCTCGCCGGCGTCTCCTATGACCCGGTTCTCCACCGCGAGCGGCGGGAGGAGAAAACGCGCCTGGAGCGCGTGCAGGGCCGGACGGAGGAGCTGGAGCGGCGGATCGGTACTCGTACAGAGGTCGAGCGCGCGCTGGAGGAGGCCCGACGCAAAGCTCGTAAGACAAGCGAAGAGGCAAAGAGGCTAGAGACCGAGATCTCAGCGCTAGGTTTCGACGAGGAAGAGTACGACGCCGCCGGGGAGCGCGTGATGGTCGCGGAGGAGAAGGCTTCCCGGTTGCGCGACGCGCGGGAGCATACTGGCGGCGAGTGGAGAGACGCCGACCACCGCATCGAGCGCGTAACCGCGGAGCTGAAGCGGCTCGAAGCCGACCGGAAGCTCGCTAACGAGCGGGCCGCCGGGGCGGCGCGGATGGACGAGATGGACAAGCTCTTCACCGAGTTCTTCCGCGGCCTTACGGCAAGGGTGCGACCGATGCTGGAGGTAGAGGCGTCAAACCTGGTGCGCGAGCTGACGGACGGGCGCTACGAGCGGATGGAGTTCGACGAGAACTACCGGGTGAAGCTGCTCGACCGCTTCGACGACTCGTACGCTATTGAGCGGTTCTCAGGCGGCGAGGCCGACGTGGCGAGCCTGTCGGCCAGGATCGCGCTCTCCAAAATTATCGCCGCTCGTGGCTCGGAGGCGCTCGGGTTCCTCGTCCTGGACGAAGTCTTCGGTAGCCTGGACGCCGAGCGGCGCAACAACGTGCTGCTCGCCCTCGAGCGTCTGAAGCGGTCGTTCGGGCAGATCTTCATCATCTCCCACGTCGGCGACGTGCAGGAGTCCGCCCTATTGGATGAGCTCTGGCTCGTCGAGGAAGACGAAGACGGCAAGAGCACCGTCCGGCGCGTAGAGCAAGACCCTGTGGAACCGGCAGAGGCGCTGAACAACGCCATCTCCGGGCTGTAGAGGCGAACCCCAGTGGAGAAGACGCCAATAAGAGCCCCGAGAGACGCCTGGTCCACCGAGTTCCCCCTCGTAGGCCCCGCCAGCGAGCCGGTGGATCTCGCCCGCACGTTCCGCTCCCACGGGCTCGCCGCCCTCCCGCCGATGTTTCCCGACTCACAGGCACACCTCCTCGAAGCAACCCTCCCCCTGAACGGAA
Organism: Actinomycetota bacterium; assembly: GCA_030776965.1. GTDB lineage: Bacteria > Actinomycetota > Rubrobacteria > Rubrobacterales > Rubrobacteraceae > Rubrobacter_F. The sequence continues at coordinate 11,355 of JALYGT010000083.1, forward strand.
GCGCGCCGCGGACCGTCCGGATCTTCCGGGGCAGACCGGGCTACGGGATCGTGGAAGCCGTCGACAAGCCGCCGGGGCCCGAAGAAAGGCTAAGGCTCATGGCTACGGTAAGGCACGTTCTCCGGCTGGACGAGGACCTCTCCGGCTTCTACGAGCGGGCCGCGGGAGATCCGGAGCTGTCGTGGGCCACGAGGGGCGCGGGGCGCATGATCCGGAGCGCCACCATCTTCGAGGAGGTGATAAAGACCCTCTGCACCACCAACTGCGCATGGTCGGCCACGACGAGAATGGTGAGCGCCCTCGTCGAGCACCTCGGCGAGAAGGCCCCTGGCGCCCCCAAGGCCGGCCCCGCGAGACGAGCCTTCCCAACTGCTCGGACGATGGCCGAGGCCGGAGAGGAATTCTACAAGGACGTAGTGCGCGCCGGATACCGCGGCAGGTACATGCTGGCCATGTCCCGCTCGGTTGCGGAGAGTACGGTAGACCTCGAAGCGCTCGACGCGCCCTGTGAGGAGCTCCCCGATGAAGAGTTGGAGAGGCGGCTGCTGGCGCTGCCGGGCATAGGACCTTACGCCGCAGCCCACGTCATGATGATGCTCGGCCGGTACTCACGGCTCATCCTCGACTCCTGGACGCGGCCGACGTACGCGCGGCTCGCCGGACGCCCCACTACGGACCAGGAGATAGTAGACCATTTCTCCGGTTACGGACCCTACGCGGGTCTAGCATTCTGGCTCTATCTCACTCGCGGATGGGTGGAAGAACCGGCGGATGCGCAGGTGGCCCGTATTCAGGAAGCATAACACCTCAAACCCCCTACGCCACGATCTCCGGCCCCAGGCGTTCGACCATATCCGTGGCCGACGCTGCCTCCACGTCCGCGAGGCGAAAAGCCGCCCCGCCGGAGCCGGAAGCTACCTCGACCTTTAGAGTAGCGAGACGTTGGCGCCGCTGCAACGGAGAGACGGAGAAGCCGCGGGACTGGAGCCTGCCCCGCGGGGCCACGATGGTCGTCCGCGCGAGGCGCCTGAAGCGGAGTACGAGCCGGTCACCGTCGAGGCCGTGGCCTGCCGCCCGGTAGAGGAGCGAGCCGTACAGGGCGGCCGGGAGCGCGAAAAGAAGAGCGAGGAGGCCCCAGGGGAAGAGCAAGATCGCGAGGAGCACCGAGATCGGGAGCACCGGCAGCGCCGCCCGCACGGAGTAGCGGCGCCTCGCGCGGGCCGGGAGGGGCTTTAAGTGTTCGAGGGGAGCGGCGAAGCGAGGAGCCGCTCCCCGTAGCAGTTCCTCGACCTCCTTTCGGGGCAGGAGCGGGAAGAGGGCGGTCGAGACGCCCCTCTCGTCGGCGAACCCGGCGCTCTCGACCCGGAGCGCCGCGTACCCAAGCGGCTGTCGCAAGGCGCCCTCGACGACCCTTATGGCCTGGATACGAGCGACGGGGATCGTCGTCTCGTAGCGGTTGAGGAGGCCGCGCTTTACGTACAGGTACTTCCCGTCCGCCGAGCGCGAGAGGGTGAAGCCAGCGTGGACGAGGACGGTGCCCAGGATCGCGAGCACCCAGGCAAAGAGGCCGACGGCGACGGCGAGGAGGAAGGCCGCGAAGAAGGTCCAGGGGAGCAAGGCTTCGGAGATACGCTCCGCCAGGTCCCCACGGAGCAGGTCGTCCAGGGTCCGCCAGGCGCCGAAGACGACCGCGGCCGCGACCCCGATCTGCCCGCTCGTCAGCCCCGCCAGGAGGAGGTCGCGGACGGAGAGCCGGCGGATCACGGTCGGGGAGGACTCTTCGGAGGTCTCATCCGCCCTCTCATAGGTCCGACGCGCGCTCGTGAGCTCCTCACGCAGGGCTTCGACCTCCGGGCGGGAGAGGGCGGGGAGCGATATCTCCGGTTCTCCCCCGCCTCCTGCCGCTTCGATCCGCACCTCCAACACCCCGAAGAGGCGCTGCACGATCCCCTGCACCGTGTTCACGCTCTGGACGTGGTCCAGCGGCAGCGAGCGCTCGCTCTTCTGCAAGACGCCTCGCTTGAAATGGAAAGCCCCGCCCGACACCCGGTAGGTCGTTGCCCGCCAGGAGAGGAACCCCCAAACCGTGCTCAAAGCACCCAGCAACGCGAAGCCAACTAGAACGAGGAGCAAGGTTCGCATGCCGAACTCGCCGCCGATAAGCGCCACGACCCCCGGCAACGCCGCCGCGCCGGCCAAGTCCCGCACGGTACGGAGGGCCGCGAGCAGCATCCCGACCGGATGGAGGCGGCGTTCGAAGCCGGGTTCGCTAGAGTTCATCCGCGCCCCGGGTGAGTTCGGCGATCCGGTCTCGCACCTCCGAGGCGGTGTCCTGGGCGAGCTGCGGGATCTCGTTCGGGCCCGCCGCCGTGTAGAAGACGACCGTCGAGAGCCCCAGGCGACGCTGCAAGGGCCCGCGCCGGGTGTCCACGTGCTGCACCCGCGTCATAGGCACGAGCGTGCGCGTCACTCGCAAGAGCCCTCGCTGCACATCCACCTCCAAAGGCCGTATCTCATAGCGCCACCGCCGCCACACTAAGGGCGGCAGCACGAAGACGAACAGAACGGCCAAAGCCAGAGCCGCCACAGCTGGCAGGACCGCGAGGTAGGGCGTCGCGTCCGCCCACCCGAAGAGCGCGTAGCTCCCGAACGCACCGCCGACGAGGACCGGGGCCGCCTGCAACGCCCCCACGAGGCGCCATAACAGCTTCGCCCGCGGGTCGAGCCACTTCTCCGGTTCGGCCTTCAAATGCCTCTCGTCAGGCCAGGGGAACCGTCGCGCGCGGACTTGAGCGGAGGTCTTTGGCGGCGAGCTGGCCGCAGGCGGCGTCTATATCCTGTCCACGGCTGGGTCTCAGGGTCGCCGAGAGGCCGAGCTCCCGTGCGTAGCGCAAGAACTCTTTCGCCTCGCGTTTTGGCGTCGCGGCAAAGCCCGTGTCCGTCCAGTTGAAGCGCAGGAGGTTCAGGTGGTAGAGCGGGTGGTCGAGGCGGCCTGCGAGGGCCTCGACGTGGCGCGGCTGGTCGTTGACCCCGGCGAGTAGGGTGTACTCGAAGAAGAGCTTGCGGCGGGTCTTCTCGACGTAGTCGCGGGCGGCGTTCATCAGCTCGTGGATCGGGTGCCGGGAGGCGACCGGCATCAGCTCCTTGCGTTCCTCCTCGAAAGGGGTGTGCAAGGAGATCGCCAGGTGGAACTGCTCCGGCTCGTCGGCGAAGCGTCGGATCTTGTCCACCAACCCGCTGGTCGAGACCGCGATGTGTCGCGCCGCGAGGTTGAACCCGTCTTTGTCGTTTAGTGCTTTGAGCGCGAGCATGAGCTCTTTGTAGTTTAGGAAAGGCTCGCCCATCCCCATGACGACCACGTTGGTGACGCGCTCGGGGGCGATGTCGCGGGCGACGACGAAGACCTGTTCGGCGATCTCGCGAGCCTTCAGGTTGCGCTTGATGCCCAAAAGGCCCGTCGCGCAGAAAGTGCAGCCCATCGGACAACCGACCTGGGTCGAGATGCAGACGGTGCGCCTGCTTTTCTCGGGGATCACGACCGTCTCTATGAAATGGCCATCGTGGGTCATGAAGAGGTACTTGCGCGTCCCGTCGGTCGCTCGCACGACGTGGTGGAGCTCCAGAACGGCGGCCGGGGCCCCTTCCGAGAGCGCGGTCCGCAGGCTTTTGGGGAGCGCGGTAGCCTCCTCCCAGCCCCGCACCAAGCCGCTGCAGAGGGCACCGTAGGCTTGCCCAAGCCGGTAGGCGGGTTCGCCCCTGTCTTCGAGGACCCTCTCCACGTCCGGTATGAATTCCCTGGCCTGCAATGCCACTCTCCTCTGCTCGTTCGCAGGAAGATTATACAAACGGGCCGGTAAAAAGCTCCTTTGGGCGGTAGAATCCGGGGAAGTGAACGCGCTCGACATCTTTATAGTGCTGTTCGTATTTTTCCTTGCTTGGCGTGGGGCGCGCACCGGCTTTTTGGCGGGCGCTTTCTCGCTCGCGGGCGTGGTCCTGGGCGCGATCCTGGGGTCCAGGCTCGTCCCGACCCTCCTGGGGGGCGGCGAGGATCTCGTCTTCGGCTCCGTCGTAACGCTCACCAGCATCGCGGCTTTCGCCGTGCTCGGGGACGTCCTGGCCCGCGCGGTGAGCAGATCTTTGCGCGAGAAGGTCACAAACCCCACCTCCGAGGCTCTGGATCGCGTCGGCGGGGCGCTCTTGGGCGGGGCGCTCTCCCTCACCTTCGTCTGGGTGGCCGCGACCTTCGCCTTGGGGTCCCCGCTCTTCTCGCCCCTGCACCCGGGTATGCAGGAATCCAGGGTGCTTACGGCCCTGAACAAGGAGATGCCGTCGCGGCTCCTAGCACAGGCCGTCTCGCAGCTGGACCCCCTCCCCCGCTTCCAGGGTCCCGACCCCGGCGTCGAGGAGCCGAACGCGGACATCCTCAGGGACCCGGAGGTACTTGCGGCCTCCTCGAGCGTGGTGCGCGTTAGCGGGGTCGCCTGCGGGTACGGCCTCGAAGGCTCCGGCTGGGTCGCCGCCCCCGGCTTGGTAGTCACCAACGCCCACGTCGTGGCCGGGGAGACCGTCACGCACGTCCAACCCGAAGGTACTGGTTTTCCTTTACCCGCAGAGGCGGTAGTCTTCGACGAGAAGAACGACATCGCGGTCTTGAGGGTCAGGGATCTACGCCTGCCGCCCCTCCCCACCGCCGAGCCCCGAGACAACGAGCCAGTCGGCATCCTGGGTTTCCCGGAGAACGGGCCGTTCGACGTCAGGGCCGGGCGCGTGGGCGACACGGTGCGCGTCGTCTCCAACGACGCCTACAACCGGGGCCCCGTGGAGCGCATCGTGACCAGTTTCAGGGGCTTCGTCCGTCCCGGCAACTCGGGTGGTCCTGCCATCAACGCCGACGGCGAGGTCGTCGCCACCGTCTTCGCCAGCCGCGCCGACTCCGACAACGGCGGTTACGGCGTCCCCTCCGACCTCGTGGGACAACTCGTGGACCTCGCTGAGGAGCGCCAGAGCCCCGTCGACACCAAAGATTGCGCTATTTAGCGATCAAGCACCAGCAGTCAAGTATCAGGTAATTCCTGGAGCGTGTCCCCTGCCCCGCTCGAAAAACTAAGCCGGAGGGGCCGCCAAGACAGCCGTACCGGGTACAACGCGGCGCTGCAACAGGATTTCAGCTGGCTGATGATATCCGATCATCTCGTCTCTTCCTGGATGATCTTCTCCAGGGCGAGGCGGCTGCGCCTCAGTTCGGCCTCGACCGTGGAGAGGCGTGCGAGCGTCGATTCGCCGAGCCGGTCGCGCTCGACCTCTCGGGCGACAGCGGAAGCGGCTTCGTCTATGGCGGTTATGGCGCTCTCAAGCAGGATGAGGTCGCGCTCGTCCATGCCGCGGATATTACTAGAACGCGCGCCTCTTGTTGTTCCGTTCGGCGGTCACATAGGCGTCTACCATGGACCATGGGCGGTTCCCAGCATGAGGGAGGGTGATGGCGGTCACAAACGTTCGTTTGCAGATGCATAAGACCTACCAATATGTCCCTCTCTCCTTAACTGCCTATGGTAGCGGGGCAACGTAATAGGCTTCTCGCGTAGGTGGCCGATACTTTGTAGCAACGGCGCTCGATACCTCCTGTGAGCTGCCAAGTAACAGACCACTTTGTGTTAAACACTCATGATTACGGAGGAAACCTTTGATCGCGCAGTGCGTAAATGTGAGCGAGAGATGCGAGCACACAACGCGTCCACGAAGGTAAGGTGTAACGATGCGGGATCCTGGAGTAGCCGCAGTTCTAAGCGCGCTCATCCCCGGAATCGGACAGTTCTACAACGGACGTATCCTGGCCGGTATCCTGTGGCTTATCATCACGCCGGGGCTATGGATCGGTACGGGTGGCCTGCTCGGTTGGGTTTGCCATGTCATCTCAGCCTACACCGCCTACACGTACGCGCGTGATCATCGCGGGCGGCCTTGGACAACTTGAGACAATCAGTCGGGGAGCTTGCACCTACTAGCTAGGGGCTGCCCTCGCGCTCGGCGATGTTCCGCTCGCGGGTAGCTGCCTTTTCCTCAGGCGTGGCGTTCATCCACTCGCCCTGAAATGTCGGCGTTGCTCCGCCCCTCCCACGAGGCGGCACGTTAGTCTGAGAAGCCCGGCCGGCTTACTCCCGCGCCAGTTCCAGCTCGGCGCTACTTGCGGTTAGCAGCGTGCGGAATCTAACCTCGGGCGGTTTCGTACTTTGATGTCGTCCACCGTCAACGCGGTGTTGATCAGCTGCGCCACGATAAAGAGCACGCCCTTCGTCACCCGCCCGTTGTAGATCTGGTCAAGCCCCGCAACAATAAGGCTCAGCACCGCCGCTAAATTCGGACTCCTCATCGTCTCGACCTCGTCTAGCTTGCGCCTCGCAAGGCGCTTTGCGACCTTCGGCACGGGCTCCCTCGCAGGCCAAAGATTCACACAAAAATGGTCTTGACAGAATGTTCAATCAAGAGCAGAATGTGTTATTGAATAATCAATCAAGAGGGGTGCGATGGCTGAGAAGTTGGATCGGCGGGCGCAGATCCTGGAGGCAGCGTTTGAGGAGTTCGCGGTGAAGGGGTTTAAGGGAGCGACGATCAAGAGCATCGCGCGGACAGCGGGTTTGCAGTCGCCGGCTTTGATCTATTGGTACTTCGAAGATAAGGAGGCTCTTTTTAGAGAGGTGCTGGAGTTGCGGGCTCTCAAGGCTCCGTTGCTACAGGCGGTCTCGGACCCTGCTCCGATGATGGATCTTCCACCAGAGGAGGTTTTGAAGAAGCTGGGGAGGGCCTATTTCGGCTTTGAGCAGTTCGACCGCCGAACGATTCAGCTTGTCTTAGGAGAGGTTCTCCGAAACCAAGAGCTCGCCGAGATGTTCGTTAGGATAGGCCCGGGAAGAGTGTTCGGTTTTCTCAATACCTACCTGGAGCGCCAGATCGAGCTAGGCAGGCTGCAGCCCCACGACACCCGCTCCAGCTCTCGCGCTTTCCTAGGGATGCTCATACCACAGCTTATGGGCAGGGTGTTCTTCCCGACGCTCACAGAAGACGGGCTGACCGACGAAGGGCATCTGGAGACGGCGATCAAAATCTTTCTGAAAGGGCTCAAGCCCGAAAGGTAGGAGCGATGTACGCGATAGAGGTAGCCGGGCTGGCCAAGCGGTATGGGAAGATCGAGGCGCTAAGGGGCGTGGATCTCGCCGTGCCCGAAGGTGCGGTCTTCGGTCTTGTCGGTCCCAACGGCGCCGGGAAGACGACCCTCATCAAGACGCTCGTCGGAGCACTGCGCCCATCGGACGGCGAAGTTCGAGTGCTGGGGTTGGAGCCCCTCAAGGACAGGTCGGAGCTCCGCCAATGTATCGGGTTCATGCCGCAGTTCCCGGCTCTTTACGAAGACCTGTCGGCACGGGACAACATCGAGTTCTTCGGCGCGGCCCACCGCGCGCCCGATCTCGGGGAAAAGGTCGAGGATGTCCTCCGGCTCACCGAGCTGACGGCCCGAGCCAAAGATCAGGTCCACACCCTCTCCGGCGGCATGAAGCGTCGCGTTTCTTTAGCCGGCGCGCTCGTCCACCGGCCGAAGATGCTGTTCCTAGACGAGCCGACGGCCGCGGTAGACCCGCAACTCAGGAGCCGACTCTGGGAAACCTTCCGAAAGCTGGCAAAAAGCGGCGTGACGCTGTTTATCAGCACGCACCTGATGGACGAGGCGATGCTGTGTAACCGGGTCGCGATACTGCGGGAGGGACGGATCATCGCTTCCGACACGCCCCACCACATCCTGCAAAAGGGGAAGACCCGTCTGCTCGTCGGCAGAAACGGCGAAGAGGAAGAGAAGATAATCGGCGGGCATCCTGAGGATCTGGCCGCCACGCTCCGCTCCTACGGCCTCTCTCCGGAGGTCACTGCCGTGAGCGTGGAAGCCGACTCGCTGGAAACCGTGATCCTGTCGCTCATCGGGAAGGAGGTCGCCTGATGCGCACCTTCGTCGTCGCCCAGCGGGTCGTGAAGCAACTCTTGCACAACCCGCGGTTTCTGGTGCTTTCGATAGTCGGGCCGCTGGTGATCGTATACTTCCTCAAGGTGTTCTTCGATACCCTGCCCCCCACCTTCGACGTCGCCCGATACGCGGTTCCCGTGGCGGCGTTCATCGTCCACTTCCTGGCTTTTCTGCTGTGCGCCATCGCACTGGTGCAGGAGAGGACGGCGGGCACGTTGGAGCGGATGTTCGTGACCGGTTTCCGGCGAACCGAGATCATCGGCGGCTACGTGCTCGGCTACCTGGGCCTCGCGACTTTTCAGGCAGCGGTCGTGCTGACCGAGGTGATATGGCTTTTCGAGCTGGACTACGAGGCACAGACACTCGCGACGCTGTTCCTGGTAGTGTGGCTCCTGGCGATAGCCTCGGTGATGCTCGGCATCTTCGTCTCGACGTTTGCCCGCCGTGAAAGCCAGGTCTTCCCGTTCATACCGCTTATCGCGTTGCCATCGGTTTTTCTGTCGGGGCTGCTCGTGGATGTGGACCTCTTGCCGACGTGGGCCGAGTGGCTGGGGCACATCTTCCCGCTCTTCTACGCGAACAACGTGATCCAGGAGGTCATACAACCAACCGGGATCCTTGAAGACGTGTGGGGCAACCTCGTCGTGCTCGCAGGCTACGGCGTGACGCTGTTGCTCCTCGCCTCGCTCACACTCCGCGAGGTCGAATAGAAAGTAAGGAGGTCTAAGATGATGAAAACGGCCGATAGAGGCGTCTCGCAGAGGCCCGATGAGGTACGCGACGTAGCGCGCACGACGTGCGTCGTCGTGGGCGGTGGCCCTGGAGGAACCGTCCTGGCGCTGCTTATGGCGCGAAAGGGCGTAGACGTCACGCTGCTGGAGGCGCACCAGGACTTCGACCGCGAGTTCCGCGGCGACACCCTTCACCCTTCGGTGATGGAGGTCATGGACCAACTGGGCCTCGCCGAGAGGCTGCTGGAGCTGCGTCATACTGAGGTCCGCAGCCTGACGTTCCAGACCTCTGCCGGCCCGTTCAGGCCCGTGGACTTTGGTCGTCTGAAGACGAGGTTCCCATACATCACGATACTGCTCCAGACGAGCTTCCTCGAGTTCATCACTGAAGAGGCGAAGCGGTACTCGAACTTCCGGCTCGTGATGGGCGCGCGGGTACGGGAGCTCGTCGAGGAGGACGGCGTGATCTGGGGTGCCCGCTACGAGGGGCACGACGGCAAACACGAGGTGCGAGCGGTGCTCACCGTCGGCGCGGACGGGCGCGGGAGCTGCGTGAGGCGCCTAGCGGGCTTCGAGCCGATCAAGACCTCGCCACCGATGGACGTCCTCTGGTTCCGCTTGCCTCGTGAACAGGAAGACCCGGAGGACGCGATACTCCGCTTTGGCAGGGGTCACATCGCGGTCCTGCTCGACCGCTTCGACTACTGGCAGGCCGGTTACGTCATCCCCAAGGGCGCCTACCCCGAGCTCAGGGCCGAAGGGATCGAGTCGCTCAGGAGATCCTTCGCCGAGCTCATACCGGAATTCGCCGACCGCGTCGGGCACCTGGAAGACTGGAGGCAAGTCTCGCTGCTCTCGGTCGAGTCGAGCCGCTGTCCGCGGTGGTACAAGCCAGGGTTGCTCCTGATCGGGGACGCCGCGCACGTGATGAGCCCGGTGAGCGGGGTCGGCATCAACTACGCCGTTCAGGACGCGGTCACCGCAGCGAACGTGCTCGCGGAGCCGCTAAAAGAGAGCCAGGAGAGGCTTATGGACTTGGACGAGAGGTACTTGGCAGCGGTGCAGCGTCGGCGCGAGTTGCCGACGCGCCTGCTCCAGAGGCTCCAGGCCTTGATCCAGCAACGGATCCTTGCCCCCGCGCTACGCTCGAACGCACCCTTCGCCCCGCTCCTCTTTCTGCGCCTCTTGCCCCACGTACCGATACTGCGCGACATCCCCGCTCGCGTAGTCGCCTTCGGCTTCTGGCCGGTTCTTGTCAAAGACGTACCCGGTTGAGTGCGTAGCCGACGGCACTCTCTACTCGCCCGAATCTACCGGCAGCGCACTATTCGTCGGAGCCGTTATCCTGGGCGCGTCTCCTGTAGAGTTTGGTGAGCGGGGCGGCGGTGACGCCGTGGACCAGGATGGAGGCGCATATGATCAGGCTGCCAACCGTCCAGGCCTCCTCGACCCAGTCTCGCTGCGTGAGAGGCCCTATTAGCCTCTCCGAGATGCGCCGCGGGACAACCTCGCGGCGGGCTACCCCGAGACGCTTCCAAGACTGTGCACTTTTTGTGAACGCTTTAATTTGCGGCGTACACCTATAAACGGTACATTACACGGGCGTGGAGCGGGCCTCCGTGAAGCCTAAATTAGCGGATCAACTTCGGCGTCCTATGGGCTAGGGAGAGCGGGTTATATGTACAAAGAAGTCTTCGTCCCGGTCGACAACTCGGACTACTCGAACCAGGCGTGCGTCATCGGAGTCGACGTCGCGCGTCAGTTCGGGGGTAGGGTTGCGGGTTGTCACGCCTACGCTGCGAAGATGCACGACGTGCGCTTCAGGCAGATGGAGAGCGGGCTCCCCGAGGAGTTCCGCGACGAGGACGAGATGAAGCGACAGCGCAAGATCCACGACCAGCTCATCACCAAGGGCCTCGAAATAATCACCGACTCCTACATCGACGTTCTCGAACCGCTCTGCGAGAAGTACGACGTAGAACTGGTACGCCGTTCCCTCGAAGGCAAGAACTTCAAGGTGATCGTGGAAGACGTGAACGCCGGCGATTACGACCTCGTCGTCATAGGCGCGATGGGCATGGCCGCCGTGAAGGACACCATCCTCGGCACCGTCACCGAGCGCGTCGTCCGGCGTCTCACGAAGGCCGACATCCTCATCGTCAAGGATCTCGACCGCAACCCGTTCGAGCACATAGTCGTCACGGTGGACGGCTCGGCCAAGTCGCTCGGCGGCTTGAAGCGGGCCATAGAGCTCGCGCGGGAGTTCGGCGGCACCGTCGAGGCCATCTCGGTCTTCGACCCGTACTTCCACTACGCGATGTTCCACTCGATCGCGGGTGTCCTGAGCACGAAGGCGCAGAAGGTCTTCCGCTTTAAGGAGCAAGAGAAGCTGCACGAGGAGATCATCGATTCCGGGCTCGCCAAGATCTACACAGCCCACCTCGAGATCGCCAAGAAGATCGCCGCCGACGAGGGCGTCGAGCTGAAGACGACCCTGCTTGCTGGCAAGCCCTTCGAGCAGACGATGAAGTACGTGAACGAGGTCAACCCGACGCTCGTGGTGATGGGCCGCATCGGCTACCACTCCGACGACGAGATGGACATCGGCGGGAACACCGAGAACATGATGCGCTACCTGCCCACGAACGTCCTCGTAACCAACTACGAGTACCAGGCCCCGGACCTGTACACCGCCGAGGAGCACATGACGTGGACCAAAGAGGCCCTCGAAAGGATGGACCGGGTGCCGGGCTTCGTGGTCGGTATGGCGACCGGGGCCATCCTGCGCTACGCCATCGAGAAGGGCTACACGGTCATCACGGCGGGCGTCATAGACGAGGTCATCAAGAACATCCTCCCGCCCGGGGCGATGGAGTCTATGCGCGCCATAGGCGACCAGATCCGTGAAGCCGAGAAGATGGGCGAGGACAAGCCCATAGACTCCCTCTTCAAGGACTTTGACGAGCGCACCCAGAGTCAAGCCGCCAACGGCCACAAAGCCAACGGCAAGACCAACGGCGGTGCCGAGGCGACGAAGGAGGAGATCTTCGAATCCGGCACCGGTGGCTTCGGTAAGTCCGAGGATCAGGGCGACGTCGAGGGCGTCTCCGAGGAGGTGCAGGGCGAGATCCGGCGCGCCGCCCAGGGGCGCGACCGCTTCGAGTGCGACGTTTGCCGCTACGTGGCGAAGGGTAAGCCAGCCCGCTGCCCCGTCTGCGGCTCCGGCCCGACTCATTTCCACCCGGTGGACACTGGGATAGCTCAGGCCGAAGCGTCCGAGGGCGACCTGAACCTCGCGCAGGTCTACGACGGCCGCGAGCTGCACTGGACCGACGACGCAAAGGCCTTCCTCGATTCCCTCGAAGAGTGGCAGGAGAAGCGGCGCGTGAGGGCGCGCGTCGAGAAGAGTGCGCTCAAGAAGGGCTACACCACCATCACCCGTGAGTACGCCGAGCAGCAGTACCGCGAGGAGACCGGCCGCGAGGCCCCGGAGGTCAGGGGCGGCGGCTGCCCCGTCGACCACGCGAAGATGAAGGTCGAGCGCGAGACCGGCGCCAAGTGCCCCATAGACCGCTCCGCCTTCAAGAAGGCGGGCGCGATGGTCCCCGAGGGCGGCTCCAAGGAGTTCACCTGGACCGAGGACGCCATAGCGCGTCTGGAGCGGGCGCCCAAAGGCTTCATGCGGAATATCTCGCGCAACATGACCGAGAACCTGGCGCGCGAACGGGCCGTAACGCACATAGATCTCGCGCTCGTCGAGGACTCTTTATCGGAAGCACGCAACACTATGGAGGACGTCATTACCGGCAAGATTTCCATCGCCGACCTCGCCCGCGACACCGGCGAGAAGATAGAGGCCGAAGACGGCGAGGCCCCGCACCCGACGATGACCGTTACCATGACTTGCACCGTCTGCGGCGAGGAGATTGAAGGCATCCAGCCCCCCGAAGAATGTCCTGTCTGCGGCGCCCCACCCGAGGACTTCGAGGCTAAAGAGCTGTAAAGGCCAGAGAGCTTAAAGAGGCCCCGGTCCCGCGAGTCGGGGCCGGGGCCTTCTTCATAGGAGAAAAATGGCGAAGACGCACAAAGTGACCTTCAGAAAGAGCGGCATCACCATAGACGTCACCGAGGATGAGTACATCCTCGAAGAGGCAGAAGATGCCGGACTACGCCTTCCTTACGACTGCCGCAGCGGCACCTGCACGACCTGCATACAGAAGTGCTTAGAAGGCGAGGTGGATCAAGACCTCGCCTTCGCCATCTCAGATGAAGAACTAGAGAAAGGTTACCGCCTCATCTGCATCGGCAGCCCCCTCTCGGACGTGGTGCTGGACGCTTGAATTAGGGCTTTACAAAGGCAGGACCATTTGTTCAGCAGGCACGTGGTCTTCGAGGGAGAACCTCTCGGACAGCTCCCCTACGCAGGGGCGGAGAAGCACGTCGTCGAGCTCCTAAAACGAGGCCGGATAAGCGTCTTCCCAACCGTCGAACTTCCGGATAGGAGCCTCTACGAGGTGTACGAGTTTGGTCCAACACGTCTATTCTTCTCCGCGATATCTTTCACGGTCGTGGTCCGGTCCCTTTTAGGAAGGCGGTAATGCTCGCTATGGCGTCGGACCTGTGTTCGTCTTGAGCAGCGATAGTCCCGGCAACGTCCCCGGCCTTGCAAGCTACGATGATCGCCCGGTGGTATTTTTGAGCCCGCTTGCTCCAGGTGTAATCGAAGATCGCACCACGGTACGCCTCAGAGATTCCCCAGAGAACCTCGATCATGTGGTAGAGCCTGGGTAGCCCGGCGCGCTCGAACAGCACAAGGTGGAAGTCACGATTTGCCTCGGCGTACCGCAAAACGTCGCCGGCCTCCGCGAGCTCCTCCATCTGGCCCATCAGAGCTTCGAGACGCTCTATAACCTCCGCATCGACCCTCGGTACGGCCCGGCGGGTCGCCTCCGTCTCCAGGAGGCGCCTTATGAGGTAGATCTCCTCTAACTCCTCCGAGGAGAGCGCGACCACCGTGTAGCCGCGGTGGGGCTGATAGGTTACCTGCCCCTCGGCCTCCAAGACCTTGAGCGCCTCTCGAACCGGCACTCGGCTGACGTTGAGGCGTCCCGCAAGCTTTTCCTGGCGCACCCGCTCCCCCGGCTTGAGCTCGCGGGCCATGATGGCTCGCCGGATCTCCCTCAGAACCGCCTCCTGGGAGGTTGGGGGCCTGCTGTATCCCCTGCTAGCTTCTCCGACGAACAACCCTTCACTGGGCCGACGCGCTCCGTCAGCCCTGTCGTTAGATGAATCCACGGACTACCGAAAAGCCTGAGCGAGCGTTACGGCCCGGCCCAGGATTGGGGTTTGCACCTCTTCGGTCCCCCCGTAGGTCAGTACACTCAGCGCGAGGAAGTCCATAGCCTCCGGGCCGAACTCGGCAGCCGCTTTCGTGCCGGTGCTTGCCTCACGATGCCCCGCAACTCCCATGGCACGATCTTACCAATGAGCAAATACTTTATCCAATTTCGAAGGACCGCTTTTGGGCAAGAAGGATGAGCCTCGCGTCGTAGCGAAGTGCCATTTTCGTAAGACTCGTCTGCGGCTCTAGGTTTCGAGTCGTCACCGGCTGTTTGCAAGGAGTGTTTGTCCGTTGGGTAGACTGCGCAGAGTACGAAGAGTCGTGCCTGGGTCGAGACGGTCCTAAGCGAGAGGCTCTTCTTGGGGCGTCTCGGCCTCCACGAGAGCGGCCGCTTCGCAAGCGTGTCCGTAGCGGTAGAGCGTCGCCTCATCGAACGGACGCCCGATGAGCTGCAGCCCGACCGGCAGCCCCGAACGGGTAAGGCCGCATGGGACGGAGAGGCTCGGGAGGCCGTTGAGGTTGGTCGGCCCGGTCAGGCGGGTCAGGGCCGAGAATACGTATTCTTCGTAGCCGCCTATGTTCACCTTCCGTTGTCCTATCTCTGTCGCCGCGATGGAGACGGTCGGTGTCAGGAGCACGTCCGCCTCCCTCAGGGCGTGCTCGAACTCTTCTGACGAACGTCGCTTGGTTACCTGCTGCGCCGTCGCGTAGCGGTGAGCCTTCAGGTTCTCGCCGTCGCGGAGGCGTTCGCGGACCTCGTCGCCGAACTTCTCCGGTTCGCTCTTCAGCCGCTCCTCGTGGACGGCGTAGGCCTCGGTGGCGAGGGTGAACCGCTGCGCCTTGAGCGTTTCCGAGAGTTTCGGGAGTTCGACCTCTCGCACCTTCGCTCCCAGGGACCGAAAAACTTCAATAGACTCCCTCACCCTATGTTCCACTTCATCCTCCACGTGTTCGAAGTAGAAGCTTGCAGGGACGCCGATCACGCCATCTCGGATACCGTGCCGAAGCGTTCGGGCGAAGTCTTCGGAGGGCCTGTTGGCCGAATAGGAATCTTTGGGATCGTGACCCGCGAGAACACGCAAGAGGAGCGCGTTGTCCTCTATGGTGCGGGTGAGGGACCCAACGTGATCCAGGGTCCAGGAGAGTGGGAAGACATCCCTTTTGCTCACCCTCCCGAAAGTCGGCTTCATGCCAACGACACCACAGAGGGCGGAGGGAATCCGGATCGAGCCGGCGGTGTCGGAACCTAACGCCGCATAGCAAAGTCCCGCCGCTACGGCCGCACCTGAGCCGCTGCTCGAGCCGCCGGAGATCCTAGCCGGATCATAGGGGTTCTTTACGGGCCCGAAATGGGAGCGGTCGCCGGTAGGGCCGTAGGCGAACTCGTGGGTGTTCGTCTTGCCGATAAGGATCGCCCCGGCCTCTTCGAGCTTCGAAGCGACCGTCGCGCTGTGGTCAGGGACGTAGCCTTCGAAGAAGGCGGAGCCCATCGTGGTGCGGACGCCCTTCGTGTAGATGAGGTCTTTGAGCGCGATGGGGACGCCGTGCAGCGGTCCGCGGTATTCCCCGGCTAGTATCTCCCTCTCCGCCCGCTTCGCCTCCTCGAGCGCCTCCGCACGCAACACGGTGACAAAGGCGTTTAGCTCCTCGTCGATAGCTTCGATGCGTTCGAGGAGCGCACCTACGACCTCGACGGGGGAGAGGCGCCGCTCCCGCAGGGCGGTGGCGAGAGCGGCGAGCGAGCGTGGCAGATTTTCGGTCTTGTTCAACCTTCTGAAGGGTCGCACACAGCGTCAGAGAGGACGCGACGCTTCGTTTCGACGCCGAGCAGGAACACCACGGTTCCTCCTACGACGAAGCCGGCGGCCCCCAGAGACAGCGCGCTTAAGAGAGCGCTGCCGAACAGGATTCCTCCGAGGGTCGGGGTTATGATGCCGGCTACCCTCGCCATACCACTCGCCCCTCCCAGGCCGGTGGTACGGATCTCGCGGTCGGGTAGGGCTCGGGCGTCCCGGCGTACAGCGCGGCCCAGGCACCCAGGGCGAAGAAGCGCATCAATATCGCGGAGGCGAGCAGTACCCCGAAGCCGGCTATGGTGGCAAAGAGGAGCGTGAATACTAGGACCCGCTTCTGAGGGTTTCTAACGTCTCGTAATCTCCTTGCGGTAGCCTCGCGTCTGTTCTCTAGCTCTCCTAGTCGCACGCCCAGCTTCTCGAACGTCATCAGGCCTTTAGCAGCCATCTCTTGGTGTCCACCACGCCCGCGCTCTCCCGCAATTATTATACGGCTCCCCTATCCTTCAACTCCCCGCGCAGGTAGTCTATAAACTCCGCAGCCTTGGCTTGCGGAGCGCGAGTAACCAAGCTGACGCCGATGTAGAGGATTACGGAGACGGGCAGGCCCCACACGCCGGAGGCTTGACCGAGGGGCGTTACCCCAGCAACCTCAAGGTATGCTACAAGCAGGCCTCCACCGATGATGCTGGCCAGCACGCCGGCCGCTGTTCCTCGCCTCCAAAAGAACGCCCCAACGAGGGCCGGCACGGTAACGAGCAGCCCTGCAGAGGAGGAGACGGCCAGAACCGCAATCAGGTCGAGCTGAAGACCGGCGAACAGCAAGGCGAGGACCGCGATGAGCGGGATAACGAGCTTACCTACCGTAAGTTGACGGCTCTCGTTCACGTCGGCGCGAGCCCCGTAGACGTCGCGGGACACCATCGAAGAGAGGGTGAGCAGGATCGAGTCTATAGTGGTAATCGCCGCCGCAAAGATGCCCACGATCATGATTACCGCGACCACCGGGTGCACGAGATCGGATCCCAGAAGTGCGGGCGAGGCAAGGTCGGCTGACTCAAGGTCCGGAAACCGCACCAGAGCCGCGAACCCCCACAGCACGGCAACCAAAGTATAGAAGAAGCCGAGGATAAGGAAACCCAAAATCATACGGCGCAGGTTCCTCATCGAGCCGAGCATGAAGAGCCGCTGACTTACCTGAGGGTTGGAGAGGCTGAAGAAGAACCATGGCAGCGTCAGCCCCAAAAAGACGCTGAAGCTGAAATACCCGCCTCCGGGCACGCTAAGCCACCCGGGATGCTCGCTGGACAGACGCCCGAAGAGCTCGTCGAAGCCGCCCAAAGAGTTGATTACCAAAAGGACGGCGACCGACGCAGTGAAAATCATGATCACCATCTGCAAAGCATCGGTCCAGGCCACAGAGCGGATGCCGGCCACCAGCGTGAAGATAACGGCCAACGCCGTCGCGAGCACAATTCCGACCGTGAACGAGATGCCCCCCTCGGTGGTCCCCTGCAAAAGGTAGCCTATCCCCGCCAGCTGCACCGCGCTGTACGGTATGAGGAATACGCAGCTCGCCAGCGCCGTCACCATTGCTACGGCCCGGCTTCCGTATCTATCCCCGAGCATCTCCGGGGGCGTCACATACCCGAACTTCTTCCCCGCCAGAAGGAACCGCGGCCCGAAGAACGCCACCAGTATTAGCCCCGAGAAGTACACCATCTCGAACCCTAGAGCCCCAACCCCGCCAGCGTAGGTGAGGCCCGCGAGCCCCACCAGCATAAACGCGCTGTAAGTGGTGGCAGCGTAGCTCAAGGCAGCTAGCACCCCGCTCATCGAGCGGTTCCACAGGAAGTAATCTGCCATACCGGTGAAACTGCGCCCCTTACCACGGGCCAGAAATGCCACCGCGGTGGCTATTACTATGTAGATGATCACCGCCATCCAAACTAGCCACACGCTCATCCTAGTCCCTCCAATTCCTCGTCATCGCCCAGATCGCCACTATTGCCGCCAGCCCGAACACTGTCCAGAAAAGGAAGCTACCATACCATCTGCTTACCCCTGAGAGCACCGTGTACGGTAACACGTAAGCCAGCACCAATAGAATCGCCATAACACCGGCCCAAAATATCCCCCCGCGTTCCACCAAACACCTCCTCCTAGTATTCTTGTTGCCCGCATGTTTAAGATTCTAGTGAAGCTCTATCTTCGCCTCCTTCCTCTCGGTTTCTGCACTTTTCTCCATCAGTCGGGTTTCGTTCCCTTGCAAGAAGGCGACGATCTCAGTCCCAACCCAGGCTCGCCCCACTGCGCCCGGGATCCACGACCTCCTCGAGGACTTCGTATACCTCTCTGGAGGCGTACCCACGCAGAGCCTCCAGCTTGTTCTTCTGTCTCTGACTGCGGCTTCTTGAGCGGCTGTCGCTCTCGCAGTAGTCACAGCGACTTCCTTTCCCCGTATTCGCTACTACTTGTCTTTGGGAGGTCCGTAGAGCTGACCGTAGCTCATGAGTCTCATGGCCTCCCGATATGCGCGTAACGTCTTTCGAGACGCTACGAAGTTACCGATCAGGAGCCCCAGGGCGAGCCCGGCGACGGCGGGCGCGGCCTGACGAAGCATCGACGTTCCGCCGAAGACCGACAGCATATCGAGCGGCTCTTCCCCGGCCGGCGCTGCGGCGGCCGGCTTGGCCGACGGGGCTTTGCCCGTCTCCTCATCTCCGGTTGGGGCGGTCTGTTCAGCCGCCTCTGCTTCTTCGGTCGGAGCGGTCTCTTCGGGCGGCTGCTCTTCTTCTTGCTTCCCGCCGGAGAGCACCTCAGACTCGAGGTTGCGGGCGAACTGGTCAAGGATCTTTTGCGAGACATTGCCGATCGCACCTCGACCGAATTGCGCGGCCTTTCCGCGTACCTCCAGGTCGGTCTCCATGCTCAGTACGCTCTTGGAATCCGATCCCGATACGGTCGCGGTGATCATGGCCTCCGTGTTTCCTTGCCCCTCAATCTCTTGTCCGGAGGCATCCATTACCGCCCGGTGGTTGTCATAGTCCAACTCGCGGAAACGAAGGGTGCCCCGGTAAGAGGTAGTGATCGGACCGACCTTGACCTTGACGGTGCCCTTGTAGGTGTCGTCGTCCTCCTGCCCCTCCAGGCTTGCCCCCGGCAACAACGGCGCCACGCGTTCCACATCGGCGAGGACGTCGAAGAGCTCGCCGGGGGGTGCTGCCACCTCGATCTCGTTCTGTATCTTCATGTACTCTCCTCTTCTCCCTCGGCCTCTAGAGGTCCATCAGGGCCTTGCGCTGCCCCCCATCAATCGGTATGTGGGCACCGTGTATGAAGCTTGCCTTCGGGGAGGCGAGGAAGGCTACCACGTCGGCCACCTCCTCCGGTTCACAGATCCGTCCGAACGGGATGCTTCCTACCGCGAGCTCGTGAGCTCTCTCGCGAGAGACCCCTTTGTCCCTGGCAAATGCTTCCTCGAGCCCCTCCCACCGGTCGGTGTTCACAGGCCCAGGATTGACCGTATTGATACGCACACCGAAGCGCCCGTACTGCTCCGCCATCGCGGAGGCGAAGTTGATGTCGGCGGCGTTAGCTACCCCCGCGGTGGTCTCCCAGTAAGAGGGCTTGAGACCGTCGTTGCCCACCACGAGAACTACGCTCCCGCTCCCTTGCTCCTTCATGCGCGGAAGCACGGCCCTGCAAGCCCGCACGTAACCCATGAACTTCAGGTTGAGGCTACCGAACCAGTCGTCTTCCGTCAGATCTTCGAGGAGACCTCCTGGTGAGCTACCCGCGCAGGTGATCAGTGCGTCTATCTTGCCGAAGGATTCAACAGTATCGGCGACCGCACGCTCCACGTCTTCCGGCTTGCTCATATCGCCCACGATCGGCATTACCTTCTGGCCAGTCGCGTCGGCCAGCTCCCGCGCCGTCTCTTCGAGCGCCTCCTGCCCCCGAGCGGTGACGACCACCGTGCATCTCTCTTCGGCGAGGACCCGGGCGCACTCTCTGCCGATACCCTTGCTGCCCCCCGTGATGAACGCGACCTTGCCTTCGAACCCTAAGTCCATCCCATCCTCCTTTCGATTCCCCACATCCTATGAGCCGGCATCATGCTCTTCTTCGGCTTTCTCGACCAGCTCGTCCCGCAACACCTTCCCCATCTCGTTTCGAGGGAGATCGTCGATTGAGAAGAACCTCTTCGGGCACTTGTACGCGCTGAGATGCTCGCGAGCGTGGGCCGTTAGCTCTTCGGTGTCTGGCTCACGATCCTGGGCGGGAACTATGAAGGCGACGACCTCTTCTCCCCACTGTTCCGACGGGACGCCCACGACCGCCGCGTTGTCGACCGTCGCGTGCTCCTCCAGCACGAGCTCGACCTCCCGGGGATACACGTTCAACCCACCCGTGATGATCATCTCCTTGAGGCGTCCCGTGATGGTCAGGTAGCCGTCGTCCGGACCTACCCTCCCCACGTCGCCGGTCCGGAACCATCCTCCCGGATAAAAGCTCTCCTCGGTGGCGTCCGGAAGCCCCCAGTAGCTCGAGAACACCTGGGGACCTCGCAGCACTATCTCACCGTCCTCGCCCGGTTGAAGGTGATGTCCCTCATCGTCGACGATGGCCAGTTCGGTACCCGGAAGGGGAAACCCCACGGAGCCGAACTTTCGGGAGCCGTCGTACGGATTGGAAACGTTCAGCCCGCTCTCGGTGCTACCGTAACGCTCCAGGACGTCCTGGCCCAGGAACGACGAAACCTTTCGGGCCAGCTCGGGAGACAGAGGCGAAGAACCGGCTACGGCGAGCCGGAGCGAGGAAAAGTTGGCCTCCTTGATCCCCTCCCACGCGGCGAGCTTGTCGTAGATCGCCGGCACGGCGAAGAGGACCGTGGCCTTCTCGGACTGGATCGCCGCGCAGAGCCTGTCCGGGTCGAACTCGCTGTGCACTACGCCGCGTGACCCGGAGAGTAGCGTCATGTGAACGCCGCTGAGCCCGTGCTGGTGCGAGAACGGAAGCGCGTGCACGAGCACGTCGTTCTCGTTCCACCGCCACGCCCGCATCGCGGCCCGGGTCGAGGCAAGCAAATTAGCGTGGGAGAGCGGCGTTCCCTTGGGCTGTCCCGTAGTGCCGGAGGTGTAGGCAAGCATCACCACGTCGTCCCCGTCGGTGTCGCCCAGCTCCAGTGGCTTTCCTTCGGAGATTGTCTGTTGTAGAGACGGAGCGTCGGAAGTCTCCTCTTCTTCGAGCGCGACGATCGTTCGAAGCGGAGTATCGTCGTCGCGAGAGATCGACACCAGCCGGCCGAGCGCCTCACCCTGCGCCAGCGCACACGCGGCACCGCTGTCTTCCACGAGGTGGTGCAGCTCGGACTCGGTAAGAGCGGCCCCTGCCGGCACCACGACGCCCTCCATCCTCAAGATCCCGAGGTAAGCGATGACAAAGTCGATCGAGTTCCTGCCACATAGCACGACCCGCTGCCCCGAGCTAACGCCCTGCGCTCGAAGCCAGCCTCCCACTCTGGCGGCGAAGCGGTCGAGCTCCCCATAGGTAATCGTCTCGTGATCAATGGTCAGAGCGGTCTGGTCAGGGTCGCGCGCCACTGTCTCGTGGAACGCCCGGGGTAACGTGCCCTCGACGAGCTCCGCTTTCAGCGAATCGGCGTCAACCTCCTCTCCCAGGTGTCGCTGCCACGCCTGGATCATCTCCGGTGCTACCTGGCCGGTTTCCGTTAGCTCGGTCATCTATCTCCGCTCAAACCCGCAACAGAACCCGACCAGGATGCGTTGTTGCCCGACCTCTCCTCGCGCAGCGCGGCGAGATATCCAGAAGCCTCGGCTACCACGCGTTTCACCCTGCTAGCCGCTGCGGGGTCCAGCCGGGCGAAGACGGAGGCGAGCTCGATGGCCGCTCCGTCTGGGTCCTGTTCGACGCGGTCCACTAGGCCCACAGCGAGCGCCTCCTCTGCTCCAATGACGCGCATGGTCAGGCACAAGTCCAGCGCATGTCCCCTTCCTACCAGGGAAGGCAGCCCCCAAGCCGCTACCGCCAAGCCGTGTCCGGGTCCGGCAGCGCGCATCTCCGTCCGTCGCCCCGCGACCCGCAGGTCTCCGGCGATGGCAAGCTGTATCCCAGCCCCGACCGCGTGTCCGTCGAGCGCCACGACTATCGGGACCGGCAACTTCACCATCCTCTCGTAGAGCTCGTACAGCAGGTCGCTTACCCTCGCTCGTTCCTCGTCTTCGAGATCGAGGTCCGCGCCGGCGCAGAACGCCTGCGGGGTGGAAGACCCGAGGATCACGGCGCGCGCGTCTACGTTGTCGAAAGCCTCGAGCAGGGCTTTCACGAGAGGCGTGTTGACGGCGTTTAGCCGATCAGGACGGTTGAGACGGAGGCGCAGAACGTCCTCTGCCGGCTGGTCGACCAACAGCTCCCTCGTCTCGTCCATCAGGAGAGCGGCTCACAAAGCTCGACCAGGATGCCGCCGAACTGCTGAGGATCGAGAAAGGCGATGCGCATGCCGCCTGCTCCGGGCAGCGGCGCGTCGCCAAGTGGTTCAACACCGCGTTCGGCCAGTTCCGCCAGTGCCACGTCGAGGTCGTCAACCTCGAAGGCCACGTGCTGTATGCCCGGTCCGTGTTGCTGGAGGTAATCTGCGTTGGAGCCTTGATCGGTTATGGGCTTTATCAGCTCGACCAGCGTCTCGCCGCAGGGTAAAAACGCTATATCGAGCTCGTCTCCGTACTGCTCAGTGTGGTCCAGCGTGAGGCCCAGGTGACCGGTGAACTTCTGCACCGCGCCATCCAGGTCGTCCACGATAATGCCCAGGTGGTTGACGCGCCTGATCTTCATCGGTTCAGCTCCGCGACGACGCGCGTCGGCCCCCCGTTTTCGCCGACGAGCTTCAAAGGGAAGGCCATGACGTCGAAGCCGTCTCTGGGGAGCTCGGGCAGGCTCATGAGGTTCTCGATCAGGAGAACGTCGGCGCCTAGCAGGATGGTGTGATTGGGCCACGGCTTGGCCTCGTCTACGGCGAAGTCCAAGCCTAGCGCGGAAGGAGATGCCTCCGCGAGCGCCTCGGCGGCGTCCTGGGCGAGATAGGGGTTCATCTCATAGAGCCTCTCGCTCTCCCATGCCCGATCCGACCATCCGCTCGCCAGCATGAGGATCGTACCTCTAGCTTCTGTCGGGTCGAAGCCCGCCTTCTTTAGGTGCTCCTGGGTGATGGGCGCTCCCGGATCCGCCAGGTCTCTGAGGTCCAGACACACCCCAGGGCGGCGAAACCTGTCGATCGAAACTTCGTCTATAGCGGCCCCGTCCGGGATGAAGTGTGAGGGCGCATCTATGTGCGTCCCCGTATGAATGCTCATTGTCATGGTCGTGTTCCGGACGCCGTCCCGCTCCAGGGTGGTGAGCGGCTCGAACCTGGGGCAAGGATGGCCCGGAACGGGGATGGTCCTCTCCGAGAATGGCATGGTCAGATCTAGTAACTTTTCGTGCATCTCCCTCTCAACCCCGCAGTGCACTCTTGTACCCTGCTTCCCTTGCAACTCCTATAATATTATATTGTATCCAGAACTGTAAAGTGCTAGTCTTCATAAGGGGTTATGATCTTATTGGGGTCGGCGATCTCAGGGGTGAAAGGGATGGAGAGGTGAAACCAGCTGCGTTCAAGTATCAGCGAGCGAACACGGTAGAAGAGGCTGTTGAACAGCTGACCGAGCTAGGCGAGGATGCCAAGCTGCTGGCCGGTGGCCAGAGCCTGGTTCCGATGATGAACTTCAGACTGGTTCGTCCTTCCGCTCTCGTTGATATCACCGGCATCCCGGACCTGCAGTACCTGGAGCCCTGCGAGGAGGGTCTCAAGATTGGGGCGCTGACGCCGCACCGCTGGGTCGAGGAGATGGAGGATCCTGAACTCCTCGAAGGCTTCTCGGTACTTAAACGCGCCGCCCGCTGGGTCGGCCACTATCCGCTCCGTACTTTAGGCACATTCGGCGGCAGCATCGCTCACGGAGACCCTTCGGCAGAGTGGTGCCTGCTCGCGGTGCTGCTGGACGCCGAGATCGTGGCGGTCGGGCCCGAAGGCGAGCGTGTGATCCCGGCCTCCGACTTCTTCTATGGCTTCTTTATGACCGAGCTGGAGCCAGATGAGATGATCACGGAAGTGCGTTTCCCTAAGCCTGCCCCGCACGCCTCGATGCAGGAGTTCGCCAGGCGCGCCGGGGACTTCGCCATCGTGGCCGCTGCCGTCGCTTTAGATATCGATGACGGAGAGTGTCGCTCCGCCCGCGTGGTGCTTGGGGGCGTATCAGATGTTCCCCTGCGCGTCGAAGAGGCAGAGCGCGTGCTGGAGGGGGCGGACGTCAGCCGGGAGGCTTTCGAAGAGGCGGGGCAGGAGGCAGCGAAGGCGATAGATCCGTCCTCGGACGTTCAGGGCACCGCGGAATACAGGCGCGATCTCTCGGCAGTGCTGGTCCGGAGAGCACTGATGGAGGCAGCAGGCGATGTCGAGTAACGGTTTGTCTACCGGCGAATGGGTTGGTAAATCGGTTCCCAGGGCCGAGGACGCAAGGCACCTGACTGGCCGGAGTTTGTTCGTTGACGACATCGAACGCCCGAGGATGCTCTACGCCGCCTTCACCCGGTCGCCGTTCAGCGCGGCGCGTATAAAGGAAGTATCCGTCGAGGATGCCCTGGAGACGCCCGGCGTGGAGGAGGTCATCACCCGCTCCGCCCTGGAGGACATCCCGGGGCTGGACCCGGTGCTCCACCGTCCCGAGTTCGTCGGGGTCGAGATGCCGCTGCTCTGCGGAGATAAGGTCTGCCACGCCGGCGAACCGGTGGCCATGATCCTGGCGACCTCCCCTCACGCTGCGGAGGACGGCGCCGAAGCCGTAGCGGTCGAATACGACCACCAGGAACCGATAGTCTCCCTGGACGCGGCCCTTGCCGAAGACGCCCGACCCGTGCACGCGGGGATGGAAGATAACGTACTGCTCGACGTGCCTGCGTCCGACGAGTCCGAGGTGGACGAAGTCTTCGAGCAAGCCCAGGTGGTCGTTGAAGCGAAGTTCGATACAGGGCGACTTTCGGCTTTCCCGCTAGAGGGGCGGGCGTGCCTGGCCGAGTGGGACGGTCGAGAGGACAAGTTGGTCCTGAGCACCTCCACACAAGTACCTCACATCGTACGCACCGCGCTCGCGGAGATCCTGGAACTTCCGCAGCAGCGCATCCGGGTAGTTGCGCCCGACGTCGGCGGGGGCTTCGGACAGAAGTGCGTGGTCAGCCGCGAAGAGCTGCTGGTGTCCGTCGCGGCTCAGCGCCTGGAAAGGCCGGTGAAGTGGACCGAGGACCGGCAAGAGAACCTCACGGCCTCGTTCCACGGTCACCAGCAACGGTACGAGGCCTCGGCCGCCTTCGATGAAGAAGGGAAGCTGCTGGCCCTCAAGGCAGACATCATTTGCGACGTGGGCGCCTACTCGTGCTACCCGTTTACGTGCGGAGTCGAGCCGCTCATGGCCCAGGCGGAGATGCCAGGCGCCTACCGTCTAAAGCATTACTGGTCGCGGGCGCGGGCGGTGGCTACGAACAAAGCTCCCATGGCGCCCTATCGGGGGGTGTCGCGACCCCAGTTCACGTTCGTGATGGAGCGTCTGCTGCAGAAGGCCGCGAAGCGCGTGGGCATAGACGTGGTAGAGATCCGGCGGCGCAACCTGGTTACCATCGATGAGTTCCCCTACGAGAGCCCGACCGGGCTCGTCTACGATCCGGGCAGCTACATCGAGGCACTGGAGAAGTGCGCCGAGGCGCTGGACTTCAGCACATGGAAGAAGCGACAGGAAGAGGCAAGGCGTGAGGGAAGGCTGGTGGGCTTGGGCTTCTCCTGCTTCGGGGAGCGAACAGGCTACGGGACTCGCGCGTTCGCCATCAGGAAGATGGGTATCACTCCGGGCGGCGACAACGCTCACCTGAGGATGGACCCTTCGGGGAACGTTGCCGTCAGCGTTGGCACGTGCGGACACGGGCAGGGACACCAGACTACCCTCGCCCAGATCGCTGCCGACGAGTTGGGCATAGCTCCCGAGAAGATTCTGGTGCGTCAGGGAGACACCGAGGCAACTCCCTACGGCTGGGGCACCTTTGCCAGCCGCTCGGCGGTCATCGGGGGTGGAGCGACCAAGAAGGCGGGCACACTCCTCGCGGAGCGGATCAAGGAGGTCGCGAGCCACCTGCTCGAGGCCGATCCCAGGGATCTCACGCTTGAAGACGGCAAGGTCTCTGTAAGCGGATCCCCCGACCGTCACGTGGAGGTAGCCGAAGTGGCACGCGCAGCCCACCTGGAGGCCCAACGGCTGCCGGAGGGAGCGGCGGGAACGCTGGAGGCGAATGCCAGCTTCGACCCCCCGGGCACGTTCTCGAATGCGACCCACGGCGCTATCGTAGAGATCGACCCGGAGACGGGAGACGTTCGTATAGACCGCTACATGGTCGCGGAGGATTGCGGGGTCATGATCAACCCGATGATCGTCGAGGGTCAGGTACGGGGAGGCGTGACCCAGGGGATCGCCGCGGCGCTGTACGAGCAACTAGTCTACGACGACGAGGGGCAATTGGTCACCTCCTCGTTGATGGATTACCTGGTGCCGACCGCAACAGAAATCCCCAACATCGAGATCTTGCACCTGGAGACGCCCTGCGAGTACACCGAAACGGGGGCCAAGGGGATGGGAGAGGGTGGCACCATGGGGGCACCCGCGGCCGTCGCCAGCGCAGTAGCCGATGCCCTGGCTCATCTCGACATCGAGATCGACCGACTCCCCATCACGCCGGACTATTTGCGGGCCGCGATCAAAGAGTCACAAGAAGCGTAAGAAGGAGATTCTTCTTGAAGGACATCCACTCTGTGAGGATCACCGTCAACGGTCGCCTTCACGAAGCCGACGTCGAGTCCCGGCGTACCCTCGCCGACGTGTTGCGCCACGATCTCGGCTACACGGGGACGCACCTTGGATGCGAGCATGGGATCTGCGGTGCATGCACGGTGCTGCTCGATGGCCTCCCCGTCAGGTCCTGCCTTGTCTTCGGAGTTCAGGCTGACGAGTGTGAGGTCGAGACCGTCGAAGGCCTGGAGTCGTACGGGCAACTCAATCCGCTGCAGGAAGCCTTCTCTACCCACCATGGGTTGCAGTGCGGGTTCTGTACTCCCGGTTTCCTGATGCTGGCGACCGGCTTTCTAAGGGAGAACGTAGATCCTTCGGAGGAAGAGATAAGGGAGGCCATGTCATCCAACCTGTGCCGGTGCACGGGCTACCAGAGCATCGTCGAGGCGGTGTTGGACGTGGCGGGTAAGAACGGAGGGTCGGAGGCCGCGACCGATGACACGGATACTTCAGAAACCCACGAAGGTAAGACAGAGGGCGTATCTCCCCTTCATGACACAGAGGGCCACGATCAATGAGCATCATCGGACGACGCATCAGGCGTCTGGAAGATCGACGCTTGCTGCGCGGCCTCGGCCACTTCGTCGACGATGTCAACCGCGTGGGACAACTGTGGATGAGGGTGCTCAGATCTCCTTATGCTCACGCCCGGATCCTGGATGTCCGGGCGGATAAGGCGCTTGCCCT
This sequence comes from Actinomycetota bacterium, assembly GCA_030776965.1. Classification (GTDB taxonomy): domain Bacteria; phylum Actinomycetota; class Rubrobacteria; order Rubrobacterales; family Rubrobacteraceae; genus Rubrobacter_F. The sequence goes on from JALYGT010000083.1 coordinate 38,864, forward strand.
TCACGGGGTTGAAATCGTGCTCGCCGGAGAGGAGCTTGCCTGGGCAAGGCCCATCCCGGTCCGCACGCGCACCGAGCACCAACTCGACGATTTCTTGCAGCCCATACTGGCGCGCGACAGGGTGCGCTACGTGGGAGAACCCATCGCCGTCGTGCTGGCCGAGGATCCCTACCTCGCCGAAGATGCCACCGAGCTCGTCGAGGTGGAATACGAGGAACTCTCGGTCGCCCTGGAAGCTCGCGAGGTGATCGAGGAAGATGCCCCGCAACTCAGAGAAGAAGCCGGAAACGAGGCTGCGACTCTCTCCATGGGCTACGGGGACGTCGAGGAGGCGTTCCAGAATGCGGCTCGCGTGGTCGAGACAGAGGTCAAGGTCGGGCGACACTCGGGGGTTCCGATCGAGACCCGAGGGCTCGTGGCCGAGTACGATGCCGGGAGCGATCACCTCACCATCTGGGGTGCCACCAAGGTGCCGCACTTCAACCGTCGGGTGCTCTCGCAGATGCTGGGGATGCCCCTTAGCCGGATCAGCATGAAGAAGTCCGACGCGGGGGGTGGCTTCGGGGTCAGGGGCGAGTTCTACCCGGAGGACTTCCTGGTGCCATACCTCGCCCGCGAGACCAGACGCCCGGTAAAGTGGATTGAGGATCGGCAAGAGCACCTCGTGGCGACCAACCATTCCCGCGAGCAGGTGCGCCGTCTCGAAGCAGCCTTCGACGATCAACACAACCTGCTGGGCCTGCGTGACGAGGTGTGGCAGGACACCGGTGCCTACATCCGCACCCACGGCGTCATCGTCGCCGATCTGACGCTGGCCATGCTACCTGGCCCCTACAGGGTTCCGGCTTACGAAGGCACAGCCCACGTCGCGCTGACCAACAAGACCCCGTGCGGAACCGTTCGTGGTCCGGGGCGCTTCGAGGCAACGTTCGCCCGTGAGCACCTGCTTGACGTGGCGGCCGCGGAGCTCGGCGTAGATCGGCTAGAACTGCGGAGGATCAACCTGCTCGACAGTTCGGAGATGCCGCATACCAGACCGTTGTCGACGCTTGGCACCAACGTCGTTCTCGACGCCGGCGACTACAAGGGGTTGCTGGAGAAGGCGCTTGCGCACTCCGGCTTCGAGGATTGGGAGGAGGAAGCTCAGGAGCTACGAAATCAGGGGCGCTTGATCGGCACCGGTATCGGTTACTTTCTTGAGAAGAGTGGCCTCGGCCCTTACGAGGAGGCCACCGTCGAGGTGGACCCCACCGGTGCCGTCCGAGTGCTCACGGGGGGTACCTCGCTTGGGCAGGGGATCGAGACGGTACTTGCCCAGATCGCAGCAGACCAACTGGGTGTCCCCCCGGAAGAGATCGAGGTGGTGCACACGGACACCGAGCTGTTGCCCGATGGGGTAGGTTCGTGGGCGAGCCGCTCGACCGTGGTGGGAGGCAGCGCGGTGATGCTCGCGGCGAAGGCGACGGCTGAAAAGGCACTGCGGGTGGCGGCCGAGATGCTCGAGGCCTCGACCGAGGACCTGCGCCTGAAGTCGTCCGAGGTAAGGGTTGCAGGCTCGCCCGACAAATCAGTATCCTTGGGCGAGATCGCGGCCGCCTGCGAGCCGCACAGCGGCGTAGCCAGGGAAGAGGCGCCGGGTCTAGGTACCCGTCGCACCTTCTCCGTGGACCACATGACCTACCCCTACGGCGTGCACCTGGCGCAGGTGGAGGTAGATCCGGAGACCGGAGGGGTAGAGATCCTTCGCTACTTCGTCGCCTACGAGGTCGGCCGTGCGGTCAATCCCACGCTCGTTGAGGGACAACTCGTAGGAGGGGCGGCACAGGGCTTAGGGGGAGCCTTGCTCGAAGAGTTCCGCTACGACGACGCAGGGCAGCCCCTTGCCGCAACCTTCATCGACTATATGGAGCCGACGGCGTCCGAGGTCCCTCGGCGGGTAGAGACCCTCATCTGCGAGGACGCTCCATCCCCCGACAATCCTTTGGGGCTCAAGGGGGCCGGCGAGGGAGGGGCCGTAGGATGCGGCGCGGCAGTAGCCGGCGCGGTCGAGGACGCGCTGAGAATGCCGGATTCGATCTCAACGCTCCCCGTAACTCCTAGCCGGATACGCACCCTCGTGCGCCGTACAAACGAGGCGGATTCCCCTCCACCTACCACGGTTTCGCCATCGAGTTGAACCCGGTATGATACCGGACTCGATGTGGAAGAACCAGGAGGCTGGCGACGCGAGCGACAGTAATACTAAGGGAGTCTATGACGGGGCTGCAGCACCAGGTGACGTCGAAGCATCGAAGCATCCAATGCGATCATAAAGCCAGCACCCGATGACGGCCTTGAGGCTATCCATGCGGATGTGGGCTTAACTTTCAACCTCGACTCGCGTTTCCTATGCCCCAGCCAGGGTAGACTTGGCAAGTGAATAAAGTATGTATTTCCGGTGAGGTTGTACCATGAAGGACATGCGAGATTCCCGAGAGACTGTCGCCACGAAAAGGGCTAGCGGGCTCAGCTCTGTCCGTCGCGAAGACCTTGATTTATTGGATCTTGACGCGCTGCTTACCGACGAGGAGCTTCGGGTACGCAAAGAGGTTCGGGAGTTCGTGGAGGAGAAGATCGAACCGCACATCAAGGACTGGTGGGAGAGGGCTATTTTCCCACGCGAGATCGTACCGGAGATGGGAGAGCTAGGCCTGCTCGGGATGCATCTCGAAGGTTACGGCTGCGCCGGCAGGAGCGCCGTGGAGTACGGTCTCGCTTGCATGGAGCTCGAGGCCGGGGACTCGGGACTTAGGACCTTCGTCTCTGTACAGGGATCTCTGGCGATGGACGCCATCCACAAGTTCGGAAGCGAGGAGCAGAAAGAAGAGTGGCTCCCCAGGATGGCCCGCGGCGAGGTTATCGGCTGCTTCGGCCTCACCGAACCCGAGGCCGGCAGTGACCCGGCCAACATGAAGACCTTCGCTCATAAGGAGGGCTCCGACTGGGTTTTGAACGGCAGCAAGCGCTGGATCGGGATGGGTACCATCGCCGACGTCGCGATCGTCTGGGCGCAGACCGACGACGGCGTTCGAGGCTTTTTGGTCCCGACCGGCACGCCCGGCTTCTCCGCCACAGACATCGAGCACAAGGTGTCCTTGCGTGCCTCAGTCCAGTGCGAGTTGCATCTTGAGGACTGCCGCCTGCCGGAGAGCGCGATGCTCCCGGAGGCAAGAGGACTACACGGACCGTTCAGCTGCTTGAACGAGGCCCGCTACGGTATCATCTGGGGCTCGATAGGGGCAGCGCGGGATTGCTACGAGTGCGCGCTAGAGTACGCGATGAACCGCGTCCAGTTCGGAAAGCCGATCGCCTCTTTCCAATTGACGCAGCAGAAGCTCGTAGACATGTTGCTAGAGATAGGAAAGGGAATCATAGTCGCGCTGCACATTAGGCGCATGAAAGATGCCGGGGCGCTTAGGCACGAGCAGATCTCATTCGGCAAGCTCAACAACGTCAGGGAGGTGATTAGGATCGCGCGGGAGGCACGCACCATCCTCGGCGGTAACGGCATAACACTGGAGTACCCGGTGATACGCCACGCGAACAACCTGGAGAGCGTGAGGAGGTACGAGGGCACGGACGAGGTGCATACCCTCGTGCTGGGCAGCGCCCTCACCGGCATACCGGCCTTTCATTAGTCTATGGATCACTTTGACGCTAAGACCGGCGGATCGCGTCGCCCTGACGAAGGGACGTTCTTCCGGGAGGATAGCAGGGGATACAGTAGGCCCCCAACCTCTCAAGAAGCAGTTCTTATGGAGATCCGGCGAGCTATCATGGCTCGCGAGTTAAAGCCGGGAGAGCGGGTGCGCCAGGAAAAACTCGCGGAGCGTCTCAACGTCAGCCGGGTGCCGGTTCGGGAGGCGCTCAAGGCCTTGGAAGCCGAGGGGCAAGTGGCCTATCAGCCCCACCGCGGCTATACCGTGGTCGAGCTCTCGCTGGAAGAATTAGAGGAGATCTACCTCATAAGGAGCCTTCTGGAGACAGAGGCGACCCGCTGGGCCGTGCCGAAAGTCGATGCAGAGCTTATCCAGCGTCTTGAAGCTCTGACGGCACATATGGACGAGCTCGTGAAAGCCGACGACTTTTCGAGATACGTCGAGGCCAATCGGGATTTTCACTTTACGCTCTTTGAGCGCGCCAGGCTACCGAGGCTCTACCGCATGATAGAGGTCCTCTGGCAAGTTTCCGAAGCATACCGAAGTGCAATCTCCGACTCTACCTGGGGCGAGCGGGCCCAAAAGTACCACCGGGCACTTCTCGAGGCCTGCAAGGCCAAGGATGTCACCGAGGCTATTGCTATTCAAGACGAACACAGGTCCGACGCCATAGTGAACATTACCGCTTTCCTGAAAAAGGCTGAAACCTAGAGCGACGCTCCTATATTCAAGTGATGCCGGTCACTGCGACAAAGTAGCCCTCGTCAATTCCAATATAACGGCGAGCAGGTACAGCAAAGCGGTGACAGCGTAAGCGCCCGTTCGGGCGGTTTCGTCGAAATTTTTCGTAGTCGAGGGCGACGAGCCCCACAACCCCCGTAATCACGATCAGCACGCCACCGGCCAGGGCCGCCAGCCTGGCCAAGCGGATGAGGCTTGAAGACGACATAAAGCTTCCTCCCTGTTCAAGGCATCTCTTAGAGCCTGTTTTGCAGAGTTGAGGGTCGGGATAGTCTTTTCCGGGGGGTTACCGAGCGCACAGCGTCTACGTACTGGTTAGGCGTCGCGTAATGCGCCTCTGCTGTAGAATCGATCACGGTCTGCCTCATCACATGAAACCGGCTCACCTTGCACGGGTACTTCGAGGGAGGCGAAGCCAAGTTCACCTACGGGCATGGCACAGTTTGGGAGGGCCGAGATGATCATTCGAAAAGATCAGCCACCGGCAGAACGCGGGACCGACGGACGGGCGGAGCAGTACGGCGCCTTCGAGCGGCTGCGCTATTCCGACGCGGGCGGGTTGACCCAGTTCGGCGCCGCCGTCGAGACGCTGCAACCGGGGTCGCGCTCCTCCGAGAGGCACTGGCACGAGGAGGAAGACGAGTTCCTCTACGTCATCTCGGGCGAGGCGACCGTGGTCGAGGAGGATGGCGCCCACCTGCTACATCCCGGCGACGCAGCCTGCTGGCCGGCGGGCGCGGCGAACGCCCACCAGGTCGTGAACTGTTCGGACGCGCCCTGCGCCTACCTCATCTTCGGAACCCGTATGGCGCACGAAGTCATCCATTACCCCGACGTGGAGAAGGTCGGGTACATCGAAGGTGAGACATGGCGGCTGCATCGCACCGAGGATGGATCCTTGATCATGGAAGGAAAGACCGAACAGGTCCGTCCCCTCACATGGCGGAAACCTGAGGCCAACCGGGCGCCATAGCATCGACCAACATACGTCCGGTGCCCCACACCGTACGTCGGTGCCGACGCACTTGAGTGCCGACCGGCGTCAGGTCGCTTTGGGGGAACGAGGACCCAGAGGTGCTTTGTTAGATTCGCGCCGATCTAGCCAGTCTCCTCAAGATGAGACGGATGATCGCAACCTCGACGAAAGTCTCGCTGGTCTGGACTTTCCGCTCATAGTCCTTGCTCATCCTGCGGTTGCGGTTTGTCCAGGAGAAGGTCCGCTCCACGATCCATCTCTTGGGTATGAGCTCGAAGCCAGAGGCGTTTGTGTTGCGTCCAACGACCTCAAGCTCCCAACCACCCTCGTCTTGACACCATGTTGAAAGTGGCTCGCCGCCTCGGCCCGCCGTAGGCTCCGTCAGCCCAGATCTTTTTCAGGCGCGGCACCAGGGGCTTCAGTCCCGCTAACAAGCAGCGCGCCCCCACCCGGTCCTGAACATCCGCCAGGGTGACATAGACTGAGAGCGGCAAGCCCAGGGTGTCCACCAACAGATGACGCTTTCGGCCCTTGACGTGCCTGTGGGCATCGTAGCCCTTTCTATGAGCGTCGTCGCCGTCCCGGCCCGCCGACTCCTCTGTGGTCTTATGCTCTGAGAGTCCACGATCGCCGCGGAGGGGTTGGGGTCTTTGCCGTTGCGCTTCCTCTCTGCCGCACGCAGAGCCTTGAGGATCAAGAACCATAGCCCGCTCAAGCGGAACTTTCGGAAATGGTAAAAGACCGTCTGCCAGGGCGGGAAGCCACCGGGCAAAAGCCGCCAGGGACAGCCGCTTTTGAGGACGTAGAAGATGGTGTCGAAGATCTCGCGCAGGGCGTGTGTATGCATTTTGCCCGGTAGCTTTAAGGCCGGAAGATAGTTTTTCAGGCAGGTCCATTCCTCCTCAGAGAGGTCGGTGGTGTAAATCTTTCTCATTCACCGAGCGTACATAACCATCTCAACCCTCAACTCTGCAAAACAAGCTCTTAGAGCCATCTACGTACTCGGTTTCTGTAGGCTCTCCACTCTGAGCCAAAGTCCTGTGCTAACTGCTTCTCCTCCCGCCTGATCATACGATCTGCTAAGGGAAGATGGAGTATGGTTAGAACAAGTGCAGCTGGCGATCCAAGAAGTAGCGCTGCTCCGAAAAAAACGAAGCCATTTCCGCCAAGATACAGCGGATTTCTTGAGAAACTGTACGGACCTGAGGTAATAAGTGCCCGTTGGGGGGCGAGTGAGATCACTTTCATTCGCTGCTGATAAAAGTGAAAGGTTGCCCAGACTCGCAGGAGAAAACCGATGATTACAAGGAGCCACCCCGCTGTCGTTGTCAGAAAAGAATGGAATCTCCTGATACCGAGAAGTAAATCTACTCTCGTGCCAAGATAGGCAAAACCGAGTCCCACTAGTACCACTCCAATGTTATGGAGAATACTTCTAAGAAGGCTCAAGGACATTTGGTTTTAGTGTAATACACCTTACATGAGTTTACTGAAAAAGCTGGAGAAGAGGCCTCTGCATACGCCACAATGCTAACAGGTTTAACCCTCACCTATACCAAACAGGCTCTTAGGAGAATGATGCCACCAGTCGAGGCCCGGTGCTCAATGCCGATAGCTCAGCTCAGTAGGCAAGGGTTTTTACAGCGTGTTTCACGGTAGTTGGGCTGGTAGTACCCGCAATGTTCGAAGAAACTTCGTGCGTCTGAGACACCGACCGCAGCGAGCGCTGCGCCCATCGCCTCCACTAAAGCCTCCCGACTACGAGCTTCGGCTTTGTGCAAGAGTCCTTTGACCTTCGAGAAAGCCTCTTCTATGGGGTTGAAGTCCGGCGAGTAAGGCGGCAGGTACAGAAGCTCGCACACTCGCTTCTCAACGATCTCTTTAACCCTCTTCCCCTTGTGTGCAGCCAGGTTATCCATTACCACGAGCTGTCCGGGACGGAGAGTGGCTGCTAGAACCCGCTCGACGTA